>CALXCD010000027.1 GCA_944386715.1 uncultured Clostridia bacterium
ATTAGATTTTTCTTATATACTATTACTAGTATAGCATAATTTGTTTAAATTTACTATATTTTTGGATAACTTTAGAAATTTTTATTTTATTGAAATTTTAAAGTATCATTTAATGTATCATTTATAGTATCTTAAAGTATCATTACAAATGATTGCTCTAAATAGGCTATTACTCTAGCATTTTGTCTCTATATCATTTCCGGACATTAAGCATTTAGGTGTATGATTTCCTACAATATGACCTTCGTCAATCATTTGTTTTACTAACTCTTCTTGTGTATTCACGTAATGAGCAGTAATAAAGAACGTAGCTTTTACATTATTACTTTTTAAAGTTTCTAATATTTTTGGGGTATACCCTGCTTCATATCCTTCATCAAAAGTTAAATAGATATATTTCTTTTCTTTATTTCCTAAACAAATTCCATTATTAGCTTCTAATATTTTTTGATTACTTGCTCCTACATCTGGCTGTTCATGATTATCATTTCTTTTTATTCCCCATCCTATTTTTTTATTACTTATTTGCCCTGCATTAACAGAAACTATTTCTTGTTGATTCATCTGAATAACACTTAAGGAAAAAATAGCTATTATCAATATACCTATTATTATCATCCTTTTACTTGTTCTTTTTTGCATTCTGGCACCTCCGCAAAATTTTATTTATTTCTTTATTTTCTTATTTATATCTAATACATATGAAAAAAGTACCAAAAAAATAACTATTTATTTCAACTCTATTTTTTCGTTTTCCAACACTCATATTGTTACTTAGAGCAAAAACAGTTAGGAATTATTCTGGTAAATTGGATAATTTTGTAAATTGCCTCTTGACAAGAAAGCTTTTTTAGAATATATTGTTATTGTTTTTGGAAAAATAAGGGAATTTCCAAAAACGTGTCGAATACTGTTTTTTTAGAATAAGAAAGGGAGATGAATTATGCTAAATTTCATTATTTGTGATGATAATTTAAATATTTTAGACAAGTTAAAAACAATGTTAGAAAATATATTTACAAAAAATAATTTTGAAGCAACAGTAAGTTATACTTCTGATAACATAGATGATATTTTATCCTATGTGGATGATAATAAGGTTGATGTTCTTATGCTAGATATCAATTTAAAATCCGGAAAAAGTGGATTAGAATTAGCAGAAGCAGTTAGAAAAAAGAATAAAGATGTTTATTTGATTTTCACCACAGGTCACTTAGAATATGCTATGGTTGCTTATAAATTTAAAACCTTCGATTACCTTGCAAAACCAATTACTTACGATAGATTAGAAGATACTGTAAAAAGATTATTTGAAGATATTAATGGATTACCAAAGAAATATATTAAAATCGATAATAAAAATACGATTATCGATGAATCTCAAATTCACTATATTAAAAGAGATGGTATGAAATTAATTTTTCATACCTCTTCTCGTGATTATGATACTTACAGTTCTTTCGCAAAATTAGAAGAAAAACTACCTGAAAATTTTGTTAGGTGTCACAAATCTTTTGTTATTAATTTGAACAATGTAAAAAATGTGGATCCAGTGACTTGTACTATATATCTCAAAGATGATTCCTGTTGCAACATTGGTCCAAAATACAAACAAGAATTTATGGAGGTTTTAAAAAATCATGGAATTATTAAATAATATTTGGAATGCTTTAAGCACACCTAATGAAGGATTACTTACCATCATCTCTTCTCCTTTAACTTTTTTAGAAGCATATCTTATGATGACTCTATTCCTTCTTATATTGAAAATAAAAACAAGCTCTCACCAAAAGATTATCTATGTACTATTAGCATCTATCGTTTCCTTATTAACTAAATATTTAATTCCAAGTCCTTATAATGTTTTTATCAATTATGTTTTATTATTTATCATTATATATTTTCTGTTCAAACAAGGTTACTTAAAAACATTACTTGCCGTTGTATGCCCTTCTTTAATATTTGGACTAATTGGTATTTTAATATTAAACCCATATCTTAATTTATTAAATATTACTTATGAACAATCTGAAACAATTCCTATTTATAGAATTTTACACATGCTTATTGTTTATGCTTTTACATTTATCATAATCCTCATTTTAAAATATAAAGATATTGGATTTTCTCAATTAGATGAAATAGATAAAAAAAATAAACATATTATTTTTTCTAATCTTATTTTAGGTTTATTTACTTTATGTATTCAATTAACAATAGCATTCTATTACACAGATACTTTACCTTTAGTAATCACATTTTTAAGTTTTATTGCTTTGCTTATTTATTTTGCTTTAAGTCTTTATAGTTTAACACGTGCTATGCAATTATCAGTAACAACTAAAAAATTAGAAAGTGCAGAAGAATATAACAAAACTTTACGTATCTTACATGACAGTGTTAGAGGATTTAAACATGATTTCGATAATATTGTAACCACTATTGGTGGATATGTAAAAACCAATGATATGGAAGGTCTTAAGAAATATTATGTACAACTAGAAGATGATTGTCAAAAAGTAAATAACCTATATCTTCTAAACCCTGAAATTATCAACAACCCTGGCATATATAATTTAATTACCAATAAATACAATGAAGCAATATCTAAAAATATAAAAGTAAATATGAGTCTTCTTTTAGATTTAAGTAATCTTAAAATGAAAATTTATGAATTTGCAAGAATCTTAGGAATTTTATTAGATAATGCCATAGAAGCAAGCCAAGAATGCGAAGAAAAAATAATCAATATTACCTTTAGAAATGACGAAAAAAATCATAGACAACTAATTATCATTGAAAATACTTACAACAACAAAGATGTTGATACCATTAAAATATTTGAAAAAGGTATTTCAGAAAAAGAAAATCATACTGGATTAGGTTTATGGGAAGTACAAAATATCTTAAAGAAAAATAACAATATTTCTCTTTTTACTACCAAAACAGATACCTATTTCAAACAACAATTAGAAATATATTATTAATAAAAATCTCTACTCAGGTAGAGATTTTTATTAGGATTGTTCAGAAAGAAAACAGCCCTCATCAAGCTGTTTTCTCTTCTGGATTATAAATATAACTTTAAGGTTTCACTGGTAAACATATTGTCGAACTACATTTACCAATGGAATTAATCTTTTTTAATTAAACTTGCTGGCATCTTTGGTTGGTGTAAAATCCATAAAATCATACACGCACTATTTGTTGCTTTTGCATATTTTTCTGCTACCTTTGCTAAGAACTTCATCATTGGAAATCCCCCCTCTTTTGTAAATATATATAACACAAACATTGAAAACGTTTTGCATTAAACATTTTGAACTGAAGCATCTTGATATACTTCATAACCATATTTATTTTTCGTTAATTTATATGCTAATTTTGTAATTGTTAATGTTTGGATTAAATTTCCAAACAACAACATATTGGAAAACATATTATCTTTAATTAGAATTGCTAATACTAATCCAATAGTAAAGAAAATATAGGATAACATTTGTTTCTTCTTTCTATCTGACTTTGCTAATATAGGAACATTTTCTGTATCTGCTGGTGCATATTTTTTAATCATTATCATTCCAAATAGCCAAACTATCAAAGTAAAAATATATTTAACAATTTGTCCTAACACAACATATTTTGAAAGAAAAACTATTCCAAAATAAAATGTACAAGTTCCTAAAATACATCCCAAATGTGTTTTTAAATGAAATCCTCCTGAAGCAGAACGATATGGTAATAGTATTAAAAAAGTAATAAAGGTTTCTTTTAAGATTCCTACCAAATAAGCTATTCCAAATAATAAGAAAATTTTAGGTATTTCTCCTACAATATTTTGCAATCCATAAAAGATAACTTCCGCTCTTTCATCATCTACTTCTGGCATTTCTTTTCGAATTCTATTGGTTAAAAATGTACAGATGTTATCTATCATTTTGTCACCTCATTCTTTCTTCATTGTCTGAATTTTATCATGCCATTTTTTGAAAATTTCATTTCTTTTATGAAACCACAATTTTCCTTTATAAAATATTTAAAATATTTTTTCGTAATAAAAAAATGTATTTCATAAAAAAAGAAATAGATTATATATTATCTACTTCTTTCAAAATACACCATGTTCCGATTTTTTCCGGTAAATCAACAAATTGTAGTTTTTCCTTTGTAATTGGATGTTCTATTGTAAGCTGATATGCCCATAACGCAATTTGTTTTCCCTTACCACGCGTACCATATTTATTATCTCCAAAAATACTATGACCACTATTTGCCAATTGTACTCTTATTTGATGATGCCTACCTGTATATAAATGAACTTTTACTAAACACAAATTCTTTAATTGATGATAATAAAGAACTTCATATTCAAGTTTTGCATATTTAGCATTTTTTTTATTTTCATGAACAACTCTGCTCATATTATTTCTTTCATCTTTATATAAATAATCTTCTAAAATTCCTTTATCTTTCTCTGGTTTTCCATCCACTACTGCTAAATATACCTTCTGAAAAACTTTTTCCCTGACTTGATTACTTAACCTAGATGCTGCTTTTGAAGTTTTAGCAAATATCATAACTCCCCCAACAGGTCTATCCAATCGATGTATTAATCCCAAATATACATTACCTGGTTTTTGATATTTTTCCTTTAAATATTGTTTTACCAAAGTTAGCATATCCATATCTCCTGTTTTATCTGATTGTGAAGGAATATTTGGAATTTTTTCCACTACTATAATATGATTATCTTCATAAATCACTTTCAAATTTTGCATTTATTATTCTCCCATTTATTACTTTTTATAAAAATCATTTCATCAACTTATTATCAACTACTTTTCCCAACGTCCATAGATACCACATGGCAATACTAAATGAGAATTTTGCATTGGTAGTCCAATTTCACCTGATTCTATCTTTCCTTTATATTTTTTAGCAACTGTTAATTGCAATATATTTTCTAAAACTTTACTAGATATCCCTGTTGTATAAGAATTAATTAAGAAAAATAATGGTTTATCAGATAATACTTTAGAACATAAGGTAACTAAATCATAAATATTGTCCTCAAATTGCCAAATTTCTCCTTTTGCACCTCTTCCATAAGATGGTGGGTCCATAATAATAGCATCATAATAATTTCCTCTTCTTATCTCACGGTTTACAAATTTAACCACATCATCTATTATGAAACGAACTGGTCTATCTTGTAAGCCTGAAGCTATCACGTTTTCTTTTGCCCAAGTAGTCATTCCTTTTGAACTATCTACATGACATACAGAAGCTCCAGCAGATAAACAGGCAACTGTTGCACCTCCTGTATAAGCAAATAGATTAAGTACTTTAATTGGTCTTTTTTCATTTTGTATTTTTTGTATCATCCAGTCCCAATTAACTGCCTGTTCTGGAAATAAACCTGTATGTTTAAATCCCATTGGCTTAATATTAAAGGTTAAATTCTTATACTTTACTTGCCATTGTTTTGGCATCTTTTTTGTAAATTCCCATGAACCACCACCAGATTTACTCCTATGATAGATAGCATTAATATCTTTCCATTTCTTAGGAAAACTTTTCTCTTTCCAAATTATTTGTGGGTCTGGTCTTGCTAAAATAATATCTCCCCATCTTTCTAGTTTCTGACCTTCTGCCATATCTAATATTTGATAATCTTTCCATTCATTTGCAAGCTTCATTTATTTTTTAGTAGCAAAAAAAATACTACTATCCTCCTTCTTTTAGAATAGTAATATTTTAACATATTTTTAGAAGTTTTGCAAAATATTCACAAAACTCCATATCATAGCCACATTAATAATGGAAAAAATAACAAAAGCCAACATAGCTGTAGTCATTAATTTATGATGTTTTATCCCTCTCCATATTCTATTTAACCTAGTATTTGACTTCACCTCTAGCTTATCCAATTTTGCATTATACTTTATGTTAAAAATTTCATCTTTTGCATATTCCATATAAATCCCCCCTATACTTTATATGTATATGCAATTACTTTTCTAAATATTCCAATTTTGTAAAAAATTTGAGGGGGATGCACTGCACCCCCATTCCCCTTAGTTTCGCACCGCGGAACTATTTTCCTTTTTAGCATTTTTTTGTTTCTTCTTTTCACTACGGTCTTTTTTCCAAGACGACCACTCTAATATGAGATTCATCCCAGTTAAAACTCCTGTAAATAAGACCGTTGCCAACATTTCCCAACTGAAATGAGTATAAAAATCTTTTAAAAGATTCCAAACTTCATCTAGCCGGAAAACAATGACACCTAATACTAAGCAAATAACAAAAGTTACCAAAGATTTTACTACTCCCCTCAACATATTTTTTCCTCCTTATTTAATGTATTATGCTTGGGTTTGCACCACTATTGGTACTCTAAAGCAATTATACCATCTTCTTTACATAAAATCAATTTTTTGCATTTTTTCTTGTTATTTTGCTTCAAACATGCTATAATGCGTGTGCAACAAGTCAATTGGGAATATTCCCTTATCTTCAAAGGAGACTTTATGAAAAAATTTTTAAAAGTTTTTCTAGGCATTGGTATTAGTATTTTGCTGGTATTAGTATTCTACCATCATAAATATGTCAAACCAATAAGCCTAAAATTTCCGGCAGGTCTAACTTTTGGGAAAATATCTCACTAGTTTCCTGCACAAAACAGGGGAGAATTTTAAAATTCTCCCCTGTTTTCTTTTTTATAATTCTTTCAAACTTTTAGCCAATTCTTCTGTAATTCCTTTTACCTTCATTAATTCTTCCACACTTGCTTGTTTTATTTTTTCCACACTACCAAAAGATTTCAATAAAGCCTTCTTCTTTGCTTCCCCAATCCCTTTTACATCATCTAATTCCGATTTTGTTATCTGTTTATCTCTCACCTTTCTATGATACGTAATAGCTGTATCATGAACTGTATCCTGAAACCTTGTAATCAAATGCATCAAGTTTTCAGAAATTTCTAATTCCTTTCTATTTTCATCCATTAAAGCTCTTGTTTGATGTTTATCATTTTTTACCATTCCATATACTGGTATTTGCAAGCCATATTTTTGCACTGCTTTTTTCGTTGCTCTAATTTGTGTAATTCCCCCATCTGCAAAAATAGCATCTGGTAATTCTCCAAAACCTCCTTTTGGATTTTCAATAGAATGTTTTAATCTTCTTTCAATTACTTCTTCCATACATCTTGGGTCATCTTGTCCATATACCGTTTTTATTTTAAACCTTCTTGATAAGTTTTTCTTAATTACCCCATCTTGCATCACACACATAGCAGCTACTGTATATTCTCCTGCCGTATTAGAAATATCATAAGTTTCGATTTTTCTGGGCAATTTCTCCATCTGCAACACATTTTTTAATTCCATCATAATTTCGCTTTTATCTTTTTCCTTGTTTTCCAAAGTAACTTTTGCATTATTTTCTGCCATTTCCACAAATCTTAACTTTTCCCCTTTTTTAGGGCTCTTTAATTCCACTTTTTTTCCTAACATAGTGGATAACCAATGTTCTATTGCCTCTTTATCATCTAATTCTTCTCGTAACATAATTTTATTAGGAATATTAGGATTATCTAAATAATATTGTTTGATAAAACCAGATAAAATTTCTTTATCTTCCATTCCCCTCAATTCTTGAAAGAAATAATGCTCTCTTCCAATCATTTTACTACCACGCACAAAAAAAATCTCGATACATACTTCTAATTCAGATTTAAATAATCCTATCACATCTATATTATTTTCTGAAATATTAGAAACTTTTTGCTTTTCTGAAACTCTTTCAATAGCTTGTCTTCTATCTCGCAAATAAGCTGCTTGTTCAAAATCTAATTTACTAGAGGCTTCTTTCATCTTTATTTCTAAATCTTTCAAAATTTTATCTGTTTTTCCTTCTAGTAAATCCATAATCTCATCTATCTGTTTTCTATATTCTTCTTTAGAAACAAGCCCTACACAAGGAGCTAAGCATCGTTTAATATGATAATTTAAACAAGGTCTTGTATTTGACTTAAAATTTCTGCATTGTCGAATTTGATATTTTCGTTTAATAAAATCTACCATTTCTTTAGCAGCACCTGGATTTGCATAAGGTCCAAAATATTTAGAACCATCATTAATAAGTCGTCTTGTAATAATGACATTAGGAAAATCTGATTTAATATCTATTTTAATATAAGGATAAGTTTTGTCATCTTTTAATAAAACATTAAACTTAGGTCTATTCTTTTTAATCAAATTACATTCTAGAATTAATGCCTCTGCTTCATTATCCACTACAATATATTCAAAATGGTCAATTAAACTGACCATTTTCTCAATTCTAGCTGTTTTATCATTTTTTCTAAAATATTGTCTCACTCTATTTTTTAAAGAAATTGCCTTTCCTACATAAATAATAGTATCATCTTTATCTCTCATAATATAAACTCCAGGTTTATTAGGCAATTTTTTTAATTCTTCTTCAATATTAAACATGCTTTGCTCCTAACTTTCTATATAACCTATATATGGTAAATTTCGATACTTTTGGTTATAGTCTAACCCATATCCAACTACAAATATGTCATCTATTTGAAATCCTATATAATCTACATTTAAATCTATTACTCTTCTGGATGGCTTACTTAATAATGTTGCAATCCTTAAACTATTAGGATTTTTAGATTTCAACAATTCCACTAAATATTGTAACGTTCTACCAGTATCTATAATATCTTCTATGATAATAACATCTTTCCCCTTTATACTTTCTGTAATATCTTTATTTAAAGAAATTCTACCTGTACTTTCTGTTCCTTCATAACTAGAAATTTCTACAAACTCAAATGCTACATCATTTGAAATCCTTTTTGCTAAATCAATAAAAAACATCGTACATCCTTTTAATACACCGATAAATACAATATCTTTTCCTTTATAATCCTTTTCTATTTGTTTTGCTAATTCTTCTACCCTTTTTTCCAATTTTGCTTTATTTATTAATACTTTTATTTCTTCCATCTTTTCACCATTTTGTTAGTCTTATTCCTAACAATTCCCCTTTCTGCTTTTATTATACTAAATGATAACAAAAATCGCAAGAAACAAATTTTTTATTTTATAATAAATAGTTTTAAAGAGTGATATATTAATATTTGTAGACAAAGACCCGGATTGTTATACCCAAGATATGTTTTTGTCAAAAATATTAATATATCACTCTTCAAAGTTCTTTGTCATATAAGATAATCCATAAATTTTTAATAGGACTTGCTTCTTTTTGAAATTTAGTATAATATAATACAGTAAATGAAAAGACATGCAAAATAAATTTCAAAAGAAAGGAGTTAATATAACAGCGCCTGGACACAAACAGTGTTGACGAGGACTAAGGTTATCGAAAGATTCGGCGGATGCCTTAGTGGCTAGCTTAAGCCAAAGTATTAATCAAAAAATAGCAGTAATGTTATAACAAAAATTAATACATAAGCATTTTTTTGCATACCTTTCATTCCATCAAAATCAAATTTAAGGAGGATATACTATGTGTGGAATTGTAGGTTACATAGGAACAAAAAAAGCCAGTCCCATATTAATTAACGGGCTATTAAGATTGGAATACAGAGGATATGACTCTGCTGGTATTTCAACAGTAGAAAAAAATGGACTTTCTATCATGAAAGATAAAGGAAGAGTCCTTAATTTAACAAAACTAGAAGGAATTGATGATTTAGAAGGAACTATTGGGATTGCTCATACAAGATGGGCAACACATGGAAAACCATCTCCTGAAAATTCTCATCCTCATCAAGACAATAGCAAAACTTTTAGTGTTGTACACAATGGAATTATAGAAAATTATCATGAATTAAGAAAATTTTTAACAGATAAAGGATATACTTTTTATTCTCAAACAGATACAGAAGTAATCCCTAATTTAATTCATTATTACTATACAAATGATAAACAAAATGACACTCTTAAATTTTTAAGAGCTGTAAGAAATGCATGCTTTGATTTAAAAGGTAGTTTTGCTCTAGAAATTCTTTGCAAAAACTATCCTGATAATATGATTGTAGTAAGAAAAGATAGCCCTCTTGTTATTGGAAAAGGAATGGGAGAAAACTATATTTCTTCCGACATTCCAGCCATTCTTTCTTTTACGAAAGACTTTTATCTACTAAATGATTTAGAATTTGTAATATTATCTAGAAATGAAGCTAAATTTTACAATAAAGATTTAGAACCTATTGATAAAAAGCCTAAGGTAATAGAATGGAACGCCTCTAGTGCTGAAAAAGAAGGCTACGAAGATTTTATGTTAAAAGAAATATATGAACAACCAACCGCTATTCGTGAAACAATTGGAGCAAAATTTAGTGAAAACAGCAAATGCGAATTTGAAAACTTGAATTTTACCAAAGAATACTTATCTAGTTTAAATAAAATATATATTGTTGCTTGTGGTACTGCTATGCATGCAGGGTTAGTCGCAAAAAACGCAATAGAAAAACTTTGTAAAATAGAAACTGAAATAGATATTGCTTCTGAATTCAGATATAGAGACCCTCTTGTAGATGAAAAAACGCTATGTATTTTCATTTCACAGTCAGGAGAAACAGCAGATACCATTGCAGCTCTAAAATTATCCAAAGAAAAAGGAGCAAAAACTTTAGCTATTTCCAATGTTATTGGAAGTTCTATCACTAGAGAAGCTGATTACGCTATCTATACACATGCTGGTTCAGAAATTGCAGTTGCCTCTACAAAAGCATACACATCACAAGTAGTTTTATTAGTTATCCTCGCAATTTATTTTGCTGAAATATTAGAATTGGATAATAGCTATGTAACAAATTTAAAAAAAGAAATTTTGGAGTTACCTAAAAAAATAGAAGAAACATTAAAGCTTTCTGAAAAAATCAAAGAATTCTCTAAAAAAGTATATCAAGAACATGACATATTTTTCATTGGTAGAGGAATCGATGAAACTGTTGCAAAAGAAGGTTCTTTAAAACTAAAAGAAATCTCCTACATTCACTCTGAAAGCTATGCAGCAGGTGAATTAAAACATGGACCTATTGCTTTAATAGAAAATGGTGTTACAGTAATAGGAATTATGACAGATCCAAATCTAGTTGAAAAAACAATCAGTAATATTCAAGAAGTAATTACTAGAGGTGCTAAAACTTTAGTTATTACTAATCAACCAATAGATACCTCCATGTTTGATATGATGATTCAAATACCAGATACTCATCCTTTTATTTCTCCAATTTTATCTATTATACCTTTGCAACTATTTTCTTATTATATTTCTAAAGAAAAAGGGTTAGATGTAGATAAACCAAGAAATTTAGCTAAATCTGTTACAGTAGAATAATAGAATCTGCCAAAGGGGACGTTCCTTTTTGGCAGATTATTTAATTTTATAATCCAAATTCGATATATTAATATTTTTAGCAAAACCATATCTAGGGTGTAACAATCCGGGTCTTTGCTTGCAAATATTAATATATCGAATTTTCAAATTAAATAATAAAATGCAATCTAAAATCTGCCAAAAAGGAACGTCCCCTTTGGCATTATCCAACTAACAGCTTTATAATAATCAGACAAACTGCTCCTGGCAAACCCAACAGTCCGAATTAAAATACTTGTATAAAAATTAAGTCCGATATGAAAGTTAAAAACAGAACCAATTAAATTAATCACATAAATAGCAACACCACCCAAAATAGAATTTAAAATTAACTTCAACACTTTTTTTACAGGAACAATAAAAATTCTTCCAAATAAAAATAAAAAACAAATGCATGCTAAATATGTAATTATATTAATATCCATTCTCTTCACTCCAATAAAAAAATGATAATATTTCTATTACCATTTGTATGTGAAAAATAGGACAAATATTCATTCCTTTACCCTGCTTCTTCTTCCCAATTTCTAAATCCAATTTCTTTTATCATATCCACTGTAATTCCCTTTGCCTTTGCAAGCTTAATCAAATAATCTAATTTAGCCTGCATTGCTTTTATTTGATAAATATAATAATCCACCAATTCTTCTTGTGCATATTCAAAATTTCGATTTGCCTTTTTCAAATCTTCTCTTGTTTTTATAATATTTGTAATTAATTCTGTTTCTTTTTCTATTTCCGTTTTCTCTTGAATTAATTGTTCTTTCACATATAAATATTCGTTTTGCATAAAATTCCCCTCTATTCCATTTTTTTCTTATTATATTCATGATTTCAATTTTTATGCATATAATTTTGCCCAAACCCCTTGTTTTTTTCGTGATTTTATAGGATAATATAAGGGGAGAAATGAACAAAGAAAGGACTAACTGAAATGAAGTATATAGATAAATTTTTAAAAAAGCTAAAAACAAGTAGAAACACCTTTGCAACTTATGTGCTAACATTAATAACCGTATACTTAGCAGTAGACAGAATCGTAGAAATTTTACTCATGATATTCACTGGTGTTTCCTTCTCTTATTGGGGACCAATTCAATATACCCTTGCTTTAGCTTGTCCAATATTTGCATTTTTATTTTCTGGTGCTTCTGAATTTGCAAGCTCGCAAGCAAAAAAAGTAACCATATTTTATGTATATGTTATTGGTCTATATATTATTGCTCTTTCCATGTTTACACAATGGCTCAACATGGGAGCATGGTTATTATTAATATCCGTACCTAACTATGTAGAAATTATTACTGACTTTGCAGATGTAGTAAGACCAGCTTTTATCTCACTTTCTTTATACTTGCCACTAGTTACTGTTTTCCCATTATTCAAATGGTTATACTTTGGAGTTAATGACAGTTTATTACAAACCCGTTCTATTTGGGATTATGGTGGAATCAGTTTAGAAGACAAATCTAAAGGACGTGGTCCATACACTTGTGAAGTATATCTTTGCACTGATAACGAAACAGGAAAAACAATTACTTTCCCAGAAAGTTCAAGATATCAATCTTTATTCGTTTGCGGTGGTTCTGGAACTGGAAAAACCTCTTTAATATATGAACCTATGATGGCAAGAGATATAGAGAAAAAATATTTTTATCGAGAAATTTCTAAAGAAATTGGATTCACTGCTTTAAAAACAAAAATCGCTGTTTTAAATAAACCATACAATAATGATTATTTAAACAAAAACTTCAATTTAAATATGTTATCTCCAGCTTCTGGTAAAGAAACTCTATTTAAAGCCTATCTAAAGAAAATGGTATTAGGAAATTTAAATGGAAAAACAATATTTAAAGATTTAGGACTTACATTAATGTCACCAGATTATGAAGTAATTAGTCATATGACAGATGTCTGTCAAAATTTCGGATTTGATTACAATATGATAGATCCTTCTGATATCAATTCTATAGGACTAAATCCATTTGTATATGATGACCCATCCAAAATTGCAATTACTATTTCTTCTGCATTAAAAGCAATGTATAATGATGCCCATTCAGAAGTAGAAGATGCTTATCGTGAAGATGTTGCCATCCAAGCAATCGAAAATTTAGCTATTTTATTAAAAGAAATGTATCCTAGAATGAATGAAGGTTCTTTACCAACCATAGAAGATATGCTAAAAATGTTTACTAATTTTGATTTAGTAGAAAAAATGTGTGAAATACTAGCACATGATGAAGAATTAAAAGTAAAATATAGTGTACAATTAGCTTACTTTAGAAAGAATTTCTATTCTAACGGTTCTGGAAGAGATGATACAGAAAAACATATTATGGCATCTGTTACACAACTTGACAATTTACTAAGATTACCAGGTGTAAAAACAATTCTTTGCAATAGACATCATAATCTTAACTTTGATGATATGCTTGCAAATGGTGATATCACCTTTATTTGTACAAGACGTGGAGATTTAGGTGCTTCTAGCCATAAAGCATTTGGTCTATTCTTCTTAATTGCAATGCAAAATGCTGTATTAAGAAGACCTGGAGGAGAAAATAATAGAGTACCAAATTTCTTATACATAGATGAATTCCCTGATTTTATCTGTAAAGCAACAGAAGCTATATTTACTATGTATAGAAAATATAGAGTAGCAACTACAATCTCTGCACAAAACTTAGATCAATTAGAAACACCTGCTACTAAAGAAAATTATAAAACAACCATTCTTTCTAACTGTGCTAATAAAATATTCACTGGTAATGGTACTATCGAAGAACTTCAATGGTGGTCTTCTGAATTTGGAAAAAGGAGAGAATGGGTATATACTAGTGACATAGATTTTGAGAAAATGGAATATGACTCTAAAGGAAAAGGTGTTGATTGGAAATATGTAGATTACTTCTCACCTGGAAAACTACAAGGGGCAGTTAGAGATAAAAATGCTGTATTTAAAATCAAAGACCTTGGTGGAAAATTCTTAGTTGGTCTAGGGAAATTTAATTACTTAGATGCCAAATATAAAGAACCTCAAAAATCTAAGAAATTTGATTTTACTAAATACTCTGATTCTATTTCTTCAGATACAGAAGATGATACTACAAAGAAAAAATTCAATCCTAAAAAATTAGATTTTGTAGATGATAGAAATGAAATCGACCCTATCCAAACAGATACAACAGACTCAAAATATTTATTTGATAATGAAAATGCAATTGTAGTAAATTTGAAAAAGAGAAATCCAAATAGTTAAATGATAAAAAAGAAAGAATAAACTTTTAAACAATTTATTCTTTCTTTTTTTAAAAATTTAAGCCTATTAGTTCTAATACAATACCAGATATAACTCCTATTGCATATAACAAAACAACTATTTTCAAATTTTCCTTGATTCCCTTATTCATTTTAAATAATACCGCTAGACCTACACCTGCACCAACTAGCAATCCAGAAATCATAGTAGCAGCAGAAATAACATTTTCTAAATACATTTGTGTCAAAATAACAGAAGAAGCACAATTTGGAATTAATCCCAATAAACCTGCAAGTATTGGTCCTAAAATCGGTTTATTCATTAAAAATCCAGCAATCACATCTTCTCCAACAAAATGAATCACCATATTAATCAAAAATGTAATTAATATAATAAAAATAGTAATATGTATTGTATGAGTCAATGCAGATTTGACAATTCCATGTTCACAATGACAATGCTCTTTTTCACATAAATCTACTATTTTTTGATTTTCTTCCTTATCTTTATTTCTCCATCTTAAAACAAAATCAATAGCAAATCCAGCAATCATAGCAATGATTAATTTAATTCCTAGAACTTTAAAAATAATATCTATTGGTACTGCCTCTGATAAAAAAATAGGCAACATTTCATCTGAAGTAGATAAATACACTGCAATTAAAGTTCCCAGCGTAATTACTCTAGCAGCATATAAATTAGTTGCTGAAACAGAAAATCCACACTGTGGAAAAATCCCTAAAATACTTCCTATAAAAGGTCCCCATTTGCCCGATTTTTGTATCGTTTGTTTTGTTTTTTCTTTTGTTTTATGTTCAATATATTCCATAATTAAATAAGTAATAAATAAAAATGGAATAAGCTTAATACTATCTATTAAAGTCTCTTGTATAACTTCCCACATATTTTTTCTCCTTTTTTCATTTGTTTTTTATCTTACCATAAAATAGTAGAATTTTCAAGATTCCTTATTACAAAAATAAAGCTTTCTGTTACTAGTTAGTTACTGTTCAGACTAGCGCACTAAAAAAGCCCGCGTCAGCAATTGATTTCAAAAAAATGGGTGGATATCCTTAATAAGGGGAACCAATTTTTTTGAAACAATTGCGATTAAACAGGGCTATTTGAATTTAAAGTCTGAACAGTAACACTAGTTAATGGTTTTCACTTATTATTATCCAAAAATATTGATATATTAATATTTTGCAAGCAAGACCCGGATTGTTACGCCCCAAGCTATGTTTTGCCAAATAATATTAATATATCAATACTGTTGAAATTTTATTTTTTATTCATTAATTAACATCTTCTCCTATAATTTCCACAAATACATCCTGTTCTACCATTTGTATTGGGATTAGGAATGACATTTACTCTAGCATTTACTCTATTACTAGAATTATTATTACATTCACAATTAGAATTATTAAAATTATTAGCTATTGCTATCTCTCCATCAGCAAATATAGTATCTGAATTAGAATTACAACAACAAGAGTTATCTCTCTGTCTATTACAATTAGAATTAATCGTAAGCAAATCATTTGTTACTCCATTACAACCATTACTACTAATAGTTAATAAATTACCATTATCATCATTTTGACAACGACTTTGAATCGTCAACAAATTATTTCTTCCTTCTCTACCTCTATTCCAACAACAGTCTGTTTCTCTTTCTCCTTGTCTACACCTATTTCTTTCTCTCCATCTATCTATCAAGCAAATAATAACTGCAGTAATAAAACTAATAATAGCATAAATAATCGCTGCCACTAAAAAAATCAAATTCCCAACAATAAATGTAACCACCAAGAAAATGGCAAATATAATAGCAGCTACCAATCCAGGACATTTTAATAATTTTTGTAATGCAATAGATACCACGATAACCAAAATTGGTATGGCAAAAAATATAAGTAAAATAATATTCATAACACTTTCTCCTTTTACTAAATTTACTATATTTTATGCATACCAACATCATTTTGTTATTATTTTCAATTAATATTCCACATTTACTAAATACAATCCTTGTGGTGGTAATGTTTTTCCTGCATTCTCTCTATTCTTAGAATCTATGATATTTGGAATCTCCTCTGGTTTAATTTTCCCCAAGCCTACTTCTACTAATGTTCCTGCAATAATTCGTACCATATTATATAAAAATCCATTACCTGTTAAAGAAATATAAATTTTTTCACCTTCCTTTTTTACTTTTGCCTCATAAATTGTCCTAACACTACTTTTACTGCTTGTACCACTTGCTTTAAAAGCTTTAAAATCATGTTCTCCTTTAAAATATTGAACCGCTTCTTGCATTTTTTTTACATCTAGTGGCACTGCAATATGAGTTTCCAAATTTCGAAAAATAGCAGTTCCCATTAGTGAATTATTAATCACATAGCAATATGTTTTTCTTTTACATGTAAGTCTACTATGAAATTTTTCGTCCACCTCTTCTGCAGACTTGATTAAAATAGATTTTTTTAAATTAGAATTAATCGCTATTGCAAATTTCTCAATTGGTATACTAGAATTCGTTTTAAAATTAGCCACTTGTCCGAATCGCATGTACTCCTGCATCTGTCCTTCCTGATGCCATTAATTCCACTGGTTCTTTCGTAACAGATTCTATCGCCTTTTCTATCGTTCCTTGTATATTTAATTTATTAGGTTGTTTTTGCCAACCATTAAAATCTTTTCCATCATATTCTATTACCAATTTTATATTTCTCATCTTATTTTCAATTCCTCTTTTCCTTAAAAGCTTCATCATAAAATCAGGAAAAGTCGCCCTAAGCGACCTTTTTATCATTCTTTTTCTTCCTTTTTCTCGATTTTTTTCTTTTCTCTTTTTAGTTTTTCACGTATTGCTTTTACTCTATGATTTCTTTCTTTTTTTTCTACTGCAAATCGTTTCGTTACTACATTACTAATTAAAATTTTCTTCAATACATCTTCTCTCACATCAGCAATTAAAGTACCATCTTTTGCCACTGAAATCTTACCCGTTTCTTCTGAAACTACTACAACAATACTATCAGATTCTTTTGAAATTCCAATTGCAGCTCTATGTCTAGTTCCCAATTCTCTCGCAATATCTTTATCATCTGCTAAAGGAAGCACACATGCCGCTGCTGCAATTTTATTTCCAGAAATCACTACAGCCCCATCATGCAATGGCGTATTTGGTTCGAAAATATTAACCAACAATTGTGGCGAAACGTCTGCATTCATTGGTATTCCACCTGCAATAATATCCTGGATTTTAATATCTCTTTCAATAACAATTAAAGCTCCTGTTTTTGTTTTAGAAAGCTCTGTTGCTGCAATTACTATTTTATAGATATCTTCTTTTGTTTTTGTAGATATATCTTTATCTATTCCAAAAAATTTAGTTAATTTATTGGTTCCTAATTGTTCTAATGCTCTTCTTAATTCTGGTTGGAAAATAACAATAATTGCAATAACTCCTAGATTCATTATACCTGTTAAAATCCAATTCAATATTTTCAAATTAAATAAACCACTTACCCATGTTGCTACAATTAAAAGAACAATTCCTTTTATTAACTGCCATGCTCTAGAACCTTTTACAACCCTAAAAAAGCAGTATACTAAAAATATAACAATTGCTAAATCTATCACTAAAGTAACTAATTCCAAAGGATTCTCTTGTAAAGATTTAATATATGCTACAATATTATCTCTATAAAAATTTTCCCAATTCATTCCTAAATTAATTATCATTTATTTCTCCTATTCTTATCCCAATAATGCGTATATTAATGTTCCACACGTTGCAAGTAGCATTAATACAGCCAAAAAACCAGCCATTGCTTTTACAAAAATTTGTCCTTTATCAAAGTTTTTATGCTTTTTTACTTCTTCCTGATTTTTATTCTTCATTGTAATTCATCCTTTCTCAAAATATCTATATTTTAATTTTTTTATCTTATACCATTACTATTATAGCATATTTTTAAATTTTTTCAATCATTTTTTTCTGGAAATTCTTATTATCGTTACTTATCCTTTAACTACTCAAAAGTATTGATATATTAATACTTTTGGTATTCAAATGAATTTCGAATAAGAAATAATAACTAAATAGTTAGGATTACCTAATCACACCTAGTATTTTAGAAACATCTTGCACAGGTTCTTCCCCAACTTTTATAATATCCATTAATTTTTGTTTAGCATAAAAAGCACTCTCTTTATCTTTAGCATGAACATAGCCCAAAACTTCTCCTTTTTCCACTAGATTAGTCACTTTTTTTGCTAAAACAATTCCCACTTTTGTATCAATAACATCTTCCTTTTGAATTCTTCCTGCTCCTAAATGGCAAGCTAATTCTCCTACTTTTTTAGCATCTATTTCACAAATATATCCTGTATGTTCACTATATACTGGTTCTATCACATTTGCCTTCTCAAATTTTTCTAAATTTTCTAAGTAAGAAATATCTCCTCCCTGATTTTCGACTAATTCTAAAAACTTTTGATAAGCCTTTCCGTTTTGTAAATTTTCTTTCAATTTTTCCTTATTTTTATCAATATTTTCTCCTTTACCTGCTAACTGTATCATATAAGCACCTAATTCTAAAACAACTTCTTCTACATCACGAATCACTTCACCTTTTAAAATTCGAACTGCTTCTATGACTTCCAATATATTACCAACAGCATATCCCAAAGGTTCATTCATATCTGATAAAACACAAACCGTTTCTCTACCCGCCAATTTTCCAATTTCAATCATTTGATTTGCTAATTTTCTTGCATCCTGTTCATTTTTCATAAAAGCACCTTTTCCGATAAGTAACATCTAATACTATCTTCTCCGCTCCACTCGCTATTTTTTTACTCATAATACTAGAAGCAATTAACGGTATACTCTCCACACAAGCAATACTATCTCTTAAAGCATATATTTTCTTATCTGCTGGTGCTAAATTCATTGTTTGTGAAATCATACTAATTCCTATTTTTTCTACGTTTTGTAAAAATTGCTTTGTATCAATATTAGTTTGATATCCTGGTATAGATTCTAACTTATCAACTGTTCCACCTGTAAATCCCAATCCTCTTCCTGACATTTTTGCAACAGGTACACCTAAAGATGCCACTAAAGGGAGTAACACTAAAGAAACTTTATCTCCCACACCACCAGTAGAATGTTTGTCCACAATAATATGATTTAATTTGCTTAAATCTAAAATCTCTCCTGAGTTTGCCATTGCTAATGTCAAATCTGTAATTTCTCTTGCATTCATACCATTAATAAAAATTGCCATCACAAGACTGGCAGCTTGATAATCAGCTATTTCGCCTTTTGTATATCTTTCGATAAAAAAATCAATTTCTTCTTTGTTTAATTCTTGCTTATCTCTTTTCTTAGCTATTATCTCTAAAATATCCATTCTTTACTTTTCTCCTTCATCATAATTATGAAACAAAATTTTTAGTAAAGCTTCTTCTATGAATAGGACATAATCCATATTCTTTAATAGCCGCAATATGTGCTGCTGTCCCATAACCTTTATGTTTTGCAAAACCATATTGAGGATAAATTTCATCCCATTGTCTCATAATCCTATCTCTTGTTACTTTTGCTAAAATAGAAGCAGCTGCAATACAATAACATTTTGCATCTCCCTTTATGATGGAATCATAAGGAATTCCCTTTGTATCAATATGTGTTAAAGCATCTACTAAAATTAAATCTGGTCTTACATCAAGCTCTTCCACCACAGTTGAAACTCCTTGTTTAGTTGCATTTAAAATATTAATATCATCAATATAATCTTGTCCTATTACTGCAACAGAATAACTGATTGCTTCTTCCAAAATAAGGTCATATAATTTTTCTCTCTTTTTCTCTGACACTTTTTTAGAATCATTTACTCCTTCAATCATAGAATCTTTTGGCATAATAACTCCTGCTACTACAACAGGTCCAGCCAAAGGACCTCTTCCTGCTTCATCAATACCCGCAATTGTTTGAAATCCCTTTTGGTATAATTCTTTTTCCATTTGTTTTAAATTTATTAATCTTTCTTCTTCTTTTTCTTTCATCTTTTTCATCCTATTATTCTATATTATCGATATCTGTTAATGAATATTTCATGGTTCCATTATCATCATAACCTTTTGTATTATAAATTTCGACAGATAAATTTGTTTCATCAAATTCCACCAAATAATAATCTCCATCTCCTTCGGTTACTTGATTTAATCCCATATTATCTAAAGCGACTCTTGGTACATAATAACAAACATCACTAGTTGTAAGTCCTATTTCGGAAGCAGCATTTTGAACCTCTTGATTTGTATTTGACAAAGCTACTAACTTTCCTTCTGTTTCATAAACCTCTTGCCTAATTTCTGTTCTTTTAGATTCATCTGGTTTTGTTCCCATTTTAAAAGAAACCTCTTCTACATATTCTTTTGTTTTAGCTTCTATTAATAATAAATTCGTTTTTAAATTTTCTAACCCAGCCCTTTGTATTGCTTCTGTTCCACTATATATCGTAATTCCTGCAATAATTAACATGACAATAATCATAATTACTAACATTAATAAAGTAACACCTTTTTGATTATTTATTTTTTTCAACATTTTCTTCTACCTCATTCTTTTTTTCTTAATTATATATGTAACAAAAAATATTTTCAATACATAAACTATAATTTGTCATCGAGTATTACGTTTTTTTTCACAAAAATTTCACAAATCTATTGTATGATAAGAGCATAATAGGATAATATATAATAAAGTTAAAATTTAGGAGGTCTTTTCAATGGATGAAAAAAATGAAACAAATACAAAAAATTTTAAAACAGTACAAAATCCTAACACCTATAAAACCGTATATGATGCCAATCCCACAAAAACAAAAACAGGATTTGGAAAAAGTGTTTTACTTCCTTTTTTTAGTGGAATTGTAGGATGTGCTGTTGTCATGGGAACCTGTTTTGGCGTTCCTTCTATCAGAGAAAATATATTAGGAAGTTCTGCTAATAATTCTAACTTTTCTAGCTCGACTTCTTCTAATACTAATTCTTCTGGATATGTAAGTCAAACTTCATTATCTAATTATTCTGACACTTCTGTATATGCAGCAAACAAAATTCTACCTTCTATTGTAGGTATTAAAGTAGAATATATGGTAAATACACCACTTTCTCTATTCAGCAATAAACAACAATCAACCACTGCAACAGCAAGTGGTTCTGGAATTATCATTAGTGATGACGGATATATTTTAACTAATAATCACATTGTTTCTACCACTTCTGAAGAATCTTATTATGAAGTTTCAGAAGCAACCAAAGTAACAGTTACATTGTTTAATGATGAAACAGAGTATGAAGCTAAAATAATTGGAAAAGATGAACAAACAGACTTAGCTGTTATTAAAATAGATAAAACTGGTCTTTCCAAAGCAGAATTTGCAGACTCCGATTCTATTAAAGTAGGAGAATTTGCAATGGCTGTAGGAAATCCTCTTGGTATGCAAAGCAGTATCACATGTGGTGTTATTAGTGCTGTTAACAGAGAAGTAACTGATAGTGATGGTAAAAAATTCACTTTAATTCAAACAGATGCTGCCATCAATTCTGGTAATAGTGGTGGTGCTTTAGTAAACAGTGAAGGTAAAGTTATTGGTATTAATACTTTAAAACTTTCTGGTACAGGTATTGAAGGTATGGGATTTGCTATTCCAATTAACTCTACTACAGACATCACTTCTCAATTAATTCAATATAGTAAAGTAAAAAGACCATATATTGGTATTACAGGAATGGACTTAGATGAAGAAACAGCTAATACTTATCACTTAGTACAAGGAATTTACGTAAAAGCTATTGAAGATTTCTCTGCAGCTGAAAAAGCCGGATTTAAAATTGGTGATGTTATCATAGAAGCAGACGGTAAAAAAATCACTACCATGGATGAATTAAATGAAATTAAAAATAGTCATCAAATCGGTGATGAAATGAAAGTCAAAGTAAATCGTGAAGGACAAGAAAAAGAACTAACTATTACCCTTGGTGAACAACCATAGTAATAGAAAAAACAGCGAATAACATCGCTGTTTTTTCTTTACTTTTTAAACTAAATATCATTATCTTATTTGGAAACACTGCGTAAGCGACCAAACGAACAAAGTGAGTGCGATTTGGAGCAATCTACTATCCTAATTTTTATTCAATAGATTGCGACACACAAAGTGTTTCCGAATAAGATAATGATATTTTTTAAACTATATAATAACGTTTTTTCCATCTTTTCACTTGCAGTTCACACAATGGACAAACTTCTCTATTATAATACAACCATAATCAGTTAAGTAATACTGATTTGAATTTAAAAACATCCCCTTTTATTTTCAAAAAACGGTTACCTCAAAGTAACCGTTTTTAATATATTGAACACAAATTTACGGAAAGCCAAAAAGAAAAGTTAAAAAGTGTATAAATTTTAAGGCTTTCCGATTTGTTCATGTATTAAACAATTATCAAATCTAATTCACTTGTTAAAGCTTCATTCCCATATGCATAAATTAAATAAATATTTCCATCTTTGATAAAAAATTGCTCTGTATTTTTTACTTGATACATTTCATCTTCTGCATTTCTTTCAAAAATATTATAGCCTAAAGCTTTTAAGTCTTCTACTTTTTTCTGTTCTGTCGCAATTTGTTGTTTTACTTTATTTTCTACATCTGCTATTTGAATGCCTTTTCGATTTAACAAATCCTCTAGTGTAACTTCTTTATCATTTTTTAAATCAAAATGATATGTTTGAATAATCACTCTTTGTGCACTAGAACCATCTTTCAAATTGGAACGTATCATTAAAGACAAAATATCATCTTCGACTGTTGCTACATATTGCACTGTATAAATCACGTTGTTATTCTCAGATTCTAAAACACTTTCTGCTTTTTTTACAAAATCTCCTTCAATTGCTTCATTAAATTTCTTAACAACCTCATTGTCTATATTAAAAAATGGAATACAAATGTCCAAATCATAATTATTTTCTCGTTTTTCCTGTTTTTGATAATATGGATAAATAATATCTTTACTATCATCTATCTTCTTTATATTCACACTAGATTGATAAGCCTCTATTTGGTTAGTAAACAACTCATCAAATCCTGCAACCAGTAATTCTTCATCTACTTCTTCTTGTACTTGTTTATTGGTATTAGCTGCTATCATTTGATCAAGTTCATCTGCTCCAAAATATTGTGAGCAAGCAACTACAATAGTAGCTAAAATACAAATAAGAATAGATACAACATATAAAATAACTGCTTTTGTATTCATTTTTTCTTTCTTTGGTAATACAACATTCATCTTCTAACCTCTTTTTCTTGTTTTCGATAAATTAATTATATCATTTTATCCTATATTTTTCAATATGAAAATGAGCGTTGTATGAGTTTTTTTGACTGGGGAATTCCTTAGATTTCAATATTTTTAAGCTCTAAGTTATAATTTGATTCAAATTT
>CALXCD010000028.1 GCA_944386715.1 uncultured Clostridia bacterium
TAACCCCCTTTCCACCCTTGAGTAAGGATTGCCTTTCTGTCAATGAAAAGGTTGCTAACATATTACAATATTTTACAATAAAAAACAAGCGAACATAGTAGAAATTTACAATTAATTTTTACTATAAATAGATATAATTTATATGGTTAGTCTTTTTTCTGTAGTTTTATAAAAACATTCATAAACAATATACAAACAAATTTCAAAATTTATAAGAGTAATATTGTATTATAAATACCTTTTTAGTAAAATAAAAAGGGGGGGATAATAAAAATGAAAAAATTATTAATAGGAATAATACTTATCATTATCCTAATAATAGCAATATTAGGATATAAAGTATTGAAAAGTAATAATGAAGAAGTCGAACTAATAGAAATAACATCAAAAGAAGAATTAGAAAAAATTTATCATGGGGATATAAACGAAATTAGTACGCCATTCAAATTATTAACATTACCATTTAGCATTTTTTATGAAGGAACAAGAAGCTATAGCTATGATGATGCTATTTATCGGGTTTTCAAATGGGGATGATCCTCGGTATATTTACAGCCCAGGACAGTAGTAGTACACAAGAGAGTGGAACAAGTACATCAAATAACAAAGAATATTCAACAACCAACATTCAAGTAGAAAATGTAGATGAAGCGGATATTACAAAAACAGATGGAGATTATATCTATTCTTTATCAGAAAATAAAGTAATCATAACAGATGTAAGAGATGAAGCACAAATAAAAAAAGTGGCGGAAATAGAACAGACAGATAGCAATACTTTTCCAACAGAATTAATTCTATATCAGAATAAATTGATAATCATTAGTGAAAAACTAAAATCCACATCATCTTATTTTTACAATAATAACAATAAAACAATAGTATCTATATATGACATTTCTAACAAAGAACAACCCAAAGAAATAAAAAATTATCAATTAGAACAAGCCTATTATACTTCTAGATGCATAGATGGTAAATTATATGTAATAGCATCAGGAAGCTTAAGAGAGGAAAATGACGAAATTGTTACCTATTATTATGAAAATGGAAA
The DNA here is from genome assembly GCA_944386715.1 of uncultured Clostridia bacterium. Taxonomy (GTDB): domain Bacteria; phylum Bacillota; class Clostridia; order TANB77; family CAG-508; genus CAG-269. Next base: position 1,055 of record CALXCD010000028.1, read on the forward strand.
ACAAATAGACCCAGGATATGGAAGTATAAAAAGAATAAAAGATATAGATACCGATTGTCAAACTATATTATCCATGCAAAATTTAAACCAAATAGAACAACCTGTAAAAGTAAACTCTTATCTAATGAATGTAGAAAATGCCTATGTATCAGAAAATAATATCTATCTATTAGAAGAAAAATATGAAGGTTATAATAATGATGTCCCTAAAATATCATCCATATTTGGATGGAAAGGAATATTAGGTGCATTTCCACAAGAATATAATAGAGATGAACAAATAGGAACTTATACTAATATATATAAATTCAATTTATTAGAAGATGGAAGTATCCAATATGATAAAAAAGCAAAAGAAAAAGGTCAAACAATCAACCAATTTTCCATTGATGAATATGAAGGAAATTTAAGAATTGCTCTATATGATAGTGAAGGTTCAAGAATAGCGATATTTAACAATGAAATGAAAAAAATAGGAGAAACTCCCAAACTAGCAGAAGGAGAAAAAATGTATTCTTCCAGGTTTTTAGGAAATAAAGCTTATCTTGTAACCTATAAAACAGTAGACCCATTATTTGTTGTAGATTTAAGTAATCCAAGAACTCCACAAGTATTAGGAGAATTAAAAATACCAGGATATAGTACCTATTTACACCCATATGATGAAAACCATTTAATAGGAATTGGAATGCAAACAGAGGAGAAAGTGAATAGAAACTCATCAGGAAGAATTATATCCACATCTAGTGTTATTACAGGAATGAAAATGGCATTATTTGATGTAACTGATGTCAATAATCCAATTCAAATTTCTGACACCATAATAGGTGATAGTAGAACAACATCAGCTATTTTAACAAATCATAAAGCCTTGTTATTCTCAAAAGAAAAAGAACTATTAGCAATACCAGTAAATAATTATACAGAAGATTTTGAAGTAGAAAATACATCTAATAATTATGAATCTATTGTTAATTCTTATACAGATTACAAGAAAGATTATGTTTCAGAAGGTTATTTTGTATACAATATAAACCTTACAAATGGATTTACTTTAAAAGGAACCATAACACATGAGAAAACAGAAAGTAAATATGCTTACTATAATAATGCCTCAAGATTACTAAGAGGACTATATATAGATGATAATCTGTACACTGTTTCAGAAGATTATATTAAAGTAAATAGATTAAATGATTTGCAAGAAATTAGTCAATTGAAGATAAAGGAGGATTAGTAAATATGGAAGAAAATAGAAAAAAATCAGCAGCAGGAGTTAGCTCACTAGTATTAGGAATTATATCCGTTTTATCAGGATTATTTTATTACATTAGCTTACCATCAGGAATATTAGCAATTGTTTTAGGAGCAGTAAGTACGAAAAAGACAGGAAGCAAACTTGGAAAGTCAGGGTTAATAGTAGGTATCATCGGAGTTAGTATATGTTTCTTTTTATATATCAGTATGGTAATTATATTGTGGTTAGCACAAAACTACTAAACAATAAGAAAAATAAAAAACCAATAAATAAAAAACTTCTTTTAAACAAAGAAGTTTTTTATTTATTGTATTAGATGATAAGGTTCTAAGGGGCCTAAGCTGCAAACTTTGATTACTATGTCAGGTCAGGTTATTATTTGACAGCTTTAAAAAATTCATATTCTGACCCAGAAGTTGTATAATTATCATATAAATAGCCTTTATAAATACCGCCATCATCTCCAGATAAATCAACATTCAATTTCATATTATAAATAAACTTTTCATTTTGGTTATTCACAATATTAATATTAAAGCTAAGAGTATAATTAATATCTTGTAAATTTACATTAGCCTCTTGCAAAATCTTACCATTAAAAGAAACTGTGTTAGAGCCCTCAGATACAGCATAATCAGTCACAATATCTTTGTTCATAAAACCAAGGGTAATTGGATTAGAACAATCTGTATAAAAAGTTGGGGTAGAATAGTCATTACTCTCATTTTCAGAATTCGTATTGATAACATTAAAATCAATTCTACCATCAACAGGTTCTTGCAAATCTTTGTATTTAGCAAAATCAAGAGCATTTTTATAATTAAGTAAAGGATGACCAACATCTCCATTAACTTTAATCTGAATATTATCAATATATAATTGATTTACTGTATTTTCACTAGTTAAATCATAAATATAACTAGTATTATCTAAGAAAATAGCAATATCTGTATATTGAGAAATATGTAACCCTTGCAAAGCTTGTGTATCTGTTACATCAACAGCATTAGCACTACTATAAAGCATCACCTTATGTACTTTGAAAACAGCATTTTCATTACCTTCTGCAATTTTAACAACATTATCTGCAAAGTTTTCCTTCATAAAATGTGTATATAAAATTACATTGTAACAAATAACACCTAAAACACATAATATGACAAGTAAAATGGCTAAAATTATTTTAAATTTTCTCATATTAAGTTTTTTCATTATCCGAAAACCCTTTCTAAAATTAAAGTCTATTATATAACATTTCCATATAAGAATATACTTTTTTGTGCCAATTTTCATCACTAGCATATCTTGTATTAACACCAGCTAAAGTTGGACCATTATAATACCAAGCTGCAGCTGTTTCACCATCATAAATTTTAGTTCCAGATGGATTTAAATAATATTTTACTAAAGATTTGGCAACCAATTCAATTCCATCTTTGTAATCTTCAAATTCATAAGAAGATTCGTAAGGAGTACTATCATAAGAACCATATCCAAATAAATTTTTCTTATCATTGGCAATTTGAGAAGTACCCCAAGCACTCTCATGAATAGCCATAGAAGCTAAGAAAATGCCATTAATATTATATTTTTTCTCGATATTATAAAATACTTCCGCATTATTTTCAAAAATCTTATTCGTATCATTTGGAATTCCAGTAAAGATTTTTTGATAATCTTTTAAAGTTAGTCCACTAGGTTTATTTAATTCCATATCAATATTCACTTTTAGCAAAATTCTTTGAATTCTGTTTTTCTCAGGCATACTAGGAGTTACATAAGCAGAAGTTAAACTAGAAGTTGGCAAATATCCTTCTAAAGAATCAAAAGAAACCTTGCACCATTCTTCACTAGGTAATTCTAATAATTTAACATCTAAATTTTGTTTAATTTCAGCTAATTCTTTTCCCTCTTTATCTGGTGTTTCTCTTAATGTAGAAGTAGAGGTTAAATAAATAGTATCTCCAAGATGAATATGTAATTTTGCTAAGAAATCAGAAGTTCCAATATCTAAAACTTTTGCAACTGGATCTTGAATACGTTCTTTGCTTAAAATAATTTCCTCAATAAATTCACCATTTTCATATGTTTTTACTAAAGAAACATTTTCTTTTCCATTAGCACCTTCTTGAAGAACAACTTGTTCTCCTTTTGGAAGGGATGGATTTTGTTGGGTAGTAATTTCAAATTCTATTTCACGCTCTTCTGTTACTTGTTCTTTTACCTTTTCAAAACTAGAATTTTCAGAAATAATTTTTTGCATATTAAGAGCTTTTCTATTAATTTCAAAATTTTTAGCTTCAAAAGCTTCTACTTCAGGTTCTTCAGTTTCTTTTGCATAACTTTCTACAAAAGAAGTGTTTTTGGGAAAAAGAGCAATGATAATAAGAAGTATCACAATACAAGCAATAATCAAATTAGATAATTTAATACCTTTTCCCGTCATAGGATTTGTATCCAAAGAAATAGAAGGAACCTTCTTTTTCTTTTTAGCTTTATTTGCTTTTTCAAATTCTTTTTGATATTCTAATTGTTTTTGAGGATTGCGTTGAATTTCTTGTAATTCTCTAAATACTTCAGATAAATTACGTTTCTCAGGTTGATTTAAATTTCTATCATCTAACACAAAATATCCCTCTCTTTCATTTATATTTATCCATCACTATTATACAATAATAGACAAAACTTGTCTACCAAAAAAGACAAAAAAACAAAGAATAGAAAATATTTCTTGTTACAGTTCACAGGTATTTTATATTAGGTTTTTATGGATTCCTATTTTTATGATACAAAAAATTCCATTTAATAAAAATGGAATTTTTGTTATGATACTTAATCTCTTTGTTCAAAATTGAACAGATTTAATCATTTATGTTACGATTTAAAATCTTTTTAAAAAATAAAAATATTTTTTGGTACCATTTATTATTATTTGTCACTGGTACCAAATTTACAGACGTTTGTAAATCTTGAATAACAGATGATGTTTTTTTGTGAAAAATATCATCTGGATTATATTTTTTTCTTAATTCTTCTTGATATTTTTCTTCATTTTTTTCTAAAATAATATCTATTTTTTGTTTTTCTATATCACTAGCAAAAAAGTTTTTAAATAATAAAATTATTAGTGAACAAGTTTCTCTTAATACGTTTTGTTCTTTAAAATCAATTGCTGGATTAAAAGAATAGTTATAATTTACATCTTTATTATTTTCAAAAAATTCTATTTCGCTTTTTGGTATCATTTCATATTCTGCTTTTGGCAGATATTTTAGTATCTCTAATATTTGTGTATATGATTTAGAATAATTTTTATTAATCAAACCAAGAACACTCCTTTATCTAAATCTTTTTCATCAGGTTCACTTCTAGCAGCTTTAGTATTATCAAATTCTGTTTTAGTTATATTTTGTTGTAAAGATTCTTTTACTAAAGTTTGCATATAGGGTTTCATCTGTTTTACTGAATCCGCATAATCTATATCTGTTTGTACCATCTGTAACTTTTGCTTAAAAGTTACAAAAGGTCTAGTTCCAAATGCTTGATAATACTCATCAAACATGTTAGAATTTAATATCTCATCTGATTTTCTAGACTCTTTTTCATCGATAGATTCATAACATTTTTCCAATTCGGTATTGCTTAAACTTAATAACATTTTTATAAAATCATTTTCTGAGCCACTTACATTTAAAGCTTCCATACCATAGCGCATCAAGCCTTTAGCTTGCATATAAGTAACAATGTTTTGACGATTTCTAGAAATATATGGATGTGCTATTCTATACATTTTAGTAACTAAATCTAGTGATTCTGAAATTTCTAAAGAAATTCTCGAAAATTGTTCTTGAATTTCTTGACAAACTTCATCGCCCAATCCGGTTTAATTTTAAGTTTTGTATAAGATTATCACCATATTCAGAAGTTACATCATGACCTGTTGCTAGTTGGAATCTTATTTTGGCATCAGCCATCAAATTACTTTTATAGGCAGTCATATAATCACTTCCGTTTTGCCTGTAATCATTATCATATAGTTCTTGGAATAAATTTAATTTTTCACCTACTTCTAAGTGTTGAATTCTATTTATATCAGCATTTAAATCTTCTTTCAATTTTGCTATTTTAAGTAAATGAGATTTTTTAGCATTCTGAATATTTCTAACCGCACTTCTATCATCATTGCTAATAGTTCCCTCTGAAAATTCTCTTTCAAACTCATCTAACTTAATACTTCCATACCCTGCTTTCTCTAATTCTTCTAAAGCTTCTTTTTTTTGTTGTTGTATATTAATTGGGTGTCCATGGTTATCTTTAAAATCTTGTTCTAATTCTGCTAGATAATTTTCCAGTTCCTCACCTTCATGATTTATTTTTGCTATTCTTATTCTTTCTGCCAATATTTTTTTATCATCTTGAATTAAACGTAACATAATATCTTTATCTCTATTAATTTCATCCGCCTGAGTATAATCTTTTACTTTTTGTCTAAACTCATCTAATTTAATACTTCCATATCCTGCTTTTTCTAATTCAGCTATCGCAACATTGATTATAGAAGATAAGTGTGTTTGACTAGTATTATTAGAATCTGAAGGGATTTCATTACCTGACTTTATATTATTTCCACGAATACTTCTTCCATCTTGTTTTTCATCAAGTTTGTTTTTAAAAATATTACCTAAAAAACCCATATCTCTTCCTCCTATTTAATTATGACATAAGAATTTTTTTTTGTCAACAAAAAAATTTCCATAAAATTTTCCAGGAGAGAAAAAAAGAAATTGCTTGCAAAATTTGTAAAATAGTATATAATATACATACATAAAAAACTTAAGGAGGTGAAAAAATGGAAACAATAGAACAAAAAATAGGATATGAATTTCAAAATAAAGAATTACTAAAAAAAGCATTAACACATACCTCATATGCTTATGAGAAAAATGTGGAAAGTAATGAGAAACTAGAATATTTAGGAGATAGTATATTAGAATTTATTACTAGTAAATATCTATATTTCCAATATCCTAATTTAACAGAAGGAGAAATGACTAAAGTTAGAGCAACCGTTGTCTGTGAGAAAAGCTTACACAAAATAGCAAAATTGCATGATTTTAGTGATTTCTTATATTTGGGAAAATCAGAACAACTATCTGGTGGAAAAAATAGACCAGCCATTTTAGCAGACAGCGTAGAAGCGGTTATTGCAGCAATATATTTAGACGGAGGAATAGAACCAGCAGAAAAATTTATTATAGAAAACCTAAAAAAAGAAATTGCAGAAGCAACAAAACATGTAGGAAGTAAAGACCATAAAACCGTTTTACAAGAAAAGTTACAAATACATGGAGATGTGAAAATAGAATATGAAATCACAAAAGAAACAGGACCAGACCATGACAAAAGTTTTGAAGCACAAGTAAAATGTAATGGAAAAATATTAGCTAAAGGGACTGGGAAAAGCAAAAAAGAAGCAGAAATGCAAGCAGCTAAAAAAGCCTTAAATAATTTAAAATAAAGAAGAGGTGAAACAATGAAAAAGCAATACATTATTCCCATTTTTGTACCACATCTAGGATGTCCAAATGATTGTATATTCTGTAATCAAAAATCCATTAGTGGGCAAACAGAGAACATGACGAAAGAAAAAGCAAAAAAAATAATAGAAGAACATTTAAAAGGTATTCAGACAAAAGAAAATGCTACCATAGAAATTGCATTTTATGGAGGAAGTTTCACTGCAATAGAACCAGAAAAACAAGAAGAACTTTTGCAAGTTGCTTATGATTATATCAAAGAAGGAAAGATAGAAAGTATACGCATTTCAACAAGACCAGATTGTATTAATAAAGAAATACTAAAAAGACTAAAAAAATATAAAGTAAAAACAATAGAACTTGGTGTACAATCTGCAAATGACTATATATTAAATAGAGCAGGTAGAGGACACAATTTTAATGATGTAAAAAAAGCTTCTAAAATGATTCGATGGAATGGATTTCAATTAGGTCATCAAATGATGGTAGGATTACCAGAAAGTACAAGAATAGATGAAATTAATACAGCCAAAGCATTAATAAAATTAAAGCCTAAAATGGTAAGGATATATCCTGTATTAGTAGTAAAAGGAACAAAATTAGAAAAAGAATATGAAGAAGGGAAATATCAACCACTACCATTAGTACAAGCAGTAGAAGTTTGTAAACAACTAGTGAGAATGTTTGCAGACAAAAAAATTGATGTGATTAGAATAGGATTACAAAATACAGATGAAATTACAGACCCAAAAGGAGAAAAAAGTGAGGTAGTAGCAGGACCATATCATCCCGCTTTTAGACAATTAGTAGAAGCTGGAATGTGGTATGATGTGATTGTAGAAAAAATCAAAAAATTAAATGTAAAAGTAAAAGAAGTAGAAGTAACAGTTAATCCAATAGATGCCAATAATGTCATTGGACATAAAAAAGAAAATGTCATTAAATTAAAAGATACTTATGATGTAGATTTGATTTTAAAACAAGATGAAGAAATAAAACAAGGAAAATCTAAAATTGAAATTACAAAAACATATCAAGACTTTTTAGATTAATAGTATAAAATCACCTAAATTACAAATACTTGTAATAAAGGTGATTTTATGCATTTAGAAGAAAAATATAATGGAAAAAGAATCGTCATAGAAATAGCGGGAACCATTCTGGGCTCTTTTATCATGGCTCTAGGAGTTTCATTGTTTTTATTACCTAATCAATTATCTTCAGGGGGACTTGCAGGTATTGCAACCATAACTTATTATTTACTGCATATACCAATGGGAACTGCTATTTTAGTGTTAAACATTCCATTATTTGCAATTGCAGTCTACAAATTAGGAAAAAGTTTTTTTATTAAATCTATTGTAGGAACAATTACATTATCTTATTTTATAGATATTTTAGATAAATTTCCCCCTTTAACAAATGATAGATTTTTAGCATGTGTTTATGGAGGAATTCTGATGGGATTAGGAACAGCTATCTTGCTAAAAGTAGATTCTTCTACAGGAGGAAGTGACTTAATTAGCCAATTAGCCAAAAGTTATAATCCAATGGTCAGAATGAGTAATATTATTACTATAATTGATATCGCTATTATAACGCTTAATGTCATCTTCTTTGGAGAAATAGAAATTGGGCTATATTCAGCAATTGCTATTTATTTAATGGGAAAAATGATAGATGTTTTATTTGAAGGTATTTATTTTACCAAATTAGTTTTAGTGATTTCTCATAAAAATGAAGAAATTGCAAAAGAAATTGGAGAAAAAATTCAAAGAGGAACAACGGGATTATTAGGAAAAGGGATGTATACACAAGAAGAAAAATTAGTACTAATGTGTGCAGCTTCCAGAGGAGATGTAGGGAGAGTAAAAATGGTAGCCAGGAAAATAGACCCAAGATGTTTTATTATCATTATGAATGCAAGAGAAGTTTTTGGATTAGGATTTAAAAAAATATAGAGAAAATCTCTATATTTTTTAATATTCCTTAGAATCACTTTTTTTAGCATAGTTTGCATATAAAATATTTCTAGAAGCTTGCTCAATAGTAGAAACAGAGATAAGATGAGAAAACTTTTTTAATTCTGTCATATCAAAAGGATTAGAAGGATGATTTTGCAAATAATATTCTAAAGTAGGAGCTAAAAATAAATGAAAAGTTTCAGCAATATTTGTATGAGCAAAATCTAAATAATCCTTTTTTAAAGAATGTTTCTTTTTACCACAATTCGCATATAAATTATTTACAATATAGTTAAGATTTGTAATTCCCTTGATGTTTTCTGATGTAGATACAAAACTTAAAGGTTCACAATTTTGAATCGATTTTTCTAAAATTTCGTGAATCATATCTTTATCCATAAAATCTTTGAAAAATATTAGATAATCTCCACCACCAAAATCAAAAATAATATTGTCATCAGGACTGAAGTTAAAATTATCTCTAGAAAAAGGCATATCCATCAAATTTTCAAAATTGTTTTGCAACTGATTAGAGAATAATTTCATCTTTTCATCAGTTACAATATGCCCTAATTTTAAATTAGAATCCTTCATATTAGTTGTATCCACAAGAAGCGCAGTGGTAAAAGAAGAATCTGCTCTATTAAAAAAGTTAGAAAAATATTTATCAAAATACATTCTATTATAGCAACCACTAACAGGTTCTCTGATTAGTACATTCAAAAAAGAAGATAATTCATTTATATTAAAATGTTTTAAATAAGTAATATCATCAGGAGAACCATTTTGCATATAAGAATAAATTTCTTCACATTGTTCGTCTAAAAGTAAAGAAGATGGTTTAATAGAAGGATTAACTTCTAAAAGTTTTAATTTCGAATTCAAATTAGAAATTTTATCTGAATCTTGTAGTAATTCCATACTAGAATTCACAGCTAATAATAACAAATCTCTAATATCTTTTTTATTATTTTTTATATTACTTGCTATATCAAAATGAAAATAATTATTAAGCCTAAAATTTTTAAAAAAATTAGAAAGGCTACGATTAGCATATTTTTCTAAAGATGCATAAAAGTCACTTTCAGAATCTTCAGAAAATATTTTAGAATAAGATTGCCTATTTTCAGCAACATGAAGCATTTCATAGATAGAGTCAAAATCTTTTTCATTAGATAATACAATCCCATAAGAAAAGTCAATAAATTCTGGTAAATGGTCTTTTAAAACTTTATCATCATATTGATGTTCCATCACCTCAAGAGAACCAGAATGTAAAACAGCCTGAATTTTTTTTAAACAATCGTGAATTCTTTGTTCATCAATACTTTCTATTGTAACTAAAAATTCATCCCCACCAATCATAGAAATAGAATAATCTTTTTTGGGAAAATATTGTTCTAATATTTCTTGAATTTTAGAATAAGAATGGGATAAAATATCATCTCCAGATTGTTTTGAGTAGATACTATTAATATCGTTTAATCTATTAAAATCTCCATAAACAATAGAAAATTGTTTCTTTTTCGGATGATGAGAAGGTAAAATAACATGATTTGTAAAGGCTTTTGAATAAATGCCTTTAAATTTTGATTCAGAATAATATTTAATTTCTTTTAGCAAATCAGAATAAGTTCTCATCATACTCACCAAAAATATTATATATACAAAGTAAAATTTTGTCAATTTTTAAAACATAGTAATATTTGTTACAATTCACAGTTAATGTGTTAATAGTTCAAAAAAACTGATATATAGATATTTGAAAATCAAGACCCAGATTGTTACGCCCCAGATATGTTTTGATTGAAAATATCTATATATCAGGTTTTTCTAATATCATATAAGATAGCTGTGAATAGTAACAAATATTTAGAAATTCATTGTATTTTTTAATGATTTTCATTAAAAAAAGAAAAATGTATGATATAATAGAAGGCAATAAAAGTATATAGGTAGGAGCAAACAATGAAAGAACAAACATATCAAATTACGAATCCAAAATCTTTTGAACTAAAAGACATTTTTGAATGTGGGCAATGTTTTAGATGGAATCCAGAAAAAGACGGAAGCTATACAGGAATCTGGAAAAATAATGTTGTTCATGTGCAAAAAGAAAATAATAACATTATTTTTCAAGGAATAACAGAAAATGAAATAAAACAAGAAATAGAAAACTATTTTGATTTAAATAGAGATTATGAGCAAATAAAAAAACAATTAGCATCCATCGATAATCATCTAAAAACAAGTATTCAATATGGAAAAGGAATCAGAATTCTAAATCAAGACTTATGGGAAACCATCCTATCTTTTATCATATCTGCCAATAACAATATACCTAGAATCAAAGGAATTATTGAAAGACTATCTCAAAACTATGGAAAAGAGATAAGATGGAGAGGAAAATCCTATTATACATTTCCAACACCAGAGGAATTAAAAGATGTAACAGTAGAAGAATATAGAAAACTAGGATTAGGATTTAGAGATATTAGAGTTTATGAAACAACCAAAATGATTCTAGAAAAACAAGTAGACTTAGAACAAATGAAATCTAATCCTAATACATTAGAAGTCAGAAATCAATTATTAACACTATCAGGAGTAGGACCAAAAGTAGCAGATTGTATTTTATTATTTTCAGATTTAAAAAGATTAGAAGTATTTCCCATAGATGTATGGGTCAGAAGGGTAATGAATGATTTATACTTCCAAAAAGAAGATGAAACAAAGTTAAGCAAAAAACAAATAGAAACATTAGCACAAGAAAAATTCGGAAACCTAGCAGGCCTAGCACAACAATATTTATTTTATTGGAGAAGAGAAGCTTAAAACAAAGGAGAGAAAAATGGGACTAAGAATTGTATATGGAAAACCAGGAAGTGGAAAAACCAAATTTTGTTTTACAGAAGTAGCAAAATTAATCCATACAGAGAAAAAAATATATATTATCACACCAGAACAATTTTCTTTTACAGCAGAAAAGAACTTAATGGAAGCCATTCCACAAAAAGCAGTATTTAATGCAGAAGTTATCACATTAAGTAGAATGGCATATCGTGTTATGAATCAAGTAGGAGGGGCAACCAAAACCAATTTAAGTAAAGCTGGAAAAGCGATGTTAGTAGCTTCTATATTAGAAAAAAATAAAAAAGACTTAAAATTTTTAGGAAAATCAGATGAAAATATAGAATTAGGGATACAAGCCATTACAGAATTTAAAAAACATGGTGTAAAAATAGAACATTTAAAAGAAGAAACTAGCAAAATAGAAGATACCTATTTAAAAACAAAATTAACAGATTTAGGAATTTTATATGAAGAATTCGAAAATCATATACAAAATCATTATATAGAAGAAACTGATTTATTAACCATACTTGCAAAACAGCTAGAAGAAACAGACTTTGCAAAAGATAGTATCATTTATTTAGATGAGTTTGCAGGATTTACGATGCAAGAATATCAAGTGATAACAAAATTAATAAAACAAGCAAAACAAGTAACCATCACCATGACATTAGATAATTTGGAAACCAATACCAACCCAGACATAGATGTTTTTTATTCTAATAAAGTAACACTATCCAAATTATTACAATTTGTAAAAAAGAATGATTTAAAGTTAGAAAAACCAATAGCATTAGAAAAAATATATCGTTTTAAAACACCAGAATTAAAACATTTAAGCCAAAACTTATATTATCCCAAATCCACAGCATATGAAAAAAATGTGGAAAACATCCATCTATTCTTAGCTAAAAATCCCTATACAGAAGTAGAAAATATAGCAAAGCAAATCAGCAATTTAGTGAAAAAACAACCAATTCGATATCGAGATATTGCTATCATTACAAAAGATATAGAAACTTATGGAACTTTGATAAGAAGCATTTTTGCTTCCTACCAAATCCCAGTTTTTATCGATGAAAAAAGAGAATTAAACCAAAATAGTATCATTCAATATTTTTTAGCAATTTTAGAAATACTAGTGAAAAATTTTTCAAATGAAAGTATTTTTCACTATCTAAAATTAGGATTTCATGATATCGATGAAGATGAGATATTTGCATTAGAAAATTACACCATCAAATGGGGAATTACACAAAACAAATGGAAAGTAGATTTTTATCAAGAAATAGAAGAAAATAAAGAAAAAGTAGAAAGATGGAATACTTTAAGAAAACAGATTATCATGCCATTAATAAACTTAAAAGAAGCAATTGGAAAAGAAAAAAATGCAACTCAAATTAGTAAAGAAATTTATTCTTTTTTACAAGAACAAGGAATAGAAGAAAACATAAAAGAAAAAATATATGAGTTGCAAGAAGCGGGAAAAATTGATTTAGCAAATGAATATAAAGAAAGCTATCAAGTCTTAATAAATATGTTAGATGAAATGGTACTCATTTTTGGAGAAGAAAAAATGACCTATGATACTTATGCCAAAATGATAAAAATAGGATTAAAAAATAGCGGATTAGGCAAAATACCAGGAACACAAGACCAAGTAATAGTAGGAGATATAGAAAGGTCAAGAAGTCATTGTGTCAAAACGGTATTTATCATAGGATTAAATGATGGTTCTTTTCCAAGTATTCACAAAGAAGAAGGTTTTTTGAATGATAAAGATAGAGAAGTTTTAAAACAAGATGGGATAGAATTAGCAAAAGGAACACTAGAAAATTTATATGAAGAAAATTTTAATATTGATAAAGCATTTACAACAGCAGAAAATAGCATCTATTTATCCTATTCTTCTGCAGATGGAGAAGGAAAATCGTTAAGACCATCTATTTTAATTAATAAAATGAAGAAAATGTTTCCTAAATTGCAAGAAGAAAGTGATGTCATACATAAACAATATCAGATAATGAATGAAGAAATTACCTATCAAGAATTATTAGAAAACATAGCGAAATTAGAAAAGAAAGAAAAAATAGAGGAAATATGGTTTTCTTTATACCAATATTATCAAACACAAGAAAAATGGAAACAAAGATTAGAGCAAGACTTAGAAGGAATAAAGGATACCAATTTACCACAAAAAATAGAAAAAGAAAAAATAGATAAATTATACGGAAATACTTTAAATACAAGTATTTCAAAATTGGAAAGATATAGAAGTTGTCCATTTTCTTATTATTTACAATATGGATTACGTATCCAAGAAAAGCAAGAACTAAAAATAAGAAATTTAGATACAGGTTCTTTTATGCATGAAACCATAGATGCCTTTTTTGAACAAGTACATGAAGAGGATTTAGCATTAGCAGAATTAGAAGAAGAACAAATTCAAAAAATGGTATCAGATATCATAGACCAAAATATCGTTTTGCAAAAAAACGCTATTTTTAGAGCAACTGTAAAAGGTAAAATTTTAATCAAAAGATTAAAGAAAATGGTAAGTAAAGCCTTAAAATATATTATCGAAACCTTAGTTCATAGTGATTTCCAAATCCAAGGGACAGAATTAGAATTTGGAAAAAAAGGAGATTATGAACCAATTGTATTAACATTAGAAGATGGGAAAAAAATAGAAATAACAGGAAAAATAGATAGAATCGATACTGCTACAAAAGAGGATGGAAAATATGTAAGAATTATAGACTACAAATCCTCTAGTAAAAACATCGATTTGAATGAAGTATATGCAGGTTTACAAATACAACTATTAACCTATTTAGATGCTGTCTGCAAAAAAGAAGATTTTATTCCAGCAGGAATTTTCTATTTTTCTTTAGTAGAACAAATGATAAAAGCAGACAAAAGGATATCACAAGAAGAAATAGAAGAACTCATCAGAAAAAATTTTAAGATGAAAGGACTTATTGTTGCAGATGTCAAAATCATCAAAATGAATGATAATACTTTAACGCAAGGGAGTTCCAAAATGGTACCAGCAGCCATTACAGCATCAGGAACCGTAAACGAAAAATGGACAAATGGGGTAAAAAAAGAAGAATTTGAAGTTTTGCAGCAATATATTGATAAGACCATAAAGGAAATTGGAAAAGAGATTTTAAGTGGAAAGATAGACATAAAACCATATTATAAAAAAGGAAAAACACCTTGTGAATATTGTGCTTACAAAACAATTTGCGGTTTTCATCCACAAAGAGAAGGAAATTGTTATTATTATATTGACAACAAACCAAAAGATGAAATATTATTGAGAATGAAAAAGGAAATGAATAAATAGGTAGAAGAATAACTAAAATAGGATAGTTTAAAACAAATAGAAAGGGTGTAAATATGGATTTATCAAATGAAAATGTAATTCATATACAAAAAAATGGAATCGAATATCTGCAATTTAGAAAATTATTACCATATCAAGATAAATTAAAACATGCTTATAGCATAGGAATTGACAGAAATTATCGTACAGCTAAAGTAAATAAAGAAAAAATAGAACCAGAAAAATATCAAAAGGCCATAAAAGATTACGAAAGCTTGTGCCAAGCAATAGGAAGCAATTATAAACATATTGTAAAACCAAACCAAGAACATACGCAAGAAGTAAAAATAGTAACACGAAAAATAAATAACCAAGAGCCAGACTTCAATCTAGAACAATATAACAATACAGATGGTCTCATCACAAAAGAAAAAGAAATTATGTTGGCAACAACTAATGCAGATTGTATTTTATTATTATTTTATGACCCTGTAAAAAACGTGATAGCCAATACCCATTCTGGATGGAAGGGAACACTGCAAAGAATCTCTGTAAAAACAGTTGAAAAAATGATAAAAGAGTACAATAGCAATCCAGAAGATATTATTTGCTGTATGTGCCCAAGTATTCGAAAATGCCATTTTGAAGTAGACAAAGATGTAAAAGATTTGTTTGAAAAAGAATATCAAGATTTAAATTTAAATGAAATAATAGAAGAAAAAATCTTAAATAAAAAATGGAACATAGATACAGTTCTAATAAACCAAATGATATTAGAAAAAGTGGGACTAAAAAAAGAAAATATCATAGATAGCAAAATATGCAGTGTGTGTCATTGTGACAAAATACATTCTTATAGAGTTGAAAAACAAGGATATGGATTAAATACGGCATGTATAGAATTGATATAACAAAGGAAGAGAAGTATAATGAACAATAATAAAGAAAAACAAATAATGAGAAAAACAAATATGAGGATATTTCCATTATATAAAAAATTAGGATGTGATTATTTATTTTTTTACACAATAGACTTTTTATTCTTAACGCAAATAAAAAGTATTAGTGTATCTGACGTTGTATTAAAAAGTACATTTTATGCATTTTTCAGTATTATATTACAAATACCTGCAAATATAATTGTGGAATTTATAGGAAGAAAAAATAGTATAATATTAGGCAATATATTAAATTGCATTTATATGGTAATCATCATATTAAGCAAAAATTTATCAGACTTAATCATAGCAGAATTTTTTAGTGCATTAGCATTTTCTATAAAAAATGTAGCAGAACCAAGTTTATTAAATGAATCAATTCCTCCTTCCAAATACAAAAGTCAGATATTCTCAAAAATAAATGCTAAAGGCTTGTCTGGCTATTATATTTTAGATTCTATCTCTAAAATAATTGCTGGATACCTATTTGTAATAAATGGATATTTACCAGTAGTTTGTTCCATGATTATATTAATAATAGTTTCTTTTTTATCAATAAAATTTATAGAACCAATAAAGAAAACAAAAAATAATAATAGATTTACGTATAAAGAACAAATAAAGAATGTAAGAGATGGTTTTTTATACATATTAAAATCAGAAAGGTTGAAAGCTCTTATTTTATGTGGTTCTTTAATAGAAGCATTAATATGGATATTATCAACATATCATGTTAGCCTACAAGAAGAGTTACAATTATCATCTATCATAATAGGAATAATAGCAGCTATTGGAAGCCTTATAAGTGGGTACGCCACAAAAGGACAAAATAAATTTCACGAAAAATTTAAAAATAAAACATTATTTGTTATTTCTATGTTATTATCAATAAGTACAATAATGGCAGGCGTATTTGGAATAAATGCACAAAAACATGTATCATTACTAGCAATGATAATAATCACATTTTTTATATATAATTTTTGTAGAGGAATGTACACGGCTATTATTGATAAATATTTAAGAAATTTTGCAAACCAAAGAATAGACACAAAAATATTTGCTGCTAAAAATTTATTCAGAAATGTTTTCAGAATGATAGCAGGATTGATTGCTTCTTTTTTAATAGACAAAACAACAACGGTATATTGTATGATGATAATAGGAATTATCTTCACAATCATATTTTTATTAATAGAACAATACATGAAAAGTAGAGTTGGTTTGAAACCAGAAGAATATTCAAATATAGAAAGAAAATATGATGAACAAAAAGAAATAAACTAAATAATTCTAAAATTAAAAATACTAAAATTAAGGAGGATAAAAATGTTAATTCCTAAAAAAATAAAAAAAGGAGATACCATTGGTGTAGTAGCTCCATCCAATCCTATTATAGGAGAAAATATAGAAGAAATACAACAAGCAAAAAAAATCGTAGAAAATGCAGGATATCAAGTAAAATTTTCAAAAAACCTATTTTCCAACTCCTTAGGATATAGTAGTTCACCAAAAGAAAAAGCACAAGACATCAATGCCATGTTTGCAGACGAGAAAATAAGCATGATATGGTGTGCCAAAGGAGGTAGCAATTCAAATAGCACATTTGAATATTTAGACTATGAAATCATTAGGCAAAATCCTAAAATAATATGTGGATATAGTGATATTACATCACTTACCAATATGATTACACAAAAAACAGGATTAATCACTTTCAGTGGAACAAACTTTAAAACAATTGCTACAGACCAAACAGATTATAGTTTCCAAGAAGCATTAAAACGATTTGAAAAAGGAAGTCTAGAAATCGGAAAAAAAGAAGAAAATTATGAAACAATACAAGAAGGACAAGCAGAAGGAAGCTTGATAGGAGGAAACTTAAATCTAACACATGGCATGGTAGCAGGAAAATATGCATTAGACTTCACAGATAAAATCCTATTCTTAGAAGAATTAGGAATAGAATCAGACCCAAGTCTAATCAGTAACTTCTTATACTTTATGAAACAAAACGGAGTATTTGATAAAATCAAAGGAATATGGATAGGAAACTATGAACATGAAAGTGGAATTGCCCTTGAAAAAATTGTATTAGACGTATTAGAAAACAATTATCATTTTCCAATCATTAAATCCAATAACTTTGGGCATACAGAAACCAAAACAGTCATACCAATCGGAGTAAAAGCGAGAATAGACACTAGCAAAGAAATCAAAATAGAATTATTAGAAAAATGCGTAAAATAACAAAAAAAGGAGGAAGGAGATATGTCCCTAAAGTAACCATTTTTGGCTAAAGTGGGACAGTCCCCGAATGACCAAATGTATGAAACATGGAATGAACTAGAAAAATCAATTGAAAATTGTCAAAAATGTAAGCTATGTAGAACAAGACAAAATATTGTTTTCGGAGTTGGAAATAAAAATTCTGATATTATGCTAATCGGAGAAGGACCAGGAGCAGACGAGGATAAAGAGCGGAGAACCATTTGTAGGAAGAGCAGGAAAGTTGATGAACATGGCTTTTGATACATTAGGCATAAAAAGAGAAAAATTATATATTGCAAATGTGGTTAAATGCAGACCACCAGGAAATCGAAATCCAGAAGATGATGAAGCAATTGCTTGTTTAAATTACTTGAGGAATCAGGTGATTTTAGTAAAACCTAAAATTATTGTATTATTAGGAAGTGTAGCTTTAAAAAATATATTAGGAAAAGAATATGGAATTACAGCATCTAGAGGAAAATGGGTGGAGAAAAAGGGAATACAATATATGCCAACTTGGCATCCAGCAGCTTTATTAAGAGATGAAACGAAAAAAATAGATTTTATCAAAGATTTTCAATTGGTTCTGGAAAAAGCAAAAGAGGAAAGTATAAAACTAAAATAAGCAGTCAGTTAAATTGACTTTACAAAATAGATATCATAAAATAAGAAACAAAAAACGAAAAAAGGAATGGGAAATAAAATGAAAATAAACATACAAGAACAAATGAACGAAAAATTAAACTATTGCCTTAATTGTAAAGTGAAACCTTGTTCACAAAAAGGATGTCCTTTAGGAAATGATATACCAGCAATGATACAAAATATGAAAGAACAGAATGTGGACAAAGCTTATGAAATATTAGCACAAACAACAGTACTATCAGGAGTATGTGGCAGAATTTGTCCTCATCAAAAACAATGTCAGGGCTCTTGTGTAAGAGGAATAAAGTCAAATCCTGTATCTATTGGAGAAATAGAAGCTTATGTATTTGACAAAGCAATAGAAAAAGGAGAGAGTTTGAAAAATTGCTATCCAAAAAAACAAGCCAATGGAAAGAAAGTTGCAGTGGTAGGAGGAGGACCAGCGGGGTTAACTTGTAGTGCTTTTTTGGCAAAAGAAGGATTTGAAGTAACCATTTATGAAAAATATCATTATCTAGGAGGGTTATTAGTACACGGAATACCAGAGTTTAGACTTTCAAAAGAAATCGTAAAAAAAGTGGTTCATCAAATATTAGAATTAGGAATTAAAGTAGAATATGAACAAGAATTAGGAAAAAATATCACATTAAAACAACTAGAAGAACAATATGATGCCGTTTTTCTAAGCTTTGGAGCAAATAAATCTTCTAAAATGGGAATTCAAGGAGAAGAATTAGAAGGCGTTTTGGGAGGAAATGAATTGCTAGAACATAGGCTTCATCCGAATTATCAAGGTAAAACAGTAGCAGTTATTGGCGGTGGAAATGTAGCGATGGATTGTGCAAGAACAGTAAAAAGGCTAGGGGCAAAAGAAGTAAAAGTAATATACCGTAGAGCAAGAGAACAAATGCCAGCAGAAGAGAAAGAGATAGAAGATGCATTACAAGAAGGAATCGAATTTTTATATCAATATAATGTAACCAAAATATTAGGGAATGAAAAAGTAGAGGAGTTAGAAATCATACAAACAGAGCTAGTAAAAAAAGAAGGGGAAAGCAGATTAGTTCCTATTAATGTGAAAAATAGCGAAAAGAAAATACCAATGGATTTTGTGATTATGGCTTTAGGGTCTGAACCAGAAGATTTTGTGAAAGAATTAGGATTAGAATTAAACAAATGGGGTAGAATACAAACAAATGAAAATTTTGAAACATCACATCCAAATGTTTATGCAGGCGGAGATGTTGCTGGAGCTAAGTCTACTGTTGCATGGGCAGCAAGGTCTGGAAGAGATGTGGCATACAAAATAAAAGAAGTTTTTACTTCATAAATTTAAAATACAAAAAAGATGCAGTATCAAAATTGAAAGACTGCATCTTTTTTTAATCATTTTCCTCTGTTTGTGAAGCGTTTCCATGTAAAAATAATCTACGAATGGCTTTCAATAAAACAACTAATTTATTTTCTTTTTTTGTTTTTACATGAATAGCAGTTTCTGTACCACCATTTTCTAAAACATTATATTTATGCTCTAATTGAGCCATTTTTTCAACATAGTAATCATTAAAAAAGGTATATCCTTCTGCATAACCAAGATAATCTTTAAAGTTATATAATTTTCTTCTATAATTTTCTAATTCTTCTAAAGTAGAAATTTGGTTAAAAGCATTATCAAAATAACTAGAAACAATCAAATTTTGTGTCCTTAAAAAGGTTAATTTAATTTCGTTTTTTAATTCATCAATTTTTTGAACCATATTATCTACTTTTTTATTTCTATCATCAATTTGTGAAATTTTATTATTTAATTTAATAATATCTTCTTCCGCAAATAAGATGTCATCAATAGCATTTTGAATTGCCATAAAAGATTTTGGAGAAATTAATTTTGTAAGTGTATTTTTAAAATTATCGTTACTTTTCAAAGTGCTTTCAAATAAAACATCTTCACCCACTAAGTAAGCTAATTCATTGACAAGACAACATTCTAATGGGTAATAAGAAGGACTAATAGTCTCAAAACTAATTCCAAAATATTTAACATATTCCTTTGGAATACCATTTATTTTAGAAGCCATTAATTGTACAGCAGCCTCATTTAAACCTAATCCATATACCTTAAACTCTGTATAATCACAAAGTCCCATACGAACTAAATAATTTCGTTTATCTTTTATTTCTTGTAAAAAATGAATACATTCATGTACAGCGAATTCCTCTAAATCTTCATCAGCAATATGTTCATTAAAATAGATAGAGGTATTTTTATAATAATAATTGGCTTCAGCCATCCCTTCAGGCATCTTTGCTTTATACATATTTAAACGACACAATTTAATAAACAATTCATTTTGATCAAGTTCATATTCTGGAAAAGTTTCACATAATTTCGCAGAAATATTATGAGCCAATGAATTAATAGTTAAAGTATCTAATTGTTTTGTAACTTCAATTCCATCTTTTTTCAAATCAGATTCTACACTCATTTATATTCTCCTTAGTAATAATAATCTAAAACTATTATACTATAAAATGACAAAAAGAGTGTTGCAAAGACATTAAAAGTTAGTTACATTTTTGTAACAAAAGAAATAAAGTGGAAAATAGAAAACTAAGAAGGACGTTGTCAAATTTAGAATTGTATATTACCTTATGATATATGAAATTGTCAAGGTTCAATTAATAGAGTATGTTAAAATCCATTTTTTAGCATACTTTATTTTTGTATTAATGTGGCAATTATTACCATTAATTAATGTCCACTCTATCTGGAAAATATGTATGTAATTTTGTTAAAGTAGCTCCCCAATTTTGATATCTACTAGTCTATGTTTCTGTTATTATTTATGTATTTCTTATCATATGCACTATACATCTTTGAAATTCTGTTGCTGGATATACTGTTCCTATGATAAATTCTTATATTATCTTTCTTCTTTCTTCACTTATTTTTTGACCATATTAAAATCTCCTTATAACATTTTTATTTTATCATAAGAAGTTTTATTTTTAAACTTTACACACTTTTTTCTATATACTCATTTATAAAAATATAGATTTACTTTGGCTTTTTAAGATTGTTTAACTATTTATAATTTAATCTATTTTAAATTTTTTCTTACAAATATGTGACAAAGTTATTAGCATTTTTGTACTAGTCAAAAGGAGATATATAATCATGTTAAATATTTTAATTGTTGAAAATGATATTATAAAATTAAAAAATCTTATTAATTCAATTTCCGGACTTAATCTTAATGTTAACATTAGCTCAATTGCTTTTAATGAACAAGAAGCTATTGATATTCTATTAATGAAGGATATTGATTTAGTTATATTAGATTTTTGTATAACAAACAGTAAATCATCTCAACTAATTAATTTTATAAATAATAATGAGATTAAAAAATTTTATTGTTCTATTATAGTAGTTTCTAATTTAAAATTTAATTATGAAGAAATTCCTATGACAAAAAATATATATTGTGTTATTCCAAATTTAGACAAACAAGTGCTACTTTTCCATATATAAAAACTAATTAATTTAAAATCTACTATAGTTAATTCAGATTCTTTAAAGCAGAATATTATAAACATATTAAATTATTTAGCATCTACAGACTCTCATTACGGAACTATTTATCTAATAGATTTAATTTACGAAATTAATAATAATCCTTCGCTCATATTAAATTTAACTAAAAATGTGTATCCATTATTAGCTAATAGATATAAGACATCTATAAATAATATTAAATGTGATATTTTTCAATCAATAAATAATGCATATTTCAATTGTACACAAGAAATATATGATAATTTCTTTGGGTATAAAGTTATTGAAAAACCTAAAACTATAGACTTGATTAAAAAAGTATTAGAATATTTATAAATAATAGAATTCAGCTCTATGTAAATTACATAGAGCTGATAAGATTACGCTTTAGCATTGTGAAACGAAGTGGAACAATAACCGCCCGCTAGGCGGGTGAGGTTGAAAACTTATAGAAAA
>CALXCD010000029.1 GCA_944386715.1 uncultured Clostridia bacterium
AATTATAAAAGTACCAACGAAATCTTAAGTGAAATGTGTGCATAATAAACCGGAAATTTATTATTGCCATTTATAAATTTGTAAAAACTTTAAAAAAGGCTGGACATTTTTGTGAATATGTGCTAAGATATAAAAGTATTTAGATATGCCGATGTGGCGGAATTGGTAGACGCACTGGACTCAAAATCCAGCGGGAAACCATGTGGGTTCGAGTCCCACCATCGGTACCAATTTGTACTCCCTAGAAAAAGGGAGTTTTTTTGTTAATAAGACTTTTAAAATCACTTTACTTTTTCGTTAAAATTTATTATAATATAAAAACATATAAAAAAGGAAGTGAAGAAAAATGTATATCATATTTTTAGATGAAAGTGGACAACCAGGTGGATTTGATAAAGATAATAATAAGCTAGTGAAAAATACAAGTAAATACTTTGTTTTGGCTGGTTTTATGATTAATGCAGATGATATATTAAAAATAGAAAAACGTATGAGAGATATAAAAATAAAATATGGATTAAATCCGTTACATGAAATAAAATGGCATACAACATATTCAAAGTTAAAATTATCTTTTGTGCAATATAAAAATATGAAATTAGAAATAATAAAAGAAATTAGTAAATATAAAAATTCTGTAATTGGAATTGTTATGGATAAAGAAAATTGTTATAAAAATAAATCTGAATATATTAAAAATCATAACGATTTATATGCTACTGCATTACATTTACTAATGGAAAGATGTTCTATGCATATTACAAATAAGATTAGAAAGAAAGAAAACGTTATACCTGTAATGTTAATAGCTGATAGTAGAAAGAATGATAATAATAATAAATTAGATAAAGAATTACAAATTGCTTATTTAAGAGCTAAAAACATGGGGACACATTTTATTAAGTTTCCTAATTTTTGTGAAAGTATTGTATTTGTAGATTCGGATTATTATTCTGGGGTACAATTTGCGGATTTTTGTGCAGGAGTAATATATAAGAAATATGAAAATGGTAACAATGAATTTTTTGAAGAATTAAAACCAGCTATTAGAAAACATCATAATAGCATAAATGGAGCAGGAATTAAATTGTATTAAATAAAAGTAGACGATGGGATTGGTTGCCCAATCCAACACACCAAAAGTCGGTGCTACATCGTCCATCTTTGTGTTCTGTAATCTAATTATACAGTTTTTTCACACATTTGTCAACAAATGTTTAAAATATTATATGTAGGAATTATAAAGAATATGTAAAAAATCCAGAATAAGATAGTATATTTTGAAAAAAGCATTGACAATTTCAAAATTCTGGTATATGATGTAGAAAAATTAGGAATGATTCCTAATTTAAAGGAGAAATTTATGAATAACTATTCCAAACAAAGAGAAGAAATACTAGAAGTTATTAAAGAAAATAAAATGCATCCTACAGCAGAAGAAATCTATCAATTAGTGATACGAAAAAATCCTAAAATTAGTAAAAGTACGGTATATCGAAATATCAATATACTGCTAGAACAGGGGATTATTCAAAAAATAACAATGTCAGTAGGACCTGATAGATATGACTATATACATCAGATGCATTATCATGCTATTTGTGAAGTTTGTGGGAAAGTATTTGATTTTCAATATCCTTTTCCAGTAAAAGAAATGGAGAATCATATACAAAAACAAAATAAACAACAAATAGAAATAACAGGTATTACACTGTATGGAATATGTGAAGTTTGTAAATTAAAAAAGAAGGAGGAATGAAAAAATGGAACTAAAAGGATCAAAAACAGAAAAAAATTTAATGGAGGCTTTTGCAGGAGAATCACAAGCAAGAAATAAATATACTTATTATGCAAGTAAAGCAAAAAAAGAAGGATATGAGCAAATTGCTGCTTTATTCTTAGAAACAGCTGAAAATGAAAAGGAGCATGCAAAATTATGGTTTAAATTATTACATGATGGAGATATTCCTACAACATCTGTAAATTTGGAAGATGCAGCAGCAGGAGAAAATTACGAATGGACAGATATGTATGATAGAATGGCAAAAGAAGCAAAAGAAGAAGGATTTGACAAAATTGCCTATTTATTTGAAGCTGTAGGACAAATAGAAAAAGAACATGAAGCAAGATATAAAAAATTATTAGAAAATGTAGAAAATGGATTAGTATTTAGTAGAGATGGAGAAAAAATTTGGAAATGTAGAAATTGTGGACATATTGTTATTGGAAAAGAAGCGCCAGAAATTTGTCCAGTTTGTAGCCATCCAAGAGCATATTTTGAAATAAAAGCTGAAAATTATTAATTTTGAAGTTGTCAGAGAGATATTCTTTTTGACAACTTCTATTTTTTTGGCATTCAAACCTGGAACCAATGCCAAAAAATTGGCATTCAAACCTGGAACTACTGATTGACAATAGAGGAGATAATGATATAATTAGATAAAAAGAAACAAAAAAGGAGAAAAAGATGTCAAAATTTGTTCATTTACATATCCATAGTGAATTTAGTTTATTAGATGGAGCCAATAGAATTAAGGATTTACCGGTAAGAGCCAAAGAATTGGGAATGGATGCTATCGCCTTAACAGACCATGGGGTAATGTATGGAGCTATTGATTTTTATAAAGCATGTAAAAAAGAAGGGGTAAAACCAATTATTGGTTGTGAAGTTTATGTTGCACCACGTTCTCGTTTTGATAAAGAACCTAATATAGATAATCGTTATAACCATCTTATTTTGCTAGCTAAAAATCAACAAGGATATAAAAATTTGAGTAAATTAGTATCTATTGGATTTGTGGATGGATATTATTATAAGCCACGTATTGATTTAGAGGTATTAGAAAAATATCATGAAGGTTTAATCTGTTTAAGTGCTTGTTTAGCAGGCGCAGTTAACCAAGCGTTATTAAATGGACAGCAAGAAAAGGCAGAAGAGGTGGCACTATGGCACAAAAAAGTTTTTGGAGAGGATTATTATATTGAGATTCAAAATAATGGAATTAAAGAACAAGTATTAGCAAATCAAAAATTGATACAATTGGCAAGGAAATTGGATATTCCATTAGTTGCGACAAATGATGCTCATTATTTAAAAAAGGAAGATGCTTATAATCATGAAGTATTATTATGCATTCAAACAGGAAAAAGAATGAGTGATGTAGACAGAATGCGTTTTGAAACAGATGAGCTATATGTGAAATCGCCAGAAGAAATGATAGAATATTTTAAGGCTTTTCCAGATGCTATTGAAAATACGGTTAAGATTGCAGACAAGTGTAATGTGGAATTTGAATTTGGACATACGATTTTGCCGAATTATGATGTACCACCAGAATTTCCAACACATTATGATTTCTTTAAAAAAATATGTGATGATGGTATAAAAAAAAGATATGGAGAAAATCCAACCAAAGAAATTTTGGAAAGAGCAGAATATGAAATTGGAGTTATCAAAAAAATGGGCTATGTGGATTATTTCCTAATCGTGTGGGATTTTATCCATTATGCTAAAACACATCATATACCTGTAGGACCAGGTCGTGGTTCAGGAGCAGGTTCGATTATTGCTTATGCCATGGAAATTACGGATATTGATCCAATGCAATATGGATTACTATTTGAAAGATTTTTAAATCCGGAAAGAATTAGTATGCCTGATTTTGATGTGGATTTTTGTTATGAACATAGACAAGATGTGATTGATTATGTATCTCGTAAGTATGGACATGATCATGTATCACAGATTATTACTTTTGGAACGATGTCAGCTAGAATGGTTATTCGTGATGTGGCAAGAGTACTAGATGTTCCTTATGCAGAAGCAGATTCTTTAGCTAAGATGATACCAAATGAATTACATATTACAATAAAAAAGGCATTAGAACAAAATAAGGAGTTAGCTCAAAAGTATGAAACAGACGAAACAGTGAAAAAAGTATTAGACATTGCGATGGGATTAGAAGGAATGCCAAGGCAGGCTTCTACTCATGCTTGTGGAATTGTTATTACCAAAGAACCGGTAGATACTTATGTTCCTTTATATGTAAGAGATAATCAAATTTCAACTCAATATATTATGACAACACTAGAAGAATTGGGATTGTTAAAGATGGATTTCTTAGGACTTAGAACTTTGACAGTAATTCAAGATACCATTGATTTAGTAAAACAAAATAAAGGAATTGACGTAGAATTTGATAAAGAAATGGCAGACCCTAAGGTATACAAATTATGGCAGGAAGGAAAGTCATGTGGAATATTCCAATTTGAATCTCAAGGAATGACAAACTTTATGAAGGAATTGAAGCCAGACTGTTTAGAGGATTTAATAGCAGGTGTTTCTTTATATCGACCAGGACCAATGGACCAAATTCCAAGATATATTAGAGGAAAACAAAATCCAGGTCATAATGAATATACCCATCCAAGATTAGAGCCTATTTTAAATGTTACTTATGGATGTATGGTATATCAAGAACAAGTTATGCAAATTGTTCGTGATTTAGCAGGATATTCTTTGGGAAGAGCAGATTTAGTAAGACGTGCGATGGGAAAGAAAAAATTAGATGTGATGGCAAAAGAAAGAGAAGTATTTATTCATGGACAAGTAGACGAAAATGGAAATGTGGAAGTTCCAGGATGTGTTAGAAATGGAATTGATGAAAAATCTGCGAATAAAATATTTGATGAGATGGCAGAATTTGCAAAATATGCATTTAATAAATCTCATGCTGCTTGTTATGCGGTGGTAGCTTATAGAACAGCTTATTTAAAAACATATTATCCTGCTGAATTTATGGCAGCTACTTTAAATAGTTTTTTAGGAAATTTAGATAAGATTCCACAATATATTGATGAATGTAAGTCACTAGGAATTGAGATTTTAAAACCACAAATTAATAAAAGCAATACAAAATTTACAGTAGAGGATGGAAAAATTCGTTTTGGATTAGGGAGTATTAAAAATGTTGGTACTGTTCCAGTAGATAATATTGTAAAAGAAAGAAATCAAAATGGACCTTTTAAAAGCTTCACAGATTTTTGTGAAAGAATAGCAGATGAAGCGGTTAATAAAAAGTGCATCGAAAGTTTAATCAAAGCAGGAACTTTTGATGAATTTGAACAAACCAGAAGTACTTTGTTAGCTTCCTTTGAAAGCATTATAGATAGTATCCAAAGTAGTAAGAAAAAAGGAATGGATGGACAGGTATCTATGTTTGATTTGGGTTCAACAGAAGAAAAAGAAGAATTAAAGGAAATACAATATACATTTGAAGAACATGAGGAATTGCCAAATAAAGAATTGCTATCTTTGGAAAAAGAAATGTTGGGTATTTATATTTCTGGTCATCCTTTAGAAAAATTAAGAACACAAATAGAGATGCAAACTAATATTAATACAATTCAATTAAGACAGATTGATGAACAAATGAATTCACAAATAAGAATGGAAGAAGTAACCAATAATGAAACCAATAAATTTGTGGATGGGCAAAGGGTTAAATATGCCGGAATCATTACATCAATCAAAAAGAAATACACCAAAAATAATAAGATAATGGCTTTTGTAACAATCGAAGATTTATATGGTACAGCAGAAATTATTTGTTTCGAAAATGCTTATATTAATGCAGGAAAAAGTTTAGTGGAAGATAATATTGTTTTAGTAGATGGTAGATTAAGCATTAGGGAAGATGATACAACAACAATTATTGCTAATGAAATTAGGGATTTTGGCGAAAGAAAACAGAAGATATTGTCTTTGGATATTACAGAGGCAACAGAAGAAGAAAAAAGTAGATTAAGAGGAGCTTTGAAATATTTCTCTGGAGATAAGAATAATATTAATGTACAAGTAAGTATTCAAGGACAAGCAAAACCATGTCATGCTATTTATTTGACAGGTGAAATACAAAAAATATTTGAAGATATTATTGGACAAGATAAAGTGCAAATAGAGGAAGTGTGAATTGTTTGATAACTAAAAAACTCTCCGAAAGGAGAGTTTTTTTAAATCCATTCACCAAATTTTTTGATATAAATCTTTTTAGCAAAAAGAGCAACAAAGCAATATAAAATACTAACAGCAAAAATTAAAAGAATATAAGGAATAGCAATTGGAACTAATCCTATCATATTTCCTAATGGTGTAAAAGGTATTACAATACCAATGATAATCAAAGAAATAGAAGAAATATATACTGCTTTGTGTGCATTACTTTGAATAAATGGTATTTTAGCAGTTCTAATAATGTGCATTCCTATTAGATTAGATACAATACTATAACTAAACCAAATAGTTTGGAAGGTTGCTGCGTCTCTTACTTGGAACACAAACCAAAGACAAGCAAATATAATCATATCAAATATAGAACTAAGTGGTCCCATAAAGAACATAAAATCTTTCAAACTTTTAATATCTAATTTTTTAGGATGTTGCAAAGATTCTTTATCTACGTGGTCAAAAGGTAAAGTCATTTGACCGAAATCATAAAGTAAACCTTCTACTAGTAATTGAATTGGCGTTTCTGGTAGAAAAGGTAATAAGACGCTTGCAATGATAACAGACATTACTTCTCCAAAATTGAAACTAGTTGCTAATTTAATATATTTCATTAAATTAACAAAAGTACGTCTACCTTCTGTGACACCATCTAATAATACATTCAAATCTTTTTCTAGTAAGATAATATCTGCGGATTCTTTGGCAATATCAACAGCTGTATCAACAGATACACCAACATCTGAATTGGTTAAAGAAGGACTATCATTAATTCCATCTCCCATATAACCTACAATATTTCCATCTTCTTTTAAAAGTCTGACTAATCTTGCTTTTTGGATAGGAGATAATTTCGCAAAAATATTAGTCTTTTTTAATAATCTAGTTACTGCTACATCAGATAGTTTATCTAATCTATTTCCTAAAATAATATTTTTGGAGTTAATTCCTACTTTATTGCAGATACACCTTGTTACTTCTGCATTGTCACCTGTTAATACAATGACTCTGATTCCGGCTTTATTTAAGCGTTCAATAGATTGTTTAGCACTTTCTTTTGGAGGGTCTAAGAATCCAATAAATCCAAGTAATATCATATTTTTTTCATCAGAAACATCAAAATGTGTGATATTGGTAATGTCATTTTTTTGGCAAACAGCAACAACTCTTAAACCTTCTTCATTTAATTTTTTACTAATTTTTCTAACATTATCTTTTACATCTTTTGTAATAGTACTTACTTGACCTTTATAATCTACAAAACTGCATATGTCTAAAATTTCTTCTACAGCACCTTTTGTAATTAATTGTTTCTTTTGACCATCTGATACAATAACCGATAGGCGCCTACGAGAAAAGTCAAATGGTATTTCATCTATTTTTTTATATTTTGTTTTTAATTCTTCTAAATTATTTTCTAATCCCCTTTTGATAACTGCTTCATCAATGTTACCTTTTAAACCAGTTTGAAAATAAGAATTTAGAAAAGCATGTTTTAGAACTCTGATATCTTCATCTCCATTGATGTCTAGATATTTTTCTAATACAATTTTATCTTCTGTTAAAGTTCCTGTTTTATCGGTACATAAAATATTCATTGCTCCAAAGTTTTGAATAGAATCTAATTTTTTTACAATAGTTTTTTTCTTAGACATTCTGACAGCACCTTTGGATAAACTAGAAGATAAAATGACAGGAAGTAGAAGAGGGGTAATAGCAATGGCAATTGCTACTGCAAAGGTGAAAGAGGTTACAATATCATGCTTCCATGCATTTAAGACAAATACAAGTGGTATCATGATTAACATGAAATGAATGAGTAACCTACTAATATTTTCAATTCCTTTTTGAAAAGCAGTTTTTGGCTTTCCAGTTGTTAAAGTATGAGCGATTTTTCCAAAGTAAGTAGAATCTGCAGTTTTTACGACAACACCTTTAGCACTTCCTGAAATAACGTTAGTTCCCATAAAGCAAATAGTATCAATATCTGCAATACTTTCTAGCTCTTCCATTTTTAGGTCAGTCTCTACTGTTTTTTTAACACTATCAGATTCACCAGTTAAGGAAGATTGACCAACATAGAGATCTTTTGCTTCAATGATTCTTAAGTCAGCTGGTATCATACTTCCCGCAGATAATACAATAATATCTCCTAATGTAATTTCTTTCATAGGTACTTGAATTTCTTTGTTGTCTCGAATGACAGTAGTTGTAGTTGCTACCATTTCTTTGAGTTCCTCTGCAGCCTTATTAGAACGATATTCTTCAAAAAAATCTAATAAAGTGCTTGCTGTGACTAGAATAGCAATTACAATAATGTTAGCATAACTAGGTGTAGGAGGTAAATAGATATCAGTATATATTAAAATAACAACGATTCCTAATAATATGCAATTAAAGGGCGAAAATAGACTTTGTAAAAAGTAATGATACCATCTTTTGGGTTTTGCTTGTTTGATTTCATTATATCCTAGATTGTGCAATCGATGATTGGCTTCTTCCGACGAGAGACCGGTTTACGTTCACCTTATATTTTTTCATAAATTCTTCTTT
Source organism: uncultured Clostridia bacterium (assembly GCA_944386715.1). Taxonomy (GTDB): domain Bacteria; phylum Bacillota; class Clostridia; order TANB77; family CAG-508; genus CAG-269. The sequence goes on from CALXCD010000029.1 coordinate 8,558, forward strand.
TGGAATAGTACTAACTGTTCCATACATTTTACTGATATTGACATCTTCTTTATTATTTGCCAATTTTATCATCTCCTGTTCTTTTGTAAATTTAGTTATTTTTATATCGTTAAAATTATACCACTATTTTTAGAAAATGATACAAAAATGACAAAAAAATATAAAAAAATACAAAATTCAACCCTTTAGGGTTAAAAAAGTATGTTTTTTTTTGTACAATAGTTTTGAGGTGGAAAAAATGGAATTGGAAAAAATGTTAAAAGATGATTTTTTAAAGCAGATTTATTATGGAGAGGTTTATTTATCAAGAGAGAATCCAGATACACCTGAATATCAAAAGATATTACAGAAGATAAGAAATCTTTCTGAAAAAATTAGAAGAGAAAGGGGTATAGGAAAATATTTTGAAGAATATAATGAAGCGATTGCAATAAAAGAAAGTATGGAAACAGAATTGCATTTTAAATTAGGATTTAAAACAGCAGTTAGATTATTGGTATATGGTTTGAATGATAAGTTGGATATTGAATAACAAATAAAAAAAGAACAATTTTTAGATAGGAAATTGTTCTTTCTTATTAAATTTTCTTGCATTCATGAATTCAATTAATTTTAAAACAACTTCTCTTTCTTTTTTACTAAGGCGATAAAATCCGACTAATTGACTATCTTCTTTGTAATCAGAAGTGTTTAAATAATCTCTTAATACATAAGTAGGGGTTACATGATAAATATTGCATAATCTAACTAAAGTATCTAAGCTACCTTTTGTTTTATCACGTTCTATATCAGAAATATAACGAGGAGCTAAACCTAATTGTTCTGCCACTTGTTCTTGAGTAAGCCCGCGTGATTTGCGTATAGACTTCATCATATTTCCTATTTTTATTTTATCATAGACGATACGATTTTTTTTAGACATAGTAACCTCCATTATGTATGTGTTAATAATTTTATTATTTCCATTTTTTACTAAAATATAAGCAAAATTAATGATTAAATATAAGATAGCAGAAATGAAACAAAAAAAACATGTATAAATATCCGATTTTTTGTGGAAATAAACTTGAAAAATAAAAAAGATATGTTATACTTTGGATGTTAGTGAAAAAAGAAAAAGTTGGTTTTTCAATGTTTATGCAAAAGAAGAAAGGAGTTTTGAAAAGATGTGAGAAAATGAAAAAAGTGAAAAAAATTTTTTTGTAAAAAAGAATTTTTAGTCGAATTTTGTAAAAATGGTGTAGAAAGAGTTTGAATTATGTAGTATTGTATACACTATTTTGCCATTTAATTATTGCTTAAAAGATAGCGAAGAAAATATAATAAGAAAGATTTTAGATACTTTTTTATTAAAAGAAAACAAAAGAAGGGAGAAAAGAAATGAGAACAAGAAAACAAAAAGGAATTACATTAATTGCATTAGTGATTACGATTATTGTATTACTAATATTAGCAGGTGTAACAATAGCAACGCTAACAGGAGATAATGGAATAATTACAAGAGCAAATGAAGCAAAAGAGGCAACGACACAGGCGGAACAAGATGAGTTGGCAAGATTACAATCAATAGAAGATTATATTTCATCAGTATCACCATCAATAAGTGGATTTAACGAAAAAGAAGGAGTTAATAGCCCTAAATTAGCAAAAGGGATGATACCAATAAAATACAATGGAACTAATTGGGTGGTATGTGAAGAAACAGATGAAGATTGGTACCAGTATGATACAACAAATAAAAGATGGGCAAATGTCATGTTAAGTGATGGTAAGTACAAAGCGGGACAAGTAGGAGAAGGACAAGTAGTGCAAGAAGAGGAATTAGGAAGTATGTATGTATGGATACCAAGATATGCGTATCAAATAACAAAAGGATATCAACAAGGAAGTACAGCAACAGAAAAAGAAATTAATGTTACATTTTTAGCAGGAAATACGAATCAAGATGTTGATGGAAATTCATATGGAAAAGCAACAGCAAGTGTGAATACAAGTACAACAAAGGTAGTGCATCCAGGATTTACATTAGGACAAAGAGAATTAACAGGAATTTGGGTAGCAAAATTTGAAGCAAGTGGAACAGATGGAAGTGGAAATGCAGTAGGAAATGGAACAAGTGAAAAAAATGAACAGCAATATGAACCAGATGAAACAACAATAGTAAAAAGTTTGCCAAGTAAAATTAGTTGGAGATATATAACAGTAGGAGATGCCCAAAAAAGAAGTATGGATATCACAACAACCAATAAAAACATATATGGAATAGATTATGCAAGTAGCCATTTAATGAAAAATAGTGAATGGGGAGCGGTAGCATATTTGTGTTATAGCCAATATGGAAGCGTACCACAAATTAATGGAGCAGGGAACCTAATACAAACACCATGGTATCTATATGATTTATATACAGGAGCAGGACCACAGGCAAATGGGAATGCAGGAAGATATGAAGATTTTGATAGTGAGAGTGATACAGAAAAAAGAGCGTATAATAAAGAATTTGGAGTGTTGGCAAGTACCACAGGAAATGTAACAGGAGTATATGACATGAATGGAGGGGCATGGGAAAGAGTAGCAGGATACTTAGATAATGGAGATAGTAATTTATTAAATAATGCAAGAAATTACTTTGAAGAAAAAGGAACCAATGAAGGTGGACAAAGATATTATGGAATAAAAGCAGAATATACAAGTTTATGGGATAGCTATGAGGTAAGTGCAGAAGAAAAAAATGATGTCATTAATTTAGGAAATGGAGAAACGATAACAAAGGCATCTTTATGGGATTGGGATAAAAAAGAGGAGAAATATCAACAAGCGAGATATAATATAACAAGGGCAACTTTTCAGAATATGGCAAAATATAAAGGAATAGGTGTGAATGAAATGGCAACAGAGAATTCATTTTATGCACCATATGGACCAGCAACAGAAAATAATTCACAGCCATGGGGATGGTTTAAAACAGTAGCAAATGCGACAGCAGGAATAACAAGTGGAGGAGGAGCAACAAGCTGGGACGGAGATGGCGTATATATCGGACATGCTCGCAGTCCGTTTGTGATACGCGGTGGTGCTTGTTACGGTGGTAGTACGGCTGGAGTGCTTTATACGGACATTGCGTATGGTAGCGCTGACTACTACTACGGGTTCCGCCCGGTGGTGGTGTTGTAGCACTTCGATACACAAAGATTCTATATAGGAATCTATCCCGGATGAGTAATATTTAAGGATATTGCTGAGAGTTTTGAGTAAAACTTGTTTGTTATACTATAGAATGCAAAAAGTATGCAAAAAGTAAATGAAGATTACTACTGGATTTGTATCAAAGAAGTTTAATTCCTTTGATATAAACATTGCTTTTATATCATAAACACATGAACAGTATGTTATGTTTTAGTAACTTTTAAGTGAAAATCCAAACATATGAAAACAACCTGCTTGATAAAAGCAGGTTGTTTATAAAAAATCTTCAGGAGGATTTTCTAGTAAATAAATTAATTCTTGTTCTGTATTTTGGTGTATTTGGTTGTTAAATAAAAATTCACATTTATTTAGGATTTTTTGTTGTAATTGATAGGAGTTACAATGAGAAGAATGCCCTAGCCAAGAATTTAGACTTTGCATTGTTTTTTCTAAATCAAGAGTATGATTATGATATTCTTTATTCCAAGACTTTACTTTTCTTTTTATTTTCTTTTTACTATTTACTCTTAATAGGCGATGTGTGGTAAAAATACGATAACCACAGAAGTTAACTCCCATTTTGACAGGATAATATCTGGATTTATCATTTAATTCTAATTTCAAGTTTTCTGCTAAAAAGTTTTCTATTTTTTCTTTTATTTGGATGCATTCTTGTTTGGTGGGAAGAAGTAAAATAAAATCATCCATATATCTGGTATAATATTTTATTTTTAAAATCCTTTTGACATATTGGTCTAATTCATTTAAATAGATATTAGCGAAAAATTGACTTGTATAGTTTCCAATAGGAATTCCTACTTTGTTTTTATTGATGGGACCATTGTAAATTAAAATTTGTGTAAAAAAAAGTAAATCCTTATCTTTTATATAACGTTTCATAAGTTCAAATAAAATGGTAGGATTAATTCTGTAAAAAAATTTTTTAATATCGCATTTTAAAATCCAAAAATTAGGTTTGTTTCTTTGATAAATGCGTAATTGTTTTTGTACATTTTCTACGGCTTTATGTGTTCCTTTATTTGTTAAACAAGCAAAAGTAGTGTTAATAAATTTAGGAACAATGTAGGGTTTAATGAATTCTTCTACATACCATTGATGGACAATTCTATCACGATAGGGAAGTGCTTGTATCATTCTTTCTTTTGGTTCATAAACTTTAAAATTAAAATATTTGCCCATGCGATAGGTTTTATCATGGATGTTGTGCATTAAGTTAATGAGATTATTTTCTAAATTAAATTCGAATTTTATAATTTCATTTTTGTAAGTTTTATGATTTCGTGCTCTTTTATGAGCTGCTAGCATTTTATCAAAAGTGAGATTCTGATAAAAACAGTTTCTTATCGTTTTAGGCATGAGGAAATCCACGCTCCTAACATATTACAGATATCGGTGATTAAACTACTCCAAGTCTCGTAATTTTGTATAGTAATATATCTGTATTTATAAGATAATCTAGTTTGTACTTTCAATAAATTAAGATTAATATCTAATTCATTTAAGTATTTTAATTTGTCTTGTTTTTGAAATGATTTTATGGCATACATTAAGTTGCGAAGACCTATATAAAGAGAGTTCTTGATTTCTTTTACTAAAGAAAAATTTTCACATTTTGGATATTTTCTTACAATATCGTTAGAATAATAAATAAGTTCTAAGTATTTTTGATATATTTTTAAATTGGTAGTTGTATTATTCATCAGAAACCTCCTCTAGGAGAAATTTGGATTTTACTACCACATCATCGATAAATTGATAAGCTTCTTTGATAGAAAGATTGTTAGAATCTTGAGAGGATAGATAGGTAATAAAATCTTTCACATCTTTTGTAATAATAAATTTTTTGGGTGAAGAAGATACGTTTTTTTCGAGGTCAATAATTTCAATTGTTTTTCCGGTTTGTTCTAATAGAGGCATATACTTTTCTAAAGAATTAACGGGAAATCCACATTTTAAAACAGTAGGATTCAAATTGGTTAGTTTTAGTTGTAGAAGTGGTGACATCATTTTTGCATCTTCATCGATAAAAAGATAAAATATGCCACTTTTGAATAAATAGATTTTAGATGAATTGGTTTCTTTTTTTAAAGATAAATATTTGCTATATAATTTGCTCATAATATTAAATCCTTTCTTTTGTATTTACAAAAATTATAGAATAAAAGAAATAAAAAGTAAACCCTATAAGATTTGTAAAATGTGATTGAAAAATAGTTAAAAGTAAGAACTGGTTGTGGTATAATAGTGCCATAAAATAGGCGTATTGGAACAATTAATATCAGTGTCGAAATGATAGTTCTAATTTTGCTATGGAAGGAAGTTGAATATGGATTGGTATAACAGGTTTTATAAAAAAGAAAAGTGGATTAAGAAATCTGCTGAAATTGAAGGAAAATTGTATGATACTTTAAAGGAAATTTCAAGTAAAGAGTTAGATGCATCTATTAATAAAATTATAGATGCTTGTATTGATGAGTTTGAAATGGGGGAAAAAGTTATCATATACAAAAAAGAGATGGGAGAAATTAATGTAGCAAGATCTATTATTATTAGAGAATCTATGTATAAGAAATTAGAAGATATGAGAGAAAAATATGGTATTTCTATTTCTAAACTAGTTAATATTGCAATTAGAGAAGGCTTAGAAAAATATCATCGTTATATTACAAAATAAATAAAAAGAGTAATAATATGAAAGCAGTGGCATATACATATATTTAGGAGACTAGGACAAGGAGAAACGTATTTTTATGTTTAATGTTGCTGTATTAAAGTTAAAAGATATTATTAAATATCTGGTTGGTATGGTTTTATTAGTGGTTGTTGTTTTTATGATAACAAACGCTTTTCCTGCGTGGAAAGAAAATAGTCAAAAGGTAAAGCAAGAAATGGAAAATAAAGTAGAAACCATATCTAAAAACAGTTGGCTAAGTTGTTTTGAACAAGCGCTACCAGTAGCTGCTAGCGTCAATAAAGAATATAGTGCAGTAGCAAAAGAAGATGATATAAAAGAAGAAAAAAATATTTTACAAGAAATGCTTGGTACACAGATTGCATCTATTAAAGCGATGGAAGAGAACAATGAACCTTTAGGAGAAGTTGCAAAACAAGAAGAAAAAAATTCAACAGATACACAACCACAACAAGATACTCAGCCAACGAATGAACAGTCTAATGCTCAGGGAATTTTATTAGCACAAGAGGGATTACCAACACAGGTTATTACACAAAATCCAATTACAGAAAGTTTTAATGTACAATATGGAAATGTAAAAATAAAAAATCAAACATCTTATACTTTAACAGAAGAAATGATGACACCAGATATTGCAATAGAAAATAAAAATATCGTATTATTCCATACCCATAGTTGTGAAAGTTATACATCTAGTGAAGCATACCCTTATACTCCAACAGGAACATTTCGAACTACGGATTTAAATTTTACAGTAACAAGAGTAGGAACAGAGTTAGAAAATCAGTTAAAGCAGTATGGGTATTCTGTAGTACATGATATCAGTTATCACGATTATCCAGCATATAATGGCTCTTATACACGTTCTTTGCAAACAGTGGAAAATATTTTAAAACAAACACCATCTGATATTATTATCGATTTGCATAGAGACGCAATAGGTAGTAGGAGCGATTATGCTCCTATTGTTAAAATTGGAGAAAATGATGTGGCTGCTCAAATGATGTTTGTCATAGGAACCAATGCAGGTGGTTTATGGCATCCTAATTGGAATCAAAATTTGAAATTCGCAATTAAAGTACAGCAAAAAGCAGAAGAAATGTACCCAGGACTTTTTAAACCAATTATGCTGACTACCTCAAGATATAATCAGCATACTGGTAAGTATGCTAGTATTATAGAAGTAGGTGCTACAGGTAATACCTTGGAGCAATGTTTAACCAGTATGAAGTATTTAGCAAAAGTGATGAGTGCGGTTGTTTAGTTTTTATAGAATGAATTTAATAGATAAATTGATATATTATATTTTATAGAAAAGCTAAGTTTGAAATTGACAAATCTGTTTTTACTACCAATATAATGTGTCAATTTTTTTTTGAATTATGGAATTTAAAATTAACTCTTGAATAATTAAAAAAAGTCATATATAATGAAGCTGGTAAAATTCTAAAGAAAAGAGGGAATGAAAATGGCGAAAATTAATGTAGATTTAAAAAATAGTAATATTACGAAAAAAAGTATTTTAGAGTACAAACAAAAAGTAGAAAAAATACATAAAGATTTGCACGAAAGAGCAAATCTAGAAGATGATTTTGCAGGATGGGTAGAACTTCCTACCAATTATGATAAAAAAGAATTTGCAAGAATAAAAAAAGCGGCTAAAAAGATAAAAAAAGAATCAGATATTTTAGTAGTCATTGGAATAGGAGGTTCTTATTTAGGAGCAAGAGCCGTTATTGAAGCATTAACACATACTTTTTATAATATGCTTCCTGACAAACAAAGAAAATTTCCACAAATATTATATGTAGGGAATAACCTAAGTCCAAATTATATAAATGATTTAATCGAATATATTGGAAATAAAGATTTTTCTGTTAATGTTATTTCAAAATCTGGAACAACAACAGAACCAGCAATCGCTTTTCGTATTTTCAGAGAAATTTTAGAAAATAAGTATGGAATTGAAGAAGCTAGAAGCAGAATCTATGCTACAACAGATAAGGAAAAAGGAGCATTAAAAACATTAGCAGAAAACGAGGGATATGAAACTTTTATTGTACCAGATAATGTCGGAGGAAGATATTCTGTTTTAACAGCAGTTGGTTTACTTCCTATTGCAACAGCTGGGATTGATATTGATAAACTAATGGAAGGAGCTAGACTTGCTCAAGAAAGATATGATGACCCTGATTTGAAATATAATGAGTGTTATCAGTATGCTGTAGCTAGAAATATTTTATATAAAGAAAAGAAAAATATAGAAATATTAGTTAATTACGAGCCAAAGATGCATTATTTTACAGAATGGTGGAAACAACTTTTTGGAGAAAGTGAGGGAAAACAGAAAAAAGGAATTTTCCCAGCAGGAGTAGATTTTACAACAGATTTGCATTCGATGGGGCAATATATTCAAGAAGGAAGAAGAAACTTGTTTGAAACGGTTATTTCTATTGAAAATTCAGCCTCTGATATGAAGATTCATCCAGATGATGATAATTTAGATGGGCTAAACTATTTAGCAGGTAAAGGTTTAGATTTTGTCAATAAAAAAGCAATGGAAGGAACCATAAAAGCACATGTAACTGGTGAAGTTCCTAATATTGTACTTCACATGGACAGATTAGATGCTGAAAATATGGGAGAATTAATTTATTTCTTTGAGAAAGCATGTAGTATGTCAGGTATGATTTTAGGAATTAATCCATTTAATCAACCAGGAGTGGAAGAATATAAAAAGAATATGTTTAAATTATTAAAAAAACCGGGATATTAAAAAGGAGTAAGAGAATTGATTTATCAAGAAAAATTTAAAATAGGATTAAAAGACGTTGGAAAAAATGATGAAATTACTAATAAAGGACTATTAGAATGTTTAGAAAATATTGCAGCTTATCATTCAGATAGTGTGGGATATGGTATTAATACAACAAATATAACACATTTGACATGGGTAGTATTAGATTGGAAGGTAAAAGTAATAAAAAGACCTAAATATGGACAAGTATTAGATATTCGTACTTGGTCTAGGCATATTGTAAAATGTTATGCCTACCGTGATTTTGAGGTTTATAATGACAAAGGTGAATTGTGTGCAATTGCAAGTTCTAAATGGCTTTTAATTGATACACAAAAAGGAAAAATTACAAAAGTGGCAGAAGCAATGGCAGAAAAATATCATTCAGAATCTAAAAGTGTTTTTGGAGAATTAGAAATTGAAAAAATGCAACTACCACAGAAATTTGAAAATACAATTTCTTATCAGGCAAAAAGAAGAGATATTGATGTGATAGGTCATATGCATAATTTATATTATTTAGATTTAGCTTATGAAGCTTTGCCAGAAGAAGTCTATGAGCAAAGACCATTTAATCATATTAGAATTATGTATAAAAAGGAGATAAAATTAGGAGAAATAGTAATTTGTAAATATACAAAACTAGAAGATAAGAACATCGTCGTAATAGAAAGTCAAGATGAGAAAGTTTTGCATGCTATGATTGCATTGTCGTAATAATTTGTCATTTACTCTTGTATAAATTATGAGTAGTAGGAGATACTATTTTTATATGGTTACTAGTTAATACTTTAAAGACGAATACAAAAAGTATTGATATATTAATATTATTTGGCAAAACATATAACTAGTAACTTTATATGAGATAAAAGTGAAAAAAGTCTTGAATTTTGTCGATAGTGTGTGCTATAATGTAAAATGGTTTTTTAAAATTAAGGGAGGAATAAAAAATGAAAGCAAATTTAAGGAAAACAAAAATCGTAGGAACAATAGGACCTGCTAGTGAAAACAAATTAGAAGAATTATTTGAAGCAGGATTAAATGTAGCAAGAATAAACTATTCACATGGTAGTTGGGATGAACAATCAGAAAAAACTGAAAAAATCATTGCATTAAGAGAAAAATTAGATTTACCTATTCCAATGATTCTTGATATGCAAGGACCAGAAATAAGAACAGGAATGTTAGTAACTGGTAAAAACGAAAAAATTGTCTTAGAAGATGGACAAAAATTCACATTAGTTAATGAAGATATAGTAGGAGATAAAGAAAAAGTTTCTGTAAGTTATAAAAACTTATATCAAGACGTAAAAGTAGGAGCTAAAATTCTAATAGATGATGGAGCTATTGAATTAGTAGTAGATGAAATTGTAGGAAAAGATATTGTTTGTACTGTAGTTCATGGAAATGGATTAGGAAGTAGAAAAACAATTAACTTACCTGGTACACCAGTACGTTTACCTGCATTAAAAGAAAAAGACATCAATGATTTAAAAACAGCTTGTGAACATGATTATGATTATGTTGCAATGTCATTTACAAGAAATAAAGATGATATTGCTCAAGTAAGAAAAGTATTAGATGAAAATGGTGGAAAAGATATCAAAATTATTACAAAAGTGGAAAATGTAGAAGGTCTAGAAAATATGGAAGAAATTGTAGAAAACGCTGATGCACAAATGATTGCGCGTGGCGATATGGCTACAGAAACAGACTTTACAGAACCACCAGTAATGCAAAAGAAATTTATTAAATTAAGCAATAAAGGAAGTAAACCAGCTATTACAGCAACTCAAATGTTAGAATCTATGACACATAATCCATTACCAACAAGAGCAGAAGCAAGTGATGTTGCAAATGCGATTTATGATAGAACAAGTGCTGTTATGTTGTCTGGAGAATGTGCAATGGGAGAATATCCAGTAGAATGTGTTGAAACGATGGTAAAAATAGCGAATAGAGTAGAGCCAGAAATTGATTACTGGAAGAGATTTAAAACAAATGACAACATCGATTTAACAGCTTTAGAAGAAAAAATTGCATATTCTACTTGTGTTATGGCAATGAATATGAGTGCAGATGCTATTGTATGTTATACTCATACAGGAGATTCTGCAAGAAGATTATCAGGTTTAGGTCCACAATGTCCAATTATTGCAATTACAGATAATAGGAGAACATTTAATCAACTAGGATTAGCATGGAATGTAACACCTATTTATATGGAAAAACAAGAAAATATAGATAAAACAGTAGAAGCTGGAATTAAGAAAGCAACTGAAAAAGGTATATTAGAAAAAGGTGATATGATTGTTATTTCTGGGGGAGCTAAAATGTTAGCTGGAGCAGAAGATAGTAAAATCATTGGTGGAATTGCTCAAATCTAGTAGAAGAATATGCTTTAATAGATTAAAAAATAGAGATGGAAAAGATAAGAATATTCTATCTCTATTTTTTGTGGCAATGGTTCCAGGTTGGCAATGGTTCCAGGTTTGAATGCCAATTTTTTGGCATTCAAACCTGGAACCATTGCCAACCTGGAACCATTGTTATTTTTTAGTAACTTTTAGGGAAAAAGTTCATATAATGTACTAAAAGGAGGAAAGAAAAATGTTTAGAAACTACAAAAAATGTTATTGTATGAACAACAATTACAAAAATAATAGTTGTGAGTTACAAAATGATATGATAGAAGAAAAATGTAGTAATGTTAGTTCATATGAAGATAATGTCAATAGTTGCGAATGCGGATTTGATGAAGAATATGGCGTATTTCCAGAAAATCCAAGTTTAGCACAAAGTTATGTCCCATTTCAATATATGGATAGAACTTTTAAACCTAATATTGGATTAAAAATGGGAACGATATTTCCTGAATTAGTTAGTCCATATGTTCCTTGTCAAGATATGGAAGAGCAAAGATGGATAGAATCAACCAATGAAATTGGAAAGGGGTGTAATAAATGTCGTTAGAAGAAAATAGAAATTGTGGATGTGGAAATAATTCTATGATGGATGGTTCTGAAATGATGAGTTTTAATTGTAATTGTAGTTGTAGTTGTGAATGTGAAAAAGAAAGAACAGTAGATTGTGAATTAAGAAGAGAAATGATGAATCAGATTAGAGCCTATGATTTTGCTATTACAGAACTTGGATTATATTTAGATACACATCCTGATGACCAAAAAGCACTTTGTTTGCATAGAAAATATTGTAAAGAAGTAAAAGAATTAAAAGATAAATATCAAAAAGTATATGGACCTCTTACCATTTATTATCCTTGTCATAAGTGGAGATGGTTAGAAGAGCCATGGCCATGGGAAAGGGGGAATTTTTAATGTGGACATATAATAAAACATTACAATATCCAATTAATATTAAGTGTACAGATCCAAAACTTGCTAAAGTGATTATTTCTCAATATGGTGGACCAGATGGAGAACTTGCAGCATCTTTAAGATATTTATCTCAAAGATTTGCTATGCCAGATCAAAAAGCAAAAGCTATTTTAAATGATATAGGTACTGAAGAATGTGTACCATGATGATGTCAATAGCTTAAGTAAGCTGTTAGGTTTCACAAACGAAGTGAAGTGGAATCTTACAGATAACTTATGCAGTAGCAAAGACAGGGATTACAATCTTAGCTATTGACTGTAAAAAAATTATAATTTAGATATTTTAGGAAAGATGTGTAATTCAAAGTTGGTTGGGTCAGAATCCTTCTTTATAGCCTTTTTAGTTTTTAAATAAGTAACTTTGCTAATTATACTTTTTAATAAAATATTTTTATCTTCAGCTGTTTCTAAATTATAAT
>CALXCD010000030.1 GCA_944386715.1 uncultured Clostridia bacterium
AAAATCATTTATTTAATGGACTTTTCTCTTGGATTAGTAAATTCAGTTAAATGTGGAATTTACTTTTATATTTAACTTTTTTTCCACCTCTTGTCCATTTTTATTTTCCATATTCACCTATCTTTAAACATGAGAAAAGAGCTTAAAATCTCTATGCTATACAATTCTTTTATTCTATATTATCTATCATGTCTTTACAATCTTTCCAGTTCAAAACTTTTATATTATCATATTCCATTTCTAATCTCTTTAAGATTTCCTTTGTGTTATCTTTTGATTTTAAATCTACTACTAAAATATTTCTAAAATATTCCTCTTTTCCATATATTATTTTAAATAAAATGGAACGCAAAAAGCCTTCAATTTTTTCTTCTTGATTTTTAACAGCAATAATTAAATACATCCCATCTGATTGAAATTTTGTGTATGTACTTATATATATAATATTTTTTACAATTTCAAATAAGCCATAAAGAGCTAATGTCCAAAATGCCGTGTTTAATACGAATTCTAACATTTTTTCCTCCTTATGGCTATTATATTCTAACTTTCTTTATTGGTTACTTAATTTTTTTATATTTTTTATATTGGATATAACTTCCTCCCATTATTAATCCTACTACAAGTATGATTCCTATCATAATATTTGTCTTATTTCCTGTTTTAGGTAATATTTGTTTTGATTGTGTATTATCTACTTTATTAGCTATTTCTATTGGTTTTGTTGTATTTTCTTGAATTGTATTTTGTTCTGGTTTTGTTTCTTCTTTGTTTTTTACTTGTATTCTTAATGTAACATCTCCTGCAACAACAATCTCCCCATCTTCCGTTACGTTATATTCTTTTGCTAATTTTACTGTTGCCTGTTTTACTTTATCTGTATCTATTAGAATACTTTTCTTATCTGGTGATAAAGTACAATTTTGTAATTCATAGTCCTTATCTGTATAAAAAATTGTACTTTCATCTTTTAAATCTGTAAATATAGAAGGTAATTCTATTTCCTGTATACCATTTTTTGTAACCTCTTTTGTTATTATATTGGTAGCAAAATTAACTATTCTTAAGTCTTTTAAACTTTTAAGTTGACTGATATCTTCTATTTCATTTTCTGCCATGTATAATGCTACTAATTTAGGAAATTTACTCATATCTGGCAATTCTTTTCTATTCGTTCCCAATAGCCATAGCTCTTGTAGATTGGAAAGGTTTTCTATTACACTAATATCTTCTTGTAAAGGATTATAACATAAATCTAAAATTTCTAATTGTGTTAAATTTTTAACATAACTAATATCTGATACTTTATTATAATCTAAACAAATATATGTCAAGTTAGTCAAATCCTGTAAATAAGATATATCACTAATTTCATTTTTGTTCTTTCCGTTTTTTTCATTAAAGAAATTAGCCACTTTTAAATTCTTAAAGTTTTCAATTCCAGCTATATTCTTTATTCCTTTTTCACTTAAATCTAATTTTGTTACTTTATCAATATCTTCTTGTTTTAATTTTATTTGTAAATTATTCTCATCCTTTTCTACTATTGCTATTTCTTCTGCTGACTCTTCCGTTGCATTGTAGTTGCCATTTTCTAAAATTTGAATTATAGCATTATAGAAATTTTTATCCTGAAACTGGATTGTTTTTATTTCATCTGCTCCCAATACTTTTGATAATGGTACTAAAGCACTTAATATTATCAAAATTAAAACTATATAAAAAACGTGTTTTATTTTTTTCATTGATATATCCCCTTTTTTATTTTTCTCTATTTTATTTTACTTTATTTTATATATTTTGTAAATATCTTTTCATAAAAAAAAAACCACCAAATGGTGGATTTTTTTATATTAATTGTAATATAGCAACTTCTGCTCCGTCTCCTCTTCTTGGTCCAGCTTTAATGATTCTTGTGAATCCTCCTACATTTTTACCTGCATATTTTGGAGCAATTTCATTAAATAGTTTTGCTGGTAAATCTACATTTTTACCTTCGCTATCTTTTACTTTGTTAACTTTTCTCATTATTTTTCTTCTTGCATTTAATCTTGATGGCATATCTTTTTGTCTTTTTTCAGTAGTTTCTTCTTTTACTACTTTTAAATATTCTTTTCCATTTTTGCTTTTTACTAACTCTGTTACTTTATTTCCTTTAGAATCTAGTTTTGCTTTTACAACTTTAACATCAACCATTTCGAAATTGTCTTTTTCTTTGATTGCTAAAGAAATAATGCTATCTGCAATTGCTTTTACTTCTTTTGCTCTTGGTAATGTAGTTTCTATTTTTCCATACATGAAAAGATCGGTTGTTAATGTTTTTAGCATTGCCATTCTAATATCAGTTGTTCTTCCTAATTTTCTATTAGTAGCCAATTTTTTCACCTTCCTTTTTCCTTTTCTATTCTACTTGATTTGTTTTTTATTCATCATCTGATGCAAAATTTAAGCCTAATGAATGTAATTTGGCAGTTACTTCATCAAAAGATTTTTTACCTAAATTTCTTACTTTCATCATGTCTGCTTCTGTTTTATTTGTTAAGTCTTCTACTGTAGCAATTCCAGCTCTTTTTAGACAGTTGAATGATCTAACAGATAATTCTAGTTCTTCGATTGACATTTCTAATACTTTTTCTTTCTTAGATTCTTCTTTTTCAATCATAACTTGTGTATTTTTGGTTGCTTCTGATAAATCAATAAACAATTCTAAATGTCCTGTCATTACTTTTGCAGCTAGACTTAAAGCTTCATGTGCTTTTAAACTTCCATCTGTCCAAACTTCTATCACTAGTTTATCATAATCTACCATTTGTCCTACTCTTGTATTTTCTACTTGGTAATTTACTTTTTTTACTGGTGTATAAATAGAGTCAATTGGAAGTACAGATATATCTTGATTTGGTTTTTTATTTTTGTCAGAAGAATTGTATCCTCTTCCTCTATCTGCTGTCATTTCCATCTTTAAGCTTCCGCCTTTTGATACAGTAGCAATATGTAATTCTGGATTTAATATTTCAACAGTTCCATCAGTTATAATATCTGCTGCTGTTACTTCACCCTCACTTTTGAAATCTATTCTCAAGATTTTTTCTTCATTTCCATCAAATTTCAATCTTACATTTTTTAAGTTTACAATTATCTCTGGTACATCTTCTACTACATTTGGTATCGTAGAAAATTCATGTAATACTCCTTCTATTTTAACACTTGTAATAGCACATCCAGGAAGTGATGAAAGTAATATTCTTCTTAGTGAGTTTCCAATTGTTACTCCATAGCCTCTTTCTAATGGTTCACATACAAATTTAGCATAATTATTTGTGTCATCCACTTCTAGACATTCAATATTTGGCTTTTCAAATTCTATCATTTTTACCTCCTAAATTATGAGAATATCTCTCAATCTTTTACAAAAACTTTTAGGTTTGTTAAGTAAATTTTTAAAGTTCTGATGAAACCTTTTTTACTTTTTTCTATTATTTTGAGTAAAGCTCTACTATTAAATGTTCTTCGATTGGAATGTCAATATCTTCTCTAGATGCTAATCTGATTACTTTACCACTTAAGCTTTCAGTATTTTTTTCTAACCATGTTGGAATTGGTCTATTTGCTGATTCTTCTACATTTATTTTTAAAGTACTGTTATCTTTTTTGTTTTCTCTAACAGTAATAACATCTCCTACTTTTACTAAGTAAGATGGAATGTTTACTTTTTTTCCATTTACTTCAAATTGTGCATGTGTTACAAATTGTCTTGCTTGTGCTCTTGAGGTTCCAAAACCTAATCTATATACAACATTATCTAATCTGCTTTCTAAAATTTGTAATAGGTTTTCACCTGTAACTCCTTTTTTATTAGAAGCCATTTCGAAATATTTTCTAAATTGTTTTTCTCCCACTCCATAATATGCTTTTGTTTTTTGTTTTTCTCTTAATTGTGTTCCGTATTCAGAAAGTTTTGCTCTTTTTTGTCCATGGTCACCTGGTGCATAATTTCTTCTTGAAATACTACATTTGTCTGAGTAGCATCTTGCACCTTTTAAGAACAATTTTTGACCTTCTCTACGGCATATACGACATTGTTCGTCTTTATATCTTGCCATTTTTTTACTCCTTTCTTAACTTATGTCAAGAGATACTTTTTGCTAAAGTTATCTCCTATTTTTCTATCTAAATTATACTCTTCTTCTTTTTGGTGGTCTACAACCATTGTGTGGTATTGGTGTTACATCTTTTATGCTACTTAATTCAAGACCTGCTGTTTGAAGTGCACGAATCGCAGCTTCTCTTCCTGAACCAGGTCCTTTTACATATACTTCTACAGATTTCAATCCATGTTCCATAGCAGCTTTTGCAGCTGTTTCTGCAACTTGACCTGCTGCAAATGGTGTGCTTTTTCTAGAACCTTTAAATCCTAATTCTCCAGCACTTCCCCATGAAATTGTGTTTCCTTGTACATCTGTAATGGTAACAATGGTATTATTGAAACTAGAATGAATATGTGCAGCTCCTTTTTCAATGTTTTTTCTGTTTCTTCTAGCTACTTTTTTTGTTGTTACATTTTTAGCCATTTTCTCAAATTCCCTCCTCATTTTAAGTTGAATTTCTCTTTTTCTATTAATCAATTTTTATTTATTTTTTGCTTTTGCTAACTAACTTCCTTGGACCTTTTCTTGTTCTAGCATTTGTTTTTGTTCTTTGTCCTCTTACTGGAAGACCTCTTCTATGTCTTAAACCTCTGTAGCAACCAATTTCTGTTAGTCTTTTGATATTTAAAGCAACTTCTCTTCTTAAATCACCTTCAACAGTGTATGATTCATCCATTACTTTTCTAATATCATTTACTTGTTCGTCTGTTAGGTCTTTTACTCTAGTATCAGGATTGATTCCTGCTTTTTCTAGGATTTTTCTAGAACTTGATACTCCTATTCCATAAATATAAGTAAGTCCTATTTCTACTCTTTTTTCTTTAGGTAAGTCTACTCCTGCTATACGAGCCATATTATTTTGCACCTCCAAATTTTTTCCTTTTTTATTGTTGTTTTTTCTATGGTTTGTCCCTTTGGATTTCTTAAAGGTGAAATGCACTAGCGTTTACTCTAGCCTCTTTAAGTTCCTCCAGAACATATATATAAACACAAATTGATATGTAACTCTATTTTTTAAGTTACCAGCCGCTACCAAATTTGTGTTATAAACAGATTTTGAAATTATCCTTGTCTTTGTTTGTGTTTAGGATTTTCACAGATTACTCTTATTTTTCCTTTTCTTTTTATTACTTTGCATTTTTCGCAAATTGGTTTTACTGATGGTCTTACTTTCATTTTTTGCACCTCCTATATAGATTATCTATGTGGGTTAATTTTTAACTTTATATCTTTTTGCTTTATTTTGCTCTCCAAGTAATTCTTCCTCTTGTTAAATCATAAGGTGAAAGTTCTACTTTTACCTTATCTCCTGGTAAGATTTTTATGTAGTTCATTCTTAATTTTCCTGATATATGTGCTAATATTTGATGCCCATTTTCTAATTCCACTTTAAAATTGGTATTTGGTAGTGCTTCCACTACAGTTCCTTCTACTTCTATCACATCTTCTTTTGCCAAAATCTTCCCCTCCTAAATAAAGCATTTTCTCTATTTTTATGCAAAATATTCCTATTTTGCAATAATAACTATTACAGTATACACTATTTTTTTAGTATTGTCAATATTTCCGGCTCTTTTTCTGTGATTAAAATTGTATTTTCATAGTGTGCTGATAAACTTCCATCTTCTGTAATGATAGTCCAACCATCATCTAATTCCAAAATGTTTGGTTTTCCTTGTATTACCATTGGTTCTATTGCAAGTGTCATTCCTGGTTCTAGCCTAATTCCTCTTCCTGCTTTTCCATAGTTTGGAATCCCTGGGTCTTCATGCATTTGCCTTCCTATCCCATGCCCTTGAAATTCTCGTACTACACTATATCCTTGTGAATGTACATATTCTCCAATAGCATGACATACATCTCCAATTCTGTTTCCTGGTTTTGCATATTGAATTCCTTCAAAAAAGGCTTGTTTCGTAACTTCTACTAATCTTTTTGCTTCTTTAGATACATTCCCAACCAAAAAAGTTCTTGCTGCATCTCCATGAAATCCATCTTTTAATGCTACTGTATCTATGCTAACAACATCCCCTTCTTTAATTATTTTGGTCTTAGAAGGTATTCCGTGAATTACTTCATCGTTCACAGAAATGCAAGTTGTTGCTGGATAATTTGGTACTCCTTTAAATCCACTTGGATATCCTTTTTGTGCAGGAATCCCTCCAAATTTCTTCATTGCTTTTTCAGCAATTTGGTCTAATTCCCAAGTTGAAATTCCTGGTTTTATATATTTTTCTATTTCTTGATACATTAATGCTACTATTTTACAAGCCTCTTTCATACATTCTATTTCTTTTTTTGATTTTATGGTTACCAATTTGGTCGTCTCCTTATTTTTGATTTTTTATTTTTTCGATTACTTCTTCTGCTACATCTTTTCCCATTTTATTTATTTGCTTGCTTACCATTGCATTATATAAATTTCCTTGTTTTTCATAATATTCTACTAAAGGACTTGTTTGTTTAAAATAGCCTTCTAATCTTGCTTCTACAGTTTCTATATTATCATCTTTTCTTTGGACTATTTCATGTCCACATTTATCACAAATTCCTTCTTGTTTTGGTGGGTTTAATACAATATTATAAATGGTTTTACATTCTGGATTAGAACATACTCTTCTATTTACAATTCTTTCTATAATTTCTTCTTTTGGAGTTGTTAAATTAATTACCAAATCTACTTTTTTACCTTGTTTTGCAAGTATTTTATCTAATTCTTCTGCTTGTTTTATGGTTCTTGGGAATCCATCTAAAATAATTCCTTCTTGTACATCATTTTCTTTTAGTCTATTTTCTATTAGTTGTATGGTAACATCATCTGGTACTAAATTTCCTTTTGATATATAGCTTTCTGCTAATTTTCCTAATTCTGTTCCTTCTTTCATGTGTTTTCTAAATATATCTCCTGTTGATACTTGTGGCCATCCTAATTTTTCTGTTAAAATTCCTGCTACTGTCCCTTTTCCAGTTCCTGGTGCTCCTAGCATAATAATTACCATATCTTAAACACTTCCTATCTTTTAAATTAAGATTATTCTAATAATCTTTATCATATTTATGCTTTTCGTGTATAAACATGATAAAAACTACCAAAAGCTGGCGTTAAAACCGGGAATCTATGCCAAAACTTAGCATACAAACCCGGAACCAATACCAACTTTATTCTAAAAATCCTTTATAATGTCTCATTGCTAATTGAGATTCCAATTGTTGTACAGTTTCTAATGCTACCCCTACAACAATTAATATAGATGTTCCACCAAATGCAATATTTAAGTTGGTGAATCTTAATAACATTGGTAAAATTGCAATTACCGCTAAGAAAAATCCTCCAAACCATGTTAATTTTGAAATGATGGATGATAAATATTCTGTTGTTGGCTTCCCTGCTCTAATTCCTGGAATGAATCCACCATTTTTCTTAATATTATTAGATACTTCTGCTGGATTGAATGTAGCATAAGTATAGAAAAAGGTAAATCCTATAATTAATAGCAAGTAAACAAGTGCATTTGCAATAGAATATCCAATTCCTACATTAGATGTTGATGTTGCTATTGAGAAATTGTATAATCCTGCTAAAAATCCTGTTTGATTTGCAATATCAGGTACAAATATTTGGATAATCATAGCTGGGAAAGTCATAAATGAAGAAGCGAATATTACAGGCATAACTCCTGCCATTGCTAGCTTTAATGGAATATGTGTGTTTTGTGCTCCTACCATTTTTCTTCCTACTACTTTTTTAGAATATTGAACTGGTACTCTTCTTTCTGCTTGTTGTACAAATACAACTCCAGCTACTAATATAATAGCTCCCACTACAATTCCTATTGCAGTTAATAATCCTGTTGTACTAAATCCTGTTGCTGGGAAAATCAAATTCCACAATTTGGTAATACCACTTGGAAGACCTGAAATGATTCCTATAAAGATTAATAGAGAAATTCCATTTCCTATTCCTTTGCTTGTGATTTGTTCTCCTAACCACATTAATAATGAAGTTCCTGCTACAAGTCCTGTTACAACTAATAAACCTGTTAAGAAACTATTATCTACGAAAATTCCAGAAGATTGATAAGATAAATAAATTCCAATTCCTTCTACTAAAGCTAGTACGATGGTTAGCATTTTAGTATATCTATTTATTTTCTTTCTACCCTCTTCTCCACCTTCTTTTGTTAGTCTTTCTAAAGATGGTATAATCATTGCTAATAACTGGATTACGATAGAAGCAGTAATGTATGGGCTGATAGACATTGCAAAAACAGAGAATCTAGAAAATGCTCCTCCTGAAATTAAATCTATCAATCCTGCTAGTCCTTGTGAATTTCCCATTGCTTCATTTAATGCTATACTGTTAACTCCTGGTACAGTAATATAGCACCCCAATCTAAATACAATTATTAATACTAATGTATATAGTAGTCTTTTCCTAACATCAGGTGTTTTTAATGCATTTTTGATTGTTTTAAACAATTAAACCACCTCAGCCTTTCCGCCTAATGCTTCAATTTGTTCTTTTGCTTTTGCTGTAAATCTTACGGCTTTTACATTTAATTTTTTTTCTAATTTTCCAGTTGCTAAAACAACAATTCCGTCATTTACTTTTCCGATAATTCCTTCTTCTAGTAAACTTTCAGCTGTAACATCTGTTGCTTTTGATTTATTTAACATGGTTAATGTTACTTCTGTATATGTTTTAGCGTGGATATTAGTAAATCCTCTTTTTGGCAATCTTCTATATAATGGTGTTTGACCACCTTCAAATCCTCTTCTTACTCCTCCACCAGATCTTGCTTTTTGTCCTTTATGACCTCTACCTGATGTTTTTCCGTTTCCAGATGCCATTCCACGTCCCACTCTATTTCTTTTTACTTTACTTACAGCTGGTTTTAATTCTTCTATCTTCATTGCTAGCTTTGCACCTCCTTAATTTTTCTTTGGAAGACAATTTCTTTTTCGTCCTCTTATTTTCTTTTTCATTAAAGTATATCTTCTACTTTTTTACCTCTTTTTTTAGCTACTTGTTCAATTGTTTGCATTGATTTTAAACCTTCGATTGTAGCATATACCACATTTCTTGGATTGTTTGTTCCAATAACTTTTGTTCTAATATCTTTATATCCTGCAAGCTCTAACACTGGTCTAACGCTTCCTCCTGCAATTACTCCAGTACCTACAGCTGCTGGTTTTAACATAACTTTTGCACTACCAAAAGTTCCGATATATTCATGTGGTACTGTTGTTTCTACAATAGGTACTTCTACTAAGTTCTTTTTCGCTTCTTGAATTGCTTTTTTGATAGCGTCTGGAACTTCTGCTGCTTTACCATTTCCAACACCTACATGACCTTTTTCATCACCTACTACTACTACAGCACTAAATCTGAAGGTTCTACCACCTTTTACAACTTTAGCAACTCTATTAATAGCAACTACTTTTTCTTTTAATTCATTTTTTTCTTCCATGAGTTTTTAGTTTTCCTCCTTTTCTCCTTAATTCCCTTTATTTCTAATAATTATTTTTCAACTATTAGAATTTCAAACCGCCTTCTCTTGCAGCTTCGGCTAATTCTTTTACGATTCCGTGATAAATGTAACCACCACGGTCAAATACTACAGTTTCTATTTTTTTATCTGCTGCTCTTTTTGCAATTAATGCTCCTACTTCTTTTGCAGCTTCTTTATTAGCATATTTTGTTTTGATTTCTTTATCTAATGTAGATGCTTGCACAATAGTGTTTCCTGCAACATCATCTATAATTTGTACATATATATTTTTGTTACTTCTAAATACACATAGTCTTGGTCTTTCAGCTGTTCCAGATATTTTTCTTCTAACACGAATATGTCTTCTTGTTCTTTCCATTTTTCTATCTGTTTTCTTAACCATTTTTGTACTCCTTTCTTGCTATCCTTATCATAGCAATTTTTTACAATTTAAGCAATTATTTTTTCAAATTTTTCTATTTTTATTTTATTCAAATCAAAAGTAGTAAGATGTGCATTTTTATGATTTAATCAAGCTGAAGGTGTACTTTTGTACATCGAAGTTTGATTAAAGAAATAAAAATGTACAGATTGCTGCTTTTCATTTGAATTTATTTACCTGTTTTACCTTCCTTACGTCTAATAACTTCATCAGCATATTTAATACCTTTACCTCTATATACTTCTGGTGGTCTTTTAGTTCTAATAACTGCTGCTGTTTGCCCAACTAATTCTTTATCTATTCCGTTTACAATAATTGTATTTGGATTTGGAACGTCAAAAGTAATTCCTGCTGGGGCTTCAAATATTACTGGATGTGAATACCCTAAAGTTAAATTTAAATTATTTCCTTGTTTTGCAACTCTATACCCAACACCATTAATTTGTAATTCTTTATTATATCCAGATGTTACACCAATTATCATATTGTTAATTAGAGTTCTTGTTAATCCATGTAAACTCTTATTTGCTGCTTCATCATCTTTTCTTATTACTTTAATTTCATTGTCTGCTATTTCTAAAGTAATATTTTTATGTATTTCTCTTTCTAAAGTACCTTTTGGTCCAGTTACAGTGATTTTTTGTCCCTCTAATTTAACTTGTACTTCTGCTGGTACTGTAATAGGTTTATTTCCTATTCTTGACATCTTTTTTCACCTTCCTTTTTTGTTTTTATCATTTTATCTTTCCATATTTTCTTATAGGGATAGTTTATTTTATTATTTTATGTATTACCATACATAAGCTAATACTTCTCCACCAACACCTAATTCTCTTGCTTCTTTATCTGTCTTTAATCCTTTTGATGTTGATATAATAGCAATTCCTAAACCATTTAGTACTTTTGGTAATTCTTCTTTAGAAGCATATACTCTTAGACCTGGTTTACTAATTCTTTTTAATCCATCAATTACTCTATTTCCTTTTTCATCATATTTTAGAGTAACTCTGATGATTCCTTGTGTATCATCTTTTATTTCTTCAAAAGATTTGATATATCCTTCTTTAAATAGAATTTCTGCAATTCCTAATTTCATGTTTGATGATGGTATATCAACTGTTTTATGTTTTGAACTATTTGCATTTCTAATTCTTGTTAACATATCTGCGATTGGATCTGTAATGTTCATTTTTATTACTAACCTCCTTTTTATTCATTTTCGATTTGTTTCTTACCAGCTAGCTTTCTTAACACCAGGAATCTCTCCCTTGTGAGCTAATTCTCTAAAGCACACACGGCATATTCCATATTTTCTGATATAAGCATGTGGTCTACCACATAATTTACATCTATTATATTCTCTTGTTTTATATTTTTGTGGTCTAGCTTGTTTTATTTTCATTGCTTTTTTAGCCATTTACTATTATCTCCTTCCTTTAATTTTTGATAAAAGTTCATTTTAAGCTTTAAAAGGCATTCCTAATAATTTTAGTAACTCTCTTGCTTCTTCATCTGTTTCAGCAGTTGTTACAAATATAATATCCATTCCTCTTAATTTATCTACTTTATCGTATTCAATTTCAGGGAATATTAATTGTTCTTTGACACCCATAGAGTAATTTCCTCTACCATCAAAAGAGTTTGCAGATACTCCTCTAAAATCTCTTACTCTTGGAAGTGCTACATTAAATAGTTTATATGCAAAGTCATACATTTTATCTGCTCTTAATGTTACTTTACATCCTATGTTAACACCTTCTCTTAATTTAAATGCTGCAATTGATTTTTTTGCTTTTGTTACAATTGGTTTTTGTCCTGTAATTTGCATTAAATCATTCATTGCATTTTCTAATGCTTTTGGATTTTCTTTTAAATCTCCTAATCCTATATTGATTACGATTTTATCAAGTTTTGGAACTTGCATTACTGATTTATATTCAAATTTTTTCATTAATGCTGGGATTATTTCTTTTTCATATTGTTCTCTTAATTTTTCCATGAACTTTTAATCCTCCTTTCTATTTTTCTATTTTAATTTTGCTCCGCATTTTTTACAAATACGTTCTTTTTTATCTTTTTCTATACTATATCCTACTTTTGTGGTTTTTCCACATTTTGGGCATACAACATTTACTTTTGCTGCTGGAATTGCACATTCTACTGATATAATTCCACTTTCATCTCCTTGTTTTCTGGCTTTTACATGTTTTTTTCTAATGTTTACGCCTTTTACAATAACTTTATCTGTTTTTGGAGATACTTCTAAGACTTCTCCTGTTTTTCCTTTATCATTTCCAGATAAAACTTGGACATTGTCTCCTTTTTTTATTTTCATTTTAGAGCTTGCCTCCTTTTCTTGTTTTTTGTATTGATTCTTTTACTTTCTTTATCTTCATCTTAAAGAACTTCAGGTGCTAATGAAAGTATTTTCATATAATCTTTTTCTCTTAATTCTCTTGCTACTGGTCCAAAGATACGTGTTCCTCTTGGAGTTCCATCTTCTTTGATGATTACTGCTGCGTTTTCATCAAATTTGATATAAGAACCATCTGCTCTTCTTAGTCCTCTTTTTGATCTTACGATGACTGCTTTTACAACATCACCTTTTTTTACAACGCCACCTGGTGTTGCTGATTTAACAGAAGCAACTATTACATCTCCTATGTTAGATGTTTTTCTAAAAGATCCTCCTAAGCATCTAATACACATTAATTCTTTTGCTCCTGTATTGTCTGCTACTTTTAATCTTGTTTGTTGTTGTATCATTTTAAAGGTACTCCTTTCTTTTTTTATTATTTGATGTCTGCTTTTTCTAGTATTTCGACTACTCTCCATCTCTTATCTTTAGAAAGTGGTCTTGTTTCCATGACTTTTACTTTATCTCCTATTTGACAAGCATTTTCTTCGTCATGAGCTTTTAATTTATATGTTCTTTTAACTGTTTTTCCATATGTTTTATGACTAACACTAGTTTCAACAGCTACTACTACTGTTTTATCCATTTTGTTAGATGTTACAGTTCCTACCATAACTTTACGAAGATTTCTTTCTTCCATGAGATTTCTCCTTTCTATCTATTATGCTTTTTTAGATTCAGCAATTTTTCTTTCTGTTAATACAGTATTAATTCTAGCAATATCTTTTTTTACTTCTTTAATTTTCATTGGATTATCTAATCCATGGGTAGCTAAACTAAATTTTAATTTGAATAATTCTGTTTTTAGTTCACCTAATTCTTTTTCTAGTTCTGGTGAAGACATTTCTCTTATTTTATTTATCTTCATCATTATCACCTACCTTTTCCATTTCTTTTGCTACAAATTTTGTTTTATTAGGTAGTTTATTCATAGCTAATCTCAAGGCTTCTCTTGCAGTTTCTTCTGATACTCCTGCAATTTCAAACATTACTCTTCCTGGTTTTACAACTGCAACCCAATATTCTGGTGCTCCTTTTCCTTTACCCATACGAGTACCAATTGGTTTAGAAGTAATTGGTTTGTCTGGAAAGATTTTAATCCAAACTTTTCCACCTCTTTTGATATAACGAGTCATTGCAATACGTGCTGCTTCTATTTGGTTACTGGTAACTAAAGCTCCTGTTACAGCTTGAATTCCATATTCACCATCTGTCACTTTATTTCCTCTTGTTGCTTTTCCTCTCATTCTACCTTTTTGCATTTTTCTAAATTTTGTTCTTTTTGGCATTAATGGCATTATTGGTCCCCTCCTTCTGTTTTCTTAGTTGGAAGAACTTCTCCTTTATATATCCATACTTTTACACCGATTTTTCCATAAGTAGTATCTGCTTCTGCAAATCCATAATCAATATCAGCTCTTAATGTTTGTAGTGGTATATTTCCTTCTTTATAGAATTCTGTTCTAGCCATGTCTGCTCCACCTAATCTTCCAGATACAGAAGTTTTAATTCCTAATGCACCTGCTTTTAAAGATTTTTGCATACATTGTTTCATTGCTCTTCTGAATGAAATTCTTCTTTCTAATTGTCCTGCGATATTTTCTGCTACTAATTGAGCGTCTGTATCTACATTTTTTACTTCTACAATATTTAAGTTTATATCTTTTCCAATTAATTTATTAAGTTCTGCTTTTACGCTTTCAGCTCCTGCTCCACCTTTTCCAATTACGATTCCTGGTTTTGCAGCATATAAATTAACTTTTACAGCTTTTGCTGTTCTTTCAATTTCGATTTTTGAAATTCCAGCAAGATATAATTTTTTCTTTAAAAATTTACGGATTTTTTGGTCTTCTATTAGGTAATCTGCAAAATTTTTAGAGTCTGCATACCATTTAGAGTTCCAATCTTTGATAATTCCAACTCTTACTCCTGTTGGATGTACTTTTTGTCCCATTTTTAATGAGTCCTCCTTTCTTATTTGTCATCTCTTAATACTATTGTAATATGACTTGTTCTTTTTCTAATTCTTACTGCTGAACCTTTTGCAGCTGGTCTAATTCTTTTTAATGTTGGACCTTGGTTTGCATAGATTTCAGCAACATATAAATTTTCATGTTTCATGTCATGATTATTTTCAGCATTTGCAATTGCTGATTTTAATAATTTTTCAATGATTTCTGATGATGCTTTTGGTGTATATTTTACGATTGCTAATGCTTCATCTACATCTTTTCCTCTAATTAAATCTGCTACAATTTTTACTTTTCTTGCTGATATTCTTGCAAATTTAAGTGTTGCTCTAGCTTCGTTTTTCACTACTGTTTCTTGCTCTTGCACTTCATTTCCCTCCTTAAATTAATCTAATTTATTTAGACTATTTACTTCTCTTTTATTTTTTAACAGTTGTTTTCTTATCTCCTGCATGACCTTTGAAAGTTCTTGTAGGAGCGAATTCTCCTAATTTATGACCAATCATTTCTTCTGCTATATAGATTGGAACATGTTTTCTTCCATCATGTACAGCGATTGTATGACCAACCATTTGTGGATATATGGTAGAAGCTCTTGACCATGTTTTTAGGACTTGTTTTTCTCCTGTTTCATTCATTGCTTCTATTCTTTTCAATAGTTTTTCTTGTACGAATGGTTTTTTCTTGCTTGATCTTGACATTTTTGAATGTCCTCCTTTCCTAAGCTTTTATTTTCTCTTTTCTATTTTCTTCTCTTAACAATAAACTTGTTAGATTGTTTCTTTTTATTTCTTGTCTTATATCCAAGAGCTGGTTTACCCCAAGGTGTCATTGGTCCAGCGTGTCCTACAGGTGCTCTACCTTCACCACCACCATGTGGGTGATCTACTGGGTTCATTACTGATCCTCTTACTGTAGGTCTAATTCCCATATGTCTTTTTCTTCCTGCTTTACCGATTTTTACATTTTCATGGTCGCTATTACCAATTACTCCAATTGTTGCTCTACAAGTTGCTAAGATTAATCTCATTTCTCCTGATGGAAGTCTTACGTGAGCATATTTTCCTTCTTTTGCCATTAATTGTGCACTTTGTCCAGCAGCTTTTACTAATTTTCCACCTTGTTTTGGATTTAATTCGATGTTGTGAATTAAAGTACCAACTGGAATACTACTAATTGGCATACAGTTTCCTGGTTTGATGTCAACTGCTTCTCCTGATACTACTTTATCTCCATCTTTTAATCCTTGTGGAGCTAGTATATATGCTTTTTCTCCATCTTCATATTGAATTAATGCAATATTGGCACTTCTGTTTGGGTCATATTCGATTCCAATTACTTGTGCTTCCATATTGTCTTTTCTTCTTTTAAAATCTATGATTCTATATTTTTGTCTATTTCCACCACCTTGATGTCTTACTGTAATTCTACCATATGAGTTTCTTCCTGCATTTTTTCTTTTCTTTGCAAGTAATGATTTTTCAGGAGTTTTCTTTGTTACTTCTGCAAAATCTGAAACTGTCATGTTTCTTCTTGATGGTGTATAGGCTTTGAAGTGTTTCATTCCCATTATTATTCTATCTCCTTTCTCGCAAAATTAATGAAAAACTTCGCATTACGGTGTCAATCTTCATTGAAAAATCCTCGATGTACAAGTGTACAATCTGCGGTTTTTCAATTTTGATTTCCTTGTACTGCTCGTTTTTGATTAATTTTGAATAATTCTTCTTGAATTATTCTCTTCTCTATTCTTATTTACGGATATTTTTCCTGCTCCGTATGACAGATATTCTTTATTCTCCGGGTTCTTTCCCGATATTTATTTTTATTTAGGCTCCCATAAATTCATCAATTGAATCTTTATACTTCTTAGAAACTTTCGTTTCTTTTCCGCCTTTTGCTAAATATGTTGCATCTTCTGGATTAGTATCAATTGTAACAATTGCTTTTTTCCAGTCAGATGTTTTTCCTACATGGTATCCTACTCTTTTTTTCTTACCATTTACATTCATTGTATTTACTTTTAATACTTTTACTTCAAAAAGTTTTTCAACAGCTTTTGCTATTTCTACTTTTGTTGCTTTTTTGTTTACTTTGAAAGTGTATTTTCCTTCTTGCAACTCATCATTACTTTTTTCTGTAACGATTGGTGCTATAATTATTTCTTCTGGTAACATTATGCGTACACCTCCTCTAATTTTTTAACAGTGTCTACTGGTAAAATTAGATTTGTATATTTTAATAAATCAAATACATTAATGTTATTTGCAACTATTGTTTTAACACCTTCAATGTTTCTTGCTGACATGAAAACATTTTGATTGTTTTCTGGAAGGATGATTAATGTTTTTCCTTCTACTTTTAAGTCTGCTAAAGCTTTTACCATTGATTTTGTTTTGATTTCTTTTAATTCTAATTTATCCACTACTGTTAATTCTTTTTCTAATACTTTAGAACTTAAGATTGATTTAATTGCCAATCTTCTTTCTTTTTTATTTACTGTATATTTATAAGAACGAGGTTTTGGACCTAAAGCAATACCACCTTTAATCCATTGTGGTGCTCTAATACTTCCTTGTCTTGCTCTACCTGTTCCTTTTTGTCTCCATGGTTTTTTACCACCACCAGAAACTTCTGCTCTTGTTTTAGTACTTTGTGTACCTTGTCTTTGATTAGCTAAATAGTTAACTAATACGCTATGCACGATATTTTCATTTGGTTCGATTCCAAACACACTATCTGCTAATTCTATATCACTTACTTTTTTACCTTTTATATCATATACGTCTACTTTTGGCATTTCGTATTTCCTCCTTCCTTCTATTTACTAGCCTTTACAGTTGATTTTACTTTTAGGATAGCTCCTTTTGGTCCAGGAACACTTCCTTTTACTAATAACACATTTTTATCTGTATCTACTCTTACAACATCTAAGTTTTGTATTGTAACTGTAACTTTTCCCATATGTCCTGGTAATTTTTTACCTTTAAATACTCTACCTGGTGTTGAAGTAGATCCCATTGAACCTGGTCTTCTATGATACATAGAACCATGTCCCATTGGTCCTCTGTGTTGTCCATGTCTTTTGATAACACCTTGGAATCCTTTTCCTTTTGAAGTTCCTTGTACGTCAATTCTTTCTCCTGCTTCGAAGATATCTAATTTTACTTCATCTCCTACTTTGTAGTTTGAAATATCTTCTAATCTGAATTCTCTTAGATGTTTTTTGTTAGCTAGTTTTGCTTTTGCAAAATGTCCAGCTTCTGGTTTATTAATATGTTTATCTTTTACTTCTCCAAATCCTAATTGGATTGCATTATATCCGTCTGTCTCTACTGTTTTTACTTGTGCTACTACACATGGTCCAGCTTCGATAACTGTTACTGGAATGACATTTCCTTTTTCATCAAAGATTTGTGTCATACCGATTTTTCTTCCGATAATTCCTTTTTTCATTTTTATTTCCTCCTAACTATTGGCTGATATTTTACTATACCAGCTTGGTTTTGTTGTTTTCCACTTTTCTTTCCTTGTTTGTGGGAAGTTTTTTCTTAAAACTATAATTTTATTTCAATATCCACACCAGCTGGCAATTCTAATTTCATTAAACTGTCTACTGTTTTTTGTGTTGGATAAAGAATGTCAATAACTCTTTTATGTGTTCTCATTTCAAATTGTTCTCTTGAATCTTTGTATTTGTGTGGAGAACGTAAAATTGTTACGATTTCCTTTTGTGTTGGTAATGGAATAGGACCTGAAACCTTTGCTCCTGTTTTTTTAGCAGTATCTACTATCTTTTCAGCAGACTGATCTAAAACTACATGGTCATAAGCTTTTAGTCTTATTCTAATTTTTTCGCTTGTTGCTAATGTTGTGTTTGCCATTGTAATTTTCCCTCCTTCTTAAAATTAAAATTTTTTCTTGTAGTAGCTGTTTTTGCTACTGAAATTACCGTGGCAAGTTTAAACGCACCCTGGTGTTTTGAATATCACCTATATAAAAACCCAAAATATGCATGATAATTCTGGGCAAGTGTGTTTTCTTACCGCCTGGTCTTTGCCATGACATACTCCACCAAAGTTCCCTCCATCCCTACTTTCTGTAAAGATGTAGCCACATTTGGCTTCATCGCTTCATTCATGCTTTAGTATTATATAATGCTTTTGGGCTTGTGTCAAGAGTTTTTGAGCATTTTTATTAAAAAGTTCATACTTTTCGTTACAATT
>CALXCD010000031.1 GCA_944386715.1 uncultured Clostridia bacterium
AGGGACTCGAACCCCCACGCCGTTGGCACTGGTTCCTAAGACCAGCGCGTCTACCAGTTCCGCCACATCCGCATTTACTATTGATATCTAACAACTCTTATATTAGCACAAATTCTTTGCATTTGTCAATATTTATTCTCTATTTTTTTAAGACAAATTAAAATAAATAATTAAACCACCTATCACAGCTAAAATAAAACCTAAAATCTTTAAGCCACTAGAAGCTTCATTTTGGTCTCCAAATCCAAAAAATTTCTTTGTCAAAATACGAGCATCATATATCATTATTACCCCTATTAATACCATGATTATTGCGATTAATTTAATGATTACTTGAAACATATTATCAACATCCTTTTACCTATTATATATATTACTTTGTTTTAGCAAAAAAGTCAAGCAAAAAACCAAGATACATAACCTCCTAGATACATCAAAAAAGGAGTATATTGAATACCCCTATATTTCAATTCTTTTCATAAATTTATCTTTTATCAAATCTTTTAACAACTTATTCTTTTCTTTTTCTAATTTTGGGTCATCACTCATAATCTTAATGGCTACACTTTGCACAGATTTTAAAATTTCCATATCTTCAAATAAATTTGCAATTTTAAACTCTGGAAGTCCATGTTGCATTGTTCCAAAAAAGTCACCAGAACCTCTTAATTCCAAATCTTTTTCAGAAATTACAAAACCATCATTGGTTTCACACATCACTTTCATTCTTTTTCTTACAACTTCACCTTTTCCCTCATATTTTAAGATACAATAAGATTTATATTCTCCTCTTCCCACTCTTCCTCTTAATTGATGTAATGCTGCCAATCCAAATCTTTCTGCATCTTCAATAACCATAATATTAGCATTAGGAACATCTACCCCTACTTCTATTACTGTCGTGGAAATCAATACATCTATTCCCCCAGCTTTAAATTTAGTCATAATTTCATCTTTTTCTTTTGGTTTCATTTTTCCATGTATGTACTCTACTCGATAATCTGGAAATACCTCTTTCTTATATTTCTCATATAATTTTTCTACAGATTTTAAATCCATTTCTTCATTTTCTTCCACTAATGGACACACCACATAAGCTTGTCTTCCTTCTTTTATTTGTTCTCTAATAAAGTTATTAATTCTATCTTCCATTTTTTTGCTAACCGCAAATGTATCCACTTTTTTCCTATTAGGCGGTAGCTCATCTATAATAGAAATATCCAAATCCCCATATAAAATTAATGCCAAAGTACGTGGAATAGGTGTTGCAGTCATAACTAATACATCTGGATTTTGCCCCTTTTCCACAATTCTTGTTCTTTGTTTTACTCCAAAACGATGTTGTTCATCAGTAACAACTAAACCTAGTTTAGAAAATACAACATTATCTTCTATGATGGCATGTGTTCCAATTAAGATATCAATTTCTCCATTTGCTAAACGATGTAAAATATCTTCTTTTTTCTTCTTGGTAATTCCTGAAATTAATAATTCTACTCGAATTCCTGTATTTGCTAACATTTTTTGAAAATTCTCTAAATGTTGGGTAGCCAAAATAGCAGTTGGAGCCATAATAGCTGCTTGATATCCACTTTTTACTGCTTTATAAGCTGCACACATAGCAATTACTGTTTTCCCTGAACCTACATCTCCTTGTAATAAACGATTCATTGCTCTAGGAGATTCCATATTGGTATCAATCTCTTCTAATACTCTTCTTTGAGCACCAGTCAACCTGAAAGGAAGCTGATGAATAATATCTGACATTTTTGCCTCTTCATGAAAAGCAATTCCATTCCCTTCTGTCAAAGACATATTTTTTAATTCTAGTAATGCCAATTGGGTAGATAATAATTCTTCAAAAACTAATCTTTTTCTTGCGATAGTAAAATCTTTAAACTCATTTGGAAAATGGATATGTTTCATGGCTTGTTGTAAGTTCTGTAAATGGTATTCTTCTAACAAATAAGATGGTAATGTTTCTTGCAGACCTCCCTCTACTTCTTTTAATCCATTTTCAATAATTTTTCTTAATACATTTTGAGATAGCTGGTAAGTTAAAGGATAAATAGGTATGATTTTTCCTGTATTATTATTTTTCTCTTCTTCATCAAACACAGGACTTTGAATCGTTATTTTTCCAAAAGCATTTGATATTTTCCCATAAAATTTATATTTTTTTCCTACCTGAAATTTATTTTTCAAATAACTTTGATTAAACCAAATTGCTGTTCCAATCCCACTTTCATCTCTTACTTGCAATTTATACATTGTCTTTCCTTTTAACCTTATTTCTGTCATGCGATTAACAACAATTGCTTCTATTAATGCTTCTTCTCCATCAATACATTCTAACATGTTTTTAGGTTTACTTCTATCTTCATATCCTCTTGGGTAATAAGTAATTAAATCTCCTAACGTAAAAATATTTAATTTATTCAATAATTTTACTCTATTAGGTCCTACACCTTTTACATATTTTACATCTTTTTTTAAATCTACCATTTTATTTCATTTCCTTACCATATTTATTTACAAAAACGATGTCTGCCAATTGTAACTGTCATTGGTCTTGACCAAATCCATTTATTAGTTGCTGTAGAGGGATTAAAATAATAAATTGCACCATAACTAGGGTCCCATCCGTTTAAGGCATCTTGTGCAGCTTTTTTTGCAGTACTATCTGGTGATAAATTAATTTGTCCATCTCTTACTGCATCAAAAGCTCCTGATTGATAAATAACTCCTGATATGGTATTTGGGAAAGAACTACTCTTTACTCTATTCATCACAACTGCTCCTACTGCTACTTGTCCGAGTATAAGGTTCTCCTCTTGCTTCTCCATAAATAAGTCTTGCTAATAAATTCACATTACTGGAATTACTAGAACTACTAGAAGAACTTGAACTAGAACTGTAAATCCCCATTGCCTTTAAAGTTGCTGGACCTGCTATTCCATCCACTGTTAAGCCATTTTTCCTTTGAAAATACTTTACAGCTTCCAATGTCTGACTACCATAAATACCATCTATATTTCCATTATAATAGCCCCATCTTTTTAATTTTGTTTGAATTTGTCTTACTTCTTCTCCTCTAGAACCATATTTAGATAATGCTTCTACAGAATTATTCTGTAAAAAAATAGTCGCTATCAATGCTCCTAATGTAATTACTAATATGAAAATTATCATATATTTTTTCTTACCTTTTAACATATTACCACCTAATTCATAAAATCTTTTTTCTTTTATTTTGAATCATAATGGTAATAATTATACATTTTTATTAGGTTTTAAGTATATTTATATTATTTTTTCACCCTTTGTGTGTCGCAACTCACTAAAATTAATGATAAAAGTAAGTTGCTCCAATCGCACTCGCATTTCTGCTCGTTTGGTCGCCTACAAAGTGATTCTAAAATAATATAAATATACTTAAAAATTATACTAATATCCAATTTTCTAAGAACAATAGGTACAAAGAATCGCTTCTAATCCCACTTGCAGGTCTATCAATCCTATTTTATAATCATTATCCAAATCTCTTAATTTTTGTAATAAATCCTTTAATTCTTTTTCTTGAAAATATCTCACTTGTGCTTTATATTTATTCACTAAAAAGATTTGATTTGGTTTTAATTTTAAGCTAGTCACTACATCCTTATTCCTATTTAATGCCAATTTTACAAAATATAATTTCTTAAAATGATTATATAATGTAATTAATATTTTTTGTAATGGTTCTTTTGCATATAGCAAATTTTTTAAAACATCTAAAGCTTTTCCAATTTCTTTCTTTCCTAAATTATCTGTTAAATCAAAAATAACACTTTCTAACTTTTTCACAGCAAGTTTATCTACATCTTCTTTTTGAATGGTTCCATTTTCTCCCGCGTATTCAATTAGTTTTCTAATTTCATTAATCAAATCCTGCATATTTGTTCCAGAACATTCTATCAAATATCGCAAAGTACTGTCTTCTACATTTACATGATATGCTCCGGCAAATTGATTTTAGTCTTTTCTCAATTTGTAATGGTTTTTGAACTTCAAATTTACATACTATTCCTTGCTTATCTAATAATTGATACAATGCCAATTTGGTATCTACATCTTCTTCCACAAAAACTAAGATAACGGATTCCTTTATTATTTCAAAATTTTCTTGTAAATAGGTTGTTATTTTATCTCTTATTTTTGCTAATTCTGCATTTTTTCTTTTTCCTTCTTTTTTTAAAAGCCCTGTATTTCTTGCTATGATTAGTTTCTTTTCATATCCAAATGCTGGTGTTTCTATATCCGCAATTAACTGCTGATAATTTGTTTCATCTATGGTAATAAAATTAATCCCTTTGACACAATCTCCAAATAAAGTTTTTACCTTTTTCAAAGATGTTTCTAATAAAAATAGTTCTTCGCCATAGAAAAGATATAAACTTTCTAATTTTCCACTTTTTAATTCTTTTTCTAGATTTTCTATTGTTACCATATACTACCTCTATCCTACAATCTTATTATTCCTAATATTTCTTACAATTTTTCTGCAAATTTAGCAGAATGAGCATGGCAAATTGCAATTGCCATGCTATCTGTAATATCATCTAATTTCGGTAATTTTTCTGTATTTAATATCATTTTCACCATTCTTTGCACTTGCATTTTATCTGCTCTTCCATACCCTACTACTGCTTGTTTTACCTGTAAAGGTGTATATTCATAAGTAGGTACTTTACGAATTCTTGCTGTCATTAAGATAACACCTCTTGCTTGTGCTACATTAATAGCAGTCTTGGCATTATTATTGAAAAACAATTCTTCAATAGACATACTATCTGGATGAAATTTTTCTATAATTTCATCCAATTCATAATATATTTTTTCTAATCGTAAAGGAAAAGATTCTCCTGCTTTTGTCAAAATTGCTCCTGAAGTAATTAAATTGAATTTATTGCCTATATAATCTATTACACTATATCCCGTGATTGCAAAACCTGGGTCTATTCCTAATATTCTCATTTTCTTTTTGCCTTCATTTCTTCTTTTTATTTTTTTAAAATAATTTTAAATATTTGTGCCACACTCCAACCTTGTGCAAATGCTCCTTTTGGAAGTTGTGGTTTTACAGAATCATATAATTCTGATATACTTCCAATACAACCTTCTTGCTCTAATTCTTTTTGGAATGTTTTTGTTGTCTTTTCTATTAGTTTTTGTAATTTTTCTTCTAACTCTTGTTTATCTTTTTTGGTTTTTAGTGCTTTTATTTGATTTTTTAAAGCATCATAATATAAACCTAATAACCATGGCCATGTAATCCCTTGATGGTAACTAGTATCCCTTTGGTAACTATCTCCTTGATAAATTTCCACATAATTTTTTTCGCCTTTTGCTAAAGTTTTTAGTCCATAATTATTTAATAACTTCTTTTCCACCACATTCATCATATTTTGTGCTTCTTCTGAATTAGGAGATAAAATAGGATATGTCAAACTTAATGCAAATAACTGATTTGGTCTTATTTTACTATCTCCCAATACATCATATAAGCATTTTCTTTTCTTATTATAAAATTTATCTTCAAAAGCGCTCTTACAATTTTGTGCTAATTCTTTATATTTTTTAATTTTCAAACGTTTTCCTAGTTTCGATGTTAAATCCGCCATAATCATATTAGCATTATACCATAAGCTATTGATTTCTACTGCTTTTCCATTTCTTGGAGTAACAGCTACCCCTCCATATTTTGCATCCATCCATGTATTTTGTGTATCTTCTGTTCCTGAAACAATTAGACCATCTGCATCCAAATAAATATTATTATCATCTACATCTATTCCTGTCACATAATTTTGTATAATATCTTCTAAATGTGAATAGATTTTTTCTTTAACAAATTTCATATCCCCTGTATATTCTAAATATTTTTGTACCTGTTCAAATAATAACAAAGAA
The DNA here is from genome assembly GCA_944386715.1 of uncultured Clostridia bacterium. Lineage (GTDB taxonomy): Bacteria > Bacillota > Clostridia > TANB77 > CAG-508 > CAG-269. Next base: position 5,953 of record CALXCD010000031.1, read on the forward strand.
GCATCTACACTATTATATAATGGTCTATTATCATAACCTGAATATCCATTAGGTACTAATCCATATTTAATATCTCTTACCATTGTCAATAAAATTTCTTTTGCAATATCAAATCTTTTAGGAATCAATACCAATCCTTCAAAAGATATTAAACTATCTCTTCCCCAATCTAAAAACCAAGGATATCCTGCAATAATGGTATGCAAACCAAAGTTAGGTCGATAAACAATAAAATTGTCTGTTGCAATTAAGAAATTTTTAATTAAATTATCTCTTTCTATTGCTTTTTTTGTTTTTTCTGTATTCTTATTTTCTATTAATAAAGACTGATTAAATAATTCTCCTAAACGAATAATTTCTTTATTTATTAAATCTTTTACATTAATTTGCTCAATGTTATCTTCCATAGAACATACAAAAGAAATTTCTTTTTCTTCATTTGGATTGATTTCTATTTCATATACACCTGTTACAGCATGATTTTCTTCTGGATAAAAACCTCTCTTTTCTTCTTCTATATAAAACATATGAAAAAATGTATCATTTTCATGGATATGATATTGTCCTTCAGACATATGCATATAGACAGGTGTATGAGATTGTCCATCTATGACAAGTTTTACTTTATTTCCTCTAATAGTTTGTTTGATATCAAAAAAATGGTCTGTATTCATCGTATGAAAATCCCTAAAGTTAACAACTGGTGCAAGTGTCAATTTAGCTGTATTTTTTCCATTTTTTATTTTATAATAAACACCAACTGTGTTTTTTCCATATTCCATACATATCATTTTCGTAATGGTAACATCTTCTACTTGATAAGTAAAAACAGGTATATATTCTTTTCTAAATTCTGTTTGATATTGATAGCCATGAGAAATATAATCAGGGGTAATATTAGTATATAAATCATATTTCTTCCCTTCTATTTCTAATGCCTCATCTAATTTTGATAAAATCAAAAATCTTCTAGCAGGAGGTGTTAAAGGAGCAACCAATAGACCATGATATTTTCTAGTATTAGTACCTAAAATCGTAGAACTACTAAATCCTCCTAAACCATTTGTAATAATCCATTCTTTTGTTAATCCGTTTTCTAAATTTAAATCTTCCTTTGTAAATCTCATTTTTCTTTCTCCTCTTATTTTATTTGATAAAACTTTTTTATTTTAATTTACTATTTTCTAATTCTTTTAGCATTGCTTCCCTTATTTCCTGCGGTGTCTTTTTTCTTCCCCTCGCACTTTTAGGTTTTACATCGTTTTTCACTTCATCTCCAGTTGCTTCCGTTCTTTTTTCTTTTTGTGAATGAGAATTATGTTTTATATTTTTACTATTTTTTTTCGTTTCTTTTTCTAATTTTCTTTTAACTTTTTCATCTGCTTCCCTAATGGAAGCTATTCTATCACTATACTTACTACTAAATTTACTTTTTCCTTTCTTAATTTCTGTTTTTTTAGTAGAACCCTTTTTCTTTTCTTTTTTCTCCATGGTCTTTTTTATCTTATGAATTCTTTTATCTTCTCTTAGCTTTGTATTTAACATTAAATATTGTGGGTCATTTTGTTTATCTTGATACTTCAAATCATCGCAAATTAATTCAATAATAGAAGAAGCTACTAAACTAGGGTCATGTCTAATATGTTCATTAGAAATCATAGATAAATTTCTTTGTAAAAATTTAATCCCTTTCACTTTATCAATATCTTGGTCTACTAAGTCCTGTCCTTCTAAATTATATCTTTTAATAAATTCTGGAATAATTTCTCCTGTATCATAAATACAGTAATCTACAACACCTGTTCCACAATGTTCTATAATAGCATTTAAATGGTCTGATACACTATAATTATCTGTTTGCCCTGGTTCTGTCATAATATTACTAATATATACTTTAATTGCTGTACTTTCTTTAATAGCTTTTGTTACTCCATTTACTAAAAGGTTAGGAATAACATTGGTATAAAGACTTCCTGGTCCTATAATAATACAATCTGCTTTTTTTATAGCTTCTATTACTCCTGGTGCTGGTCTACAATTAGATGGATTTAATAATATTCGACTTATTTTAGTAATTTTATCAGAAACTACTTCTGGAATTCTTGATTTTTCTTCTACTACATATCCGGTTTGCAAGTTCTGCTACAATTTTCATTTCGTCTAAAGTAACAGGCAATACTTTTCCTACAATATTTAAAATTTCACTACTCTTTCTGATAGAATCTTCAAAATTACCATTGATTTCTCTCATTGCTGAAAAGTAAATGTCTGAAAAACTAAGTCCTTTTAATCTTCCTTTTTGGAATTCATAATTAAACAGCTTTCCCATTTCATCTTCCTGATTTGCAAGAGAAATAATACTATCTTTGATATCTCCTAATGGTAGCATCTCCAGTTCTATTCTAGAAACTGTTGCCATTTCTCCATAATCTGATACAGTTACGATAGCTGTTAAATTGTTTGTATAATTCTTTAGTCCTGTCAACACAGTATTAAGTCCAGTTCCGCCTCCAATGACAACAATATTAGGTCCTTGGTCATATACCGTCTTATCAAAAATCAAAGATTTAACATTCACATTTTTCTTATTTTCCATTCTGTCATCTGTTGATTCTACTAATATTTCCAGAGTTCTCTTGTTTAAAAAAATCAATCCCAATACAATTGCAACAAACCCTATCACAAAAATAGCAATGACACTTCCTATTTCTTCAAACGATATTTCTTTCATCACTAAAATTTTAGCTAATCCATAACAAGCCAATATAATTCCTACTAAAATAAGAAACATCCATCTTTTCATTTTGCTACTTGACTTAAACCATTGCATTAATCCCTTCATATTGTTTAATTCCTTTCTTTTTTAGTTTTTTCCTATTATTTCAATTTCTAATTCAATCTCTTTACTAAATTTCTGTTTTATTTGCCTTTGTATTTTATTCACTAATTGCAAAACATCTTTAGCTGTTGCATTTCCTTTATTAATGACAAAACCACTATGTTTTGTAGAAACTTCCGCATCTCCTACACAATATCCTTTCAAACCTGCCTCATCAATCAATTTTGCTGTAATAAAATCAGTTCCTCTTTTAAAAGTACTTCCTGCACTTGGATATTCTATCGGCTGCTTTTCTTTTCGATATTTTGCATATTCTTCCATTTTTTGTTTAATTCCTTCTTTTTGTCCTCTTACAAGTTGCAATCCAATTTCTGTAATAATATATTTTTCTTTTTTAAAGATACTGGTTCGATATCCAAACTCCAATTGCTCTAGCAAAAATCTTTTTTCATTTCCTTGATAATCTACACCATTCACATATGTTACAATATCTTTCATTTCTTTTCCATGTGCTCCTGCATTCATCCTAACAGCTCCACCAAGAGTCCCTGGTATATCAGAAAGTTCTTCCAAACCAGCAATTTCCTGTTGTAACATCTTTTGTGCTAACATTCCTAATTTCACACCAGCCCCCACTACTACCTGAGCCTTATTATCTTGATATTGCACCTCTATTCCTTCTATTTGGATTTGTAATGTAATTCCTTCTATTCCTCCATCTAATACTAATACATTACTACCATTTCCTATTATCGTAATAGGAATCTGATTTTTAGTTGCATAACACAAAATCTTTTTTAATTGCTCTATTGTTTTTATTTTAATGAAACATTCTGCTAATCCTCCAATTCGAAAAGTAGTATGTTTTTTCATTGGTTCCTTCATCCATATTTGTTCTTTTGGGATTCCTATTTCTTCTAACTTTTCTACTTTTACTTGCATCAAAATCCTCCCATCTATTTTATTCTATGTATTATCTTTAGAATACATATATAAAGGTTGGTTTGTCTGAGTACATTTCGTTGTATAATTAATGACTTCCCCTGTTTCATAATTAACAATATATTCATCTTCTGCATTTGTAATTCCTAAAGCTTCTAAACCTCCATTAGCATTCGTAAGATAATAATAATTTTCGTCATTATTATCTTTCCTTGTAATATTTTGACCACTTTGGTTTACCATTTCACTTATAACAGCATTTAGGTTAAGCCCTGCCTCTGTGATTTTAACTCCTGGATAAGTTTCTCCTGTAAGTGATGCCTTCGTATATCTTTCTAAAACAGCATGATTCATCATCCCAAGTTCTGTTAATAATTTATTTTCTCTTGCTTGTTTCATACCAGATATTCCGGTTCCTATAGAAATTCCAGCAATAATACTTAATACTATAATCGTAATGACTAATGCTATTAAGGTGACACCTGTTTGATTACTAATTTTATTTCTTGTTTCTTTTTTCATCTTTTTTTCTCCTTTGTTTTTAATCTCTTACACTATATCATTTTTTTGATTTAATTACAAGTTTAAAAAGCGAATTTTAAAAGTTAGTAAAGCATAAAATGTAATCAAATTGAAAAAGTATAACAAAAGTATCCAAAACCCTTTATTTTTTAACAATTTTGTAGTATAATAGAAGAGAAGTTTTTATTAGGAGGTCTTTTTATGTGGCATTATTGGTTAATTGCAGCTGGAATCTTTTTTGTAGGAGAAATATTTACAGCTGGATTTCTTGTATTTTGGTTAGGTATAGCTGCTCTCATTGCAATGATAGTAAGCTTCTTTATACCAAATTTAACCGTTCAAATGGTTGTATTTATCATTTCATCTATTATTTTATTACTTGCCACAAAACCACTGATAAAAAAATTTATGCATGTAAAAGAAACAAAAACAAATGCATTTTCTATTATAGGAAAAAAAGCACTTGTTATTAAAAATATTGATTCCATTAATAAAAGCGGTCAAATAAAAGTAAATGGTGAAGTTTGGTCTGCTATTGGAAAAAATGATGACACAATTGAAAAAGGAACAGAAGTAGAAGTGGTTTCCATCAATGGTGTAAAAGCTGTTGTAAAACCATCTTCCCATTCATAAAATAGTTTTATTATAATTTATATATAATTTAAGGAGGTACCAAAATGGCATTTTTATTAGTATTACTTATTATCATATTAGTAATTGCAGTAATGTCTATCAAAATTGTCAAACAATCTGAGGTATACATCATTGAAAGGTTAGGTAAATTTTACAAAGTTGCAGATGCTGGACTTACTATCATTATTCCTTTCTTTGACCATGTAAGAAGTGTTGTGAGTTTAAAACAACAAACCATGGACGTACCACCTCAAGGTGTTATTACAAAAGATAATGTTACTATCACGATAGATACTGTTGTTTTCTATCAAATAACAGATCCAGCCAAAGCTGTTTATGAAATTCAAAACTTGAAAAAAGGTATTGAATATTTAGCTATCACAACCATTCGTGATATCATTGGTAAAATGGACTTAGATGAAACATTTAGTTCTAGAGATGGTATTAATGATAAATTAAGAATTGTATTAGATGAAGCTACTGACAGATGGGGATGTAAAATTGATAGAGTGGAAATTAAAGATATTACTCCACCTGCTGACATTAGAGATGCGATGGAAAAAGAAATGAATGCAGAAAGAAATAAAAGAGCTTTAATTCTAGAATCAGAAGCTCAAAGACAAGCAGCCATTACCATTGCAGAAGGTAAAAAACAAGCTGCCATCTTAGAAGCTGAAGCTGACAAAGAAGCTAAAATTAGAAGAGCTGTCGGTGAAGCACAAGCTATTAAAGAAGTTGCAGAAGCTAAAGCAAAAGAAATTCAAATGGTATATGATGCTATGAAAAAAGCAGACCCTAATGACAAATTAGTACAATTAAAATCTTTAGAAGCTTTAGAAGAAGTTGCTAAAGGTGATGCTAATAAAGTATTTATTCCTTTTGAAGCAACTAGTGCTTTAGGAAGTTTAGGAGCTATTAAAGAAGTTATGACAGATGATAAAAAATAAGAACCTGACCCGACATAGCAATTAAAAATTGCAGTTGGGTACCCCAGAACCTTGTTGTCTAAGACAATAATACAACTGCCAAGAGGGACGTTCCTTTTTGGCAGATATTTCATTATGCCTTATTTAAAAAAGTTGATATATTAATATTGGCAGACAAAGACCCGGATTGTTACGCCCAAGCTATGTTTTTGTCAAAAATATTAATATATCAACTTTTTAGTATAAAACTATAAAATCTGCCAAAAAGAACGTCCCTCTTGGCAGATTAATTGGATGCCCATCTTAACATTTTAATATCTTTATATTTAGTTAAGACTTCTTTATATTTATCATATTCTTCTTCCCATAATTCTTCTGGAACTTTGTCAAAAGCTTTAAATATTTTTTCTGCTTCAGCCAAATAAATAATTTGTTCTTGAGAAGACATTCTTTCGTACTGTTTTGCAAAATGATACAATCTATCTAACATTTGGTTAGCTTCTATAAAACTCCAAAAATCCTTCACTTTCATTCCAAATAATCTAATTTGTAATATAGCATATGCAATTAATGCAAATATGACAAATATTAATAAATATATTACAGATAATACTGCCATTTCATTTCCACCTCTTTTGGTTTGATTCACTTTTGTATAAGATAATTATACCATATATGTAAGTTTTTTGTAAATACAATTTTATGAAAGTTGCAACACATAAAATGTAAAAAATATCTAGAACTGAATATGAACACTATAACAGTTTATTATCTGCTTGATAAATTTTTAGCCCTGTTATAAAACAGGGCTTTTTATCTTTTACTTTTTTACAATCACTTGACCATTTTCTAATCCTATCTTAGCATATTTATTTTTTTCTAAATTACCATCTAAAATTTCTTCTGCCAATCTATCCTCTAAAACACTTTGAATCGTTCTTCGTAATGGTCTTGCTCCGAAATTCTTGTCAATTCCTTTACTTGCTATCATTTCTTTTACTTCTGGTTCTAATTCAACTTCAATTTTTTGTGCCTTTAATCTATCTACCACTTCTTTTAGCATAATATCTATAATTTGACTAATTTCTGTATCTGTTAATTTATGGAACACTATAATTTCATCAATACGATTAATAAATTCAGGTCTTAATTCCTTTTTTAAAGCTTCCATTACCTCTTTTTTAGTCTGTTCATATTCTTTTTGCATATTTTCTTTTTCATCTTGATTATCTCTTGAAAATCCTAAAGATTTCTTATCTGTAATTAATCTTGCACCTATGTTAGAAGTCATAATAATAACTGTATTTTTAAAATTAACGGTTCTACCTTGACTATCTGTTAATCTACCATCTTCCAGAATTTGAAGTAACATATTCATGACATCTGGATGTGCTTTTTCAATTTCATCAAATAGAATAACAGCATAAGGTTTTCTTCTAATTTTCTCTGTTAATTGTCCTCCTTCATCAAATCCTACATATCCTGGAGGAGAACCAATTAATTTAGACACAGAATGTGGTTCCATATATTCAGACATATCTATTCTTATCATTGCATTTTCGTCACCAAATAAACATTCTGCTAACGCTTTTGATAATTCTGTTTTTCCAACACCTGTTGGTCCTAAGAATAAGAAAGAACCAATTGGTCTTTTCGGGTCTTTTAATCCAACTCTACCTCTACGAATTGCTTTTGCAACCGCTTCTACTGCTTCTTCTTGTCCTACTACTCTTTCATGTAAATTCTTCTCTAAATTTTTCAATTTTTCATTTTCATCTTCTGTTATCTTTTTTGCAGGAATCCCTGTCCAAGTGCTAATTACTTCAGCAATATTTTCTTCTGTAATATTCGTAATAGATTTTGTATTTTTATTTTTCCATTTTGTTTGTTCCTTTTCAAATTTTGCTTTTAATTCTCTTTCCTTATCACGTAAAGTTGCTGCTTTTTCAAATTTTTGAGCCTTAATCGCCTCTTCTTTATCTTTCGCAACATTCTCTATTTCCTCTTCCAAACTTCTTAATCCATCTGGTTCTGTATAAGTTTTTAGCCTTGCACGTGATGCAGCCTCGTCAATTAAATCAATCGCTTTATCTGGAAGAAATCTATCATTAATATATCTTGTAGACATTTCTACTGCTGCTTCAATTGCTTCATCTGTAATTTTTACATTATGATGTGCCTCATATTTATCACGAATTCCTTTTAAAATAGCAATCGTATCTTTCATTGTTGGTTCTTTTACTGTAACAGGACTAAATCTTCTTTCTAAAGCAGAATCTTTTTCGATGTATTTTCGATATTCATTTAAGGTTGTTGCTCCAACTAATTGAATTTCTCCTCTTGCTAATAATGGTTTTAAAATATTAGCAGCATCAATAGCTCCTTCAGCAGCTCCAGCACCTACAATAGTATGGATTTCATCAATAAATAGAATAATATCTCCTGCTTTTTTTACTTCACTTAATGCTTTTTTAATTCTTTCTTCAAAATCTCCTCTATATTTTGCTCCTGCAACCATTCCAGAAATATCTACTGTAACCACTCTTTTATTTTTTAAAATTTCTGGTACATCTCCTGTTACAATCTTTTGTGCCAATCCCTCTACTACTGCTGTTTTACCAACACCTGGTTCCCCTATTAAACATGGATTATTTTTGGTTCTTCTTGATAAAATTTGAATCACTCTTTCGATTTCTTCTTTTCTTCCTACAATAGGGTCTAATTTTCCTTCTTGTGCTTTTTTTGTTAAGTCTTCTCCAAATTGATTTAAAGTTGGTGTTTTATTATAACTTCCGCTTCCTTTGGTCCCTTTGCTTTCCTCTTCTCCTTTTAAATCTTCTCCTTCATTAATAACTCTTATAATTTCATTATATAATTTTGGAATATTAACATTTAAATCTAATAGAATTCTTGCTGCTATACTATCTCCTTCTCTTAATATTCCAATTAAAAGATGTTCTGTTCCAATATAATTATATCCTAATTTTCTAGCCTCTATAAAGGCCGTTTCTATGACTCGCTTTGTTCTTGGTGTAAAGTCTATCGTTTCTTGTATTGTTTCCTCTTTTCCAATTAATTCTATCATTTTATTCACAATTTCTTCTGGTGTCACCTCTTGGTTTTCTAACACCTTAGATGCAACCCCACTTCCTTCTTTAGACAAACCATACAAAAGATGCTCTGTTCCGATATAATTATGCCCCAACTCTAAAGCAATTTCATTTGCATATTCAATTGCCTTTTTAGCTCTACTTGTAAATTTATACATCATCTTTTATCCCTCCTTAATTTTTTTCTATAATCTGTTTAATAATTTCTGCTCTTTTAATATCACGCTCTATCACTTCATATTGTTCTTGTTTATATTTCTGTAAATTAGCTGGTTTCGTATACAGATATAATTCTTTCATTTTAGCATCTGTCATTTGAGGTAAAATTCCTAAGTCTGTTCCCAATTTTACCATAGAAAGCAATTTCATCGTTTCTTGTGTCGAAATCTTTCTAGCATTTGTCAAAATTCCATAACTACGGTAAATTTTATCTTCTAATGTAATAGCATCTTTTGTCAAAAATTTTCTTGCTTGTCTTTCCTGTTTCATGACTTGTTCTACAATTACCTTCAAGTTTTGCACAATATCCTTCTCAGAAACCCCTAAAGTCTGATAATTTGAAATTTGATATATTTGTCCTTCTACTTCACTATTTTCTCCATAGCCACCTCTTACTACTACTCCTATTCCACTTAGAGTTTCTAATATTTTTTTATCATTACCTGTCATAGAAAGAGCTGGCAAATGTAACATTACAGAAGCTCTTAATCCTGTTCCTACATTACTTGGACAACTAGTAAGATATCCGTATTTTTTACTAATACTGTATCCTAATAAATTTCCTAATTTTTCATCTAATTCAACTGCCAAATTCATTGTATTTTCTAAGTCCAAACCACTACTAAATACTTGTATTCTCAAATGGTCTTCTTCTCCTATCATAATACAAATATTTTCTTCTTCATTAATCAATATACTACCTGTTTCATTTTTATTTAAAGCAAAATCTGGACTAATCAAATGTTTTTCTACTAAACTCATTTTTGTCATATCATCCATATCTTTTAATCTTAAAAATTGTAATCCATACCCAACGCTAAAAATTGCCTCTTTTATTTTATCTTCTAGCTTTTCTCTTTCTCCATCTTTTTTCAAGGCAAATGTAAATCCATTCACATTTCTCGCTAATCGAATTCTCGTACTAATAGCAACATCTGCTTCATTTCCACTTTGTAAATACCAATTCATAACATCTAACCTTCTTCCTACTTACTTTCTTTTTGTTTTATTTCATCTCTAATTTTGGCAGCATCTTCATATCTTTCTTCTTTAATAGCTTGCTTTAATTTTTCTTGCAATGTTTCTATTTCTCGATTATTATTAAGTTGACTTGTTTCTGTAGTCTGATGTATTGCCTTATTAACATCTTTTTTTACTCCCTCTACCTCATTAGGAGTTATTTTTCCTAGCCTTCCTACATGTTGTACATTTCCTTGAATTCTTTTTAAAATAGGATCCAATTTTTCTTCAAATACAGAATAACAATTTCCACATCCTAATTTTCCACTATTTACAATATCATCAAAAGTTGCACCACATTGCTCACATCTAATTTCTTTCATTTCTTGGAATAGTGGCATAAATTCAGATGTTGTAAAACCTTCCATAAAATCTCCAAATAAACTAGAAAAATCTGTAGGAATCGTAAAATTCATTTTTCCAATTCCTAATTTTTGACTACATTCCTCACACAAATGAAGTTCCTTTTTTACTCCATTAATATTTTCAGAATACATCACATTTGCTTCTCTTTTTCCGCAATTATCACACAACATTTTTCATTCCTCCTTAATCTAAATTTAATAACATATTTTTAAAAATACTCGCTCGTACTTTATCTCTTTGTTCTTTCACAAGTTTTAATACATTATCATTTGTCGCTACCTTTAAAAGTTTAGCTTCTGTGGGCGAAATTAAATCATAAGTTAAAAAATCACTAATTAAAATATCCACTTCACTTGCTGTTATTTCTTCTCCTATATGATGGATAATATGCATCATATAATCTGATTTAGTACTACTCACTTTTTTTATTGTAATATGACCACCTCCACCACGTCTACTTTCTACATAATATCCTTGAGATGGCTTGAATCTAGTTGCAATCACATAATTGATTTGAGATGGTACACAGTTAAATTGCTCTGCCAATTCATTTCTCTGTATTTCTATTGAATCATTATCATCTTCAAACATTTCTTTAATAAATTCTTCTATCATATCTGTTATTTTCATTTTATCATCTCCTGTTTTTGTCTTTGACTTTCTTTGACTTATATTACTATTATACTCATAATCAAATTAAAATCAAACTGATTTTTTGACCTTTTCTGACCTTTGTTGTTAGTTTTTCTCTCTTTATCTTTATTTTTCTTAATCTATCTCTTTTTTTTATCTTTTTTTGTCATTTTTTCTAGTTCTTCTACTTTTTCCTTTTGATTTGGTAAAGATACCCATGCAAAATAAGAAGAAATAAATTCCCCATATTTTGTACTATCTTCTCCTACTTCATGTACTCTATTGTCATTCTGATTTTCTTGATTTCTTTTTTCCATAAAAATACACACACCTTTTTTCTTTTTTATAGGTATGTGCATTTTTTTCATTTTTTATTCATGGGAAACTAATTTTTCTCTTTCTAATTCATAAACTTTTGATTCTAAATTGGATTGTGATAACTCAATTTTATACATTCTAGCATTATATCCATCATGGGCTAATTTCATTTCCTTCTCTACTCTATCTATTCTTTTCCCTTGCTGAGATATTTCTTGTCTTACACTTTGAAATTCTTTAGACATATATTGTGCCATACTTCTAAATTCTTCCGCAATTTCTTTGTTTTGTTGTTCAAATCTTCTGTCCACTTCAGAAAGAATCTTATCTGTAATCCTCTTTTCAAAACTTGTAAAACTTTGATTCATCTCATCTTTTGTTACAAAGTTTTGCTTAATGTATTCTTTAGTTGCAAAGTTTTTATCAATATATTCCTTGGTCGCAAAGTTTTTATCGATATATTCTTTGGTCGCAAAGTTTTTATCGATATATTCTTTGGTCGCAAAGTTTTT
>CALXCD010000032.1 GCA_944386715.1 uncultured Clostridia bacterium
TCTTACAAATTATATTTTGTGTAAATGTTATTTCCTTATTTATATATTGCATTTGGAATTTACTTTGTAAATTTACGTGTTTTAATGGATTGATTTTTTTTGTGCTAAATTATTGACACCGCTTATTTTTTGTGCTATTATATTTATTGTCATTCGAGTTATGGGTCAGTAGCTCAGTTGGATAGAGCACAGGCCTTCTAAGCCTGGGGTCGGGGGTTCGAACCCCTCCTGGCTCACCAAAAAAGTCTTATACAAAGTGTTTGTATAAGACTCCTTTTATACTCAAAAATCATCCTGTAAAATAGGGCGATTTATTTTTTATTATCTTAGACAACAAGACCCTGGGGTAATTAGGCTACAATCTTTGATTGATATGTCGAGTCAGGGTCTTATTTTTTTACACAAAAAAATCAATTCATAAACATAGAAATAAGACCAAACACGCCAAATAATATAAAAATAATATTAGACAAAGTCTGCATCAACTCAGGTTTCAATTTATTTCCCAAAAATTTCCCAAAAAAGATAGCAATAGAATTACTAGCAACCATACCAAAAATAGAACCTAAAATCAAAGAAATTTTAGCATCAGGGTATTGTAATCCCACTCCTAAAGAAGCCAAAAAAGTCTTATCACCAAGTTCACCTGCAATAATACTAAAAGCAACGATAAAAACATAATGCACATGAAAAAAAGGAAGCTTTTGTAAAAAAGAGGGCTTATGTTCATCCGAATTATCATCTTTATGAGAGGAATAAAAGCCAATAAAACCAAACAGTAAAAAAGATAAATATGTAAAAAGAGTCAAATAAAATTGAAAGGTATCATTTTGAAAAGATGCAATTTGACTACCAAAAAGAATAGCCAAACCATGACTAAAAAAAGTACCAATAGCAACTCCCAATAATACAAAAGAAGCTTTTCCCTTGGTAGAAAAAGATAATACCAACAATTGTGTTTTATCCCCCAACTCAGATAAAAAAATAAAAATAAATGTGATAAAAAAAGGGTATATAAAATCCATGAACATCCACCTTCTTGTTCATTATTATGCAAATGTAATTAGAGATATGAGCAGGTTTTTCTAATATCATATAAGATAGCTGTGAATTGTAACCAACAACAACTAACATTTGTAAATTTTTTGTGAATTGCTTTACTTTAAAAAAATAAAATGATACTATGTTAGGGATTAAATAGATTGAAAGATTTTAAAGGAGGAATTTTTTGTGATAGAAGTGAAACATGTGACAAAAAAGTATGGAAAAGCAGTAGCCGTAGAAGATATCAGCTTTTCTATCAAAGAAGGAGAGATAGTTGGTTTATTAGGTCCAAATGGAGCAGGTAAAAGTACCACTATGAATATGCTAACAGGATTTATCGAACAAACAGAAGGAGATATTATCATAGATGGATATGATATGTTGAAAAAACCTAAAAAAGCTAAAAAAGAAATTGGATACATGCCAGAAGGAGTACCTCTTTATACAGATTTAACAGTCAGAGAATTTGTTCAATATATGGCGGAAATTAAACAAGTAGATAAAAAAACAAGAAAAGAAAAAATAAATCAAATTATAGAAAAAACAGGACTAAAAGAGGTGGAAAAAAAGTTAATCAAAAACTTATCAAGAGGATATAAGCAAAGAGTTAGCATGGCAGGAGCTTTAGTGGGAACTCCTAAAATCCTAATACTTGATGAACCAACAGTAGGTTTAGATCCAAAACAAATCACAGAAATAAGAAGCCTTATCAAAGAGCTTGGAAAAACGCATACCGTTATTTTAAGTTCTCATATATTATCAGAAGTAAGTCAAATTTGTAATAAAGTAATTATTATTAATAAAGGAAAAATTGTAGCAATAGATACACCGGAAAATTTAGAAAATAAAGTATCTAACAACAATTGTGTATATGTCACCGTAGAAGACCCAGAAAACAAAGTAAATAATATGAAAGATAAAATAAAAGACATCAAAAAATTAGAATTAATAACAGAAAATGAAGATGGAACCAAACAATATATGATAGAAGCACAGGGAGATATAGATTTAAGAAAAAATATTTTCTCTGAATTTGCAAAAGAAAATATTACCATATTTGAATTAAAAAAGGCAGACAGTACATTAGAAGATGCCTTTATGAAATTAATAGAAGGAGGAAATAAATAATGTGGGCAGTAATTAAAAAAGAGATAAAATCTTATTTCTATTCTCCAATAGGATATGTATTTATCGGATTATTTTTATTAATGTTTAGTATATTTTTCTATACAGATGTATTTAACTATCAAAGCACTAATTTTGAATATATTTTCTATTCAGGTGCTACCATTTTAACATTTATAACACCAATTTTAACAATGAGAACCATTGCAGAAGAAAGAAAAACAGGAACAGAGCAACTAATTTTAACATCACCACTTAATATTACCAAAGTAGTAATTGGAAAATTTATTGCAGCAACCTTAATTGTTATCATAACAGAAGCTTGTACCTTCTTATATTTTGCAATTTTAAGTTTTTTCGGAACACCACATATTACAACAGCATTAGTAACGCTATTAGGATTTTTACTACTTGCTATGAGTTATATCTCTTTTGGTATTTTAGCCTCTAGTTTAACAGAAAACCAAATCATAGCAGGTGTTATTACAATTGGATTTTTCATATTAACATGGTTTTTACCACAATTTAGTAATATATTTACCAATTTTTCTTTAATTAATCTATTTAGCAAATTTCCAACAGGACAAATTGACATTGCAGATACAGTAACATTTATTACATTTACAATAGCTTGTCTGCTATTAACAGTAATTTTCATGCAAAGAAGAAAAAGTGTAAGGTAAAAGGAGGTAAAAAAGTTGAAAGAGAAAAAAGAAAAGATGGAAAAGATAAAAAGTAAAGAGAAAAAAGAAAAAAAAGACAAAAAACCAAATAAATTCATACAAACCATAAAAAAGAAATGGTTAGTAGATGGAAGCAAAACTTTTCTATTAGTAGTTATTATCATAGCTATTTTCATTGGAATTAATATGGGAATGCAAGAATTAGAATTAACACCATTAGACTTTAGCCAAGAACAACTATATACATTAACAGAAGAAAGTAAAGAAAAAGTAAAAGATATAGATAAGGATGTTCATATTTACTTTATCGGATATACAGACGAAGATACTAACTTGAGTTTAGCAAAACAATATAAAAATGCAAACGAAAAAATTGTAGCAGAAGCAATAGACATTAATAATAGACCAGACTTAGCCAATAAATATGGAATAGAAAGCGGAACACAAGGAATTATTGTAGAATGTGGAGAAAAGTCAAAAGTATTAACAGCAAGTGATTTAGTAACTTATGATACTACTACATATGAAACTATCAGTATAGCAGAAGAAAAATTAACAAGCTCTATTCTTTCCGTTGTAGCAGATAAAGTTCCAAAAGTATATTTCCTAGAAGGATATAGTGAGTTAACACTAACCAATAGCATGAATCTCTTAAATATGTACATGCAAAATGAAGTAATGGAAGTAAGTAGTCTAGATGTACTAACAACTGGAAAAATACCAGATGATTGTGACACATTAGTTATTACAACTCCAAACAAAGACTTTGATGACGTTGCAACAAATGCAATAACAGATTACATCAATTCAGGAAGAAACATATTATGGCTAAATGCAGCAGTTACCCAAAATCAGGATTATCCAAATGTAAATAAAATTTTAGCAATGTATGGAGTAAATCCATTTGAAGCAGGAATTATTAGAGAAACAGATACTAGTAAAATGATAACAGAATCACCAGACTTAATTAAACCAGATTTAAATGCTTCTACCGTTACAAAGGATTTATATACTACAACAGGAGTTATCTTTATTAATGCAACAAAAATAAACATAAATCAAGATGCATTAGAAGAATTAAAAGTAACAGAAACGGAATTGGCAAATGCAAGTGAAGATGCATATTTCAGAACAGATTTTAACATACAATCAAATAGTGCCCAAGAAGGAGAAGAAAAAGGACCATTTGTAGTAGGAGCAGAATTAGAAAAAACGATCCAAGAAGAAAATGAAGAAACAGGAGAAAAAGCAATCACTTCAAAACTAGTTATTTATGGAGAAAACTTCTTTATCTCAGACTTTCAATTAAGCCAAAATTCTCAATATGCAGCAGTACAATTAGCTTATAACAAAGATTTGGTATTAAATTCTATTGCTTATTTAACAGATAGAGAGGAAGACATTACTGCAAGAAAAAATACAGGAACAGTAACCTATACAGCAACACAAGAACAAGATACTATTATTAGAGTAATTATATTTGCAGTACCATGTGTTATCATCTTATTAGGAATTATTGTGTGGCAAGTAAGAAGAAGAAAAAAATAATAGAAAAGAATAATTATCCAAAAACCCCATAAACTAATATGGGGTTTTTTTGATGAAAAATATATTAAAAATAGTATTTGTCATAATAGGAACATTAATAGGTGCTGGGTTTGCTTCAGGACAAGAAATATACATTTTCTTTTTTTCTCATGGGATAAAAGGATTATTAGGTATTGTAATATCAAGTTCTTTAATGGGAATTGTCATATATCAATCACTAAAAATTATTAAAACAGAAGAAATAAATACTTATAAAGAATTTTTGGACTGTATTTTAAAAAATAATAAGTTTTGCAAAATAACAAATATCATAAATTTTGTTATAAATACATTTATTTTAGTTACTTTCTTTATCATGATAGCAGGATTTGGAGCCTATTTTGAACAAGAATTAGGAATTCGTAGTATCATAGGAAGTTGTCTACTTGCTATTTCTTGTTTTATTTTATTCATGACTAGTACAAAAGGTATGATAAAAATAAATGCAATATTAGTACCTATATTAATCAGTTTTTTAGGGATTCTAGGAGTTTTAATATTACCAAAAACCCCCTGGGAAAACTTAGGAAATTATATCATAGAAGTAAATCATTCCAATTACATTTTGAATGCCATATTATATACTAGTTATAATAGCATACTTTTAATCCCGGTATTAATCACCTTAAAAAATTATTTAAAAAATAAAAAACAAATATTTTGTATTTCGACTATCACAACAATCATTACAATTATTCTATCTATTATCATCTTTCTAATCTTAATAAAAGTAGATGTCGATATTACAAAATTAGAGATGCCAGCAGTCTACGTGATATCCAACATGTTTGGCATTCTAAAATACGGATATGGATTTGTCATATTAGCTTCCATTTTCACGACTGCAATTTCTTTAGGAAATAGCTTTTTGAACAATATAAGCAAAAACAAACAACAATATATAAAAATAGCAATTAGTATAACTATTATTTCAATTTTAGTGTCTAAAATTGGGTTTTCTAATTTAGTAAATATCTTATATCCAGTTTTTGGATATCTTGGATTTGTGCAGATTTTAAAAATAATATAATTATACTGATAGGCAAATAGTATAGCCTAGTAAAAATTTAAGCAAAGCAAGAATAATTCTTGCTTTTTTAATTATAGTATAGTAAAATAAAATCACAAAAATAGAGAAAAAATAAGAAAAAAAGAATAAAACCAAGGAGAAAAAATGAAAGATTTTTGGATAGAACCAGAAGCAAAAAAAGTGAATAAGAAAAAAATAATAATAACAATCATAATAGGAATTATTATTATTGCATTAGCTGTCTTTATTGGAATATATATAAATAATAAGGAAGCCAGAGAATGGATAGATAAAAACATATTTAGAAAAGAAATTGTGCAAGATAAAGCAACTACTATAGAATTAAAAGAAGGACAAAACAACAATATATATGCATTTAACAAATATATAGGAATATTAAACAAAAATAAATTTATAATTTATTCTAACACTGGAAACCAAGAAAATGAGTTAGAAATCCAAATTTCCAATCCATTATTCAATTCTGCTAATCGTTTTTTAATTATAGGAGAAACAAATGGACAAAAAATATATGTATTGGAAGATAAACAAATAGCATGGGAAGCTCAAGTAGAAGGAAATATTTCACAAGTACATATTAATAGAAATGGATATGTAGCAGTAGTTATTGTAGATACCAGCTATAAAACAGTAATTGCAGTATATGACCCACAAGGTAAAGAAATGTTTAAAAAATTTTTATCTTCTACAAGAACGGCAGATGTAGACATTTCTAATGATAACAAATATCTTGCGATTGCAGAGATAGACACCTCTGGAACCATGATTCAATCTAATATCAGAATTGCTTCTATGAATGAGCCAACAGCACAAGATGAAACATATCAAGGAGAAAACAATAAATTAATTACCAATATAAAATATCAAGATAAAAATAAATTAGTTTGTATGTATACAGATTGTATTCATGTGATAGAAGACAAACAAGATAATTTAATAATGAATAACGAAGACAAAAAAATAACTTTCCAATCGGTAGAATTAACAAATCACTTTATTTCCATTGAGGAAAAATCGTCAGGATTATTTACAGTAAATTCTGTTGTAAAAATAGTTAATACAGAAAATAAAAATGAAAAAGAATATACGATAGAATCCAGTATTAAAGAAATTAATACATATGGAAATATTATCGCATTAAATTTAGGAACAGAAGTAGAATTTATCAATACAGGAGGATGGTTGGTAAAAAGATATATTGCTAACCAAGAAATTACACAAATAGTTGTCTCAGACAATATTGCAACCATTATATACCGTGATAAAATAGAAATAATAAATTTATAAGGAGGAAAGAAAATGGGAATAGTAGTAGACTTTATTATCATAGCAATCATTGCATTATCTGCTTTTTTAGGATATAGAAAGGGACTGGTAGTACTAGCTATTAAATTATGTGCATTCATTATTGCCATTGCCATTACATTTGTGATATATAAACCAGTTGCAAATGTTATCATCAATGTTACAGGTATTGATGAAACCATTGAAAATGCAATATTAGAAAAAGCAAATGGAATCATGGCGGAAGAAAATAATGAAACATCTATCCAGATGATAGAAGATGCAAAAACTGGATTGTTACCAGAAGCAGCAAGAGAAATTGCCGTAAATATCGTAACAGGAGGAGTTATTTTAATCCTATTTATTATCATTAGAATTGCTATAAAATTTGTTACAGCACTTGCTAACGCAGTAGCAAAATTACCAATTATCAAACAGTTTAACGAAATAGGAGGACTTTTATATGGTGTTTTAAGAGGATTACTAATCATTTATATTGCTATGCTATTAATTGGAGTAGCAGGGCAAATAAATCCAGAAAATACAGTTCATCAAAGTTTGAATTCATCTTATATAGGAAAAGTGATGTATAACAATAATATTTTAAATGTATTTTTCTAATTTTTTGTCTTAATTTATTGCCTTTTGTAGAAATATTTGCTATACTAAACACATGAAATTTTGGGAGTGAAATAAATTGAAAGATAAAAAAACAAATCAAAAAAACAAAGGACAAAATGTAAAACAACAAAAGAATAAAAGAAAAAAAATGAAGTTATGGAAAAAAATATTAATTGTTATCATTCTGATATTACTAATTGCAGGAGGATGGTTTATATATAAAACACAAAAAAATGGTGGAGGAATTAGTGGAATGCTAGCAACTGTGGTAGGACATGATGAAAACACTAAGAAAAACTTAGGAGAATTTAAAGTACTATTATTAGGGATTAGTACAGACCAGACTGGAGTAGACCTAACAGATACCATTATTGTAGCATCTTATAATCCAAATACACAAAAAGCGACATTATTATCTATACCAAGAGATACTTATACAGGAAAAACTCCATCAAGAGCAACAGCATATGAAAAAATTAATGCTTTATATAGCAGAAAACATAGACCTGATGAAACATTAGAAGCTGTAAATAAGATAACAGGTTTAGGTATCGAATATTATGCAGTAATAAAAACAGAAGCATTAATAGAATTGGTAGATGCCATAGGAGGAGTAACTTTTAATGTGCCAATAGATATGTACTATAATGACGAAAAACAAGATTTACATATTGACTTAAAAAAAGGAGAACAACTTTTAGATGGAGATAAAGCAGAACAATTAGTACGTTTCAGACACAATGATGATGGAACTAGTTATCCTGAAGAATATGGAGATAATGATTCAGGAAGAATGAGAACACAAAGAGAATTCATTATGGCAACCATCAAACAAACAGCAAAACCAGAAAATATATTCAAATTAGGACAGATATTAGAAATTGCAGAAAAGAATATTATTACAAACATAGATTTTAATGTGGCAAAAGATTATATTCCATATATTGTAGAATTCAGTACAGAAAATATGTTGACAGAAACATTGCCAGGAGAAAATAAATATGTCCAAGCAACTAATACATGGATGTTCTTCTATGATGAAGAAGAAACGGAAAGCTTAATACAAGAATTATTTTATGATAGAGATATTCAAGAAGAAACAACTACAGAAAATGGAGAAGCTGCGGAAGGCAGTACCGACAATGTTAGTAAAGCCGACATCAAATTAGAAGTATTAAATGGAAGTGGAAATAGTACTAGTTTGCAAAATGCCATCAAAGAATTAGAGGGGGCAGGATACAAAGTAGCAAGAACAGGAACCACAAATACCACTTCAAAAACAACAATTGTAAATAAAACAGATGTAAAAGAAACGATATTAAAAAACATGAAAGATGTTTTAGGAACAGGAACCATATCTAGTAGTGAAATAAATAACAGTAAAGTGGATGTTACCATTGTAATAGGAAAAGATTATAAATAAAAAATAAGGGGCAAGCATAAATTACTTGCTCCTTTTACGTCTTTTCTTTTTAGAAATAATTTCACAAAATAGAAATATAACAATACAAATAGAACCGATATAGATAACATAAGTTAATAACTTAGATTCTTCTACTGCGTGAGAGGCAACTAGGTTACTAGAAAAAGATACTCCATCAATCGAATAACCGAATGGTACCTAACACATCTCCTTCCATAATAGGAGCCGAAACATTTTCTTGTATCGTAATTGTAGGAGAAAGTGTTTCTAAAGAAATATCATTACTAAGTAAGGCAGAAACATCTTCTTCAATTAATAAATCTAAATTTTTTGTTTCTTTAGTAGCATTAGAAACTTCGATTTGAGTAGCAATATCTCCAGCTTTCAAAACAGTTTGTTTAGAAAAATGAGAAAAACCATATTCGTACAAATCTTTGGTATCTGAAAATCTAGCAGAAACACCGATTAACAGTCTCTCCACCCAAAACAACTGCAATCAATTCTAGCCCATCTTTATATGCCATAGAAACCAGACATTCACCAGCAGGTGTAGTAAAACCAGTTTTACCAGCAATAACATAAGGATAATAATTACGACTTTCTGGAATTAGTAATTCATTTGTAGAAATATATGACCTAGCACTATATTTATTGGTAGTAGGGATAGAGCAAGAAGCACTACCTGCAATTTTTCTAAAATCTTCGTTTTTCATACAATACTGCATCAAAATAGCTAAATCATGAGCAGTTGTATAATGATTTTCTTCATGTTTTCCATAAGTATTTGTAAAATGTGAATTATCTAAATTTAAATCACTTAATTTTGTATTCATCATAGAAACAAAACTATCCAAAGACCCACCTACATAATATGCTAACACATTAGCAGCATCATTGGCAGAATGTACTAATAATAATTGTAATAATTGTTCGACTGTAAATTGTTCTCCCACTTGTAAATTAGCAGTAGAATATCCATCAGGAATAGAAATTACAGCATCGTAATTAATAGTAACAACATCATCTAATTTGCAATTTTCCAATGCCAAAATAGCTGTCAATATTTTAGTAGTACTGGCAGGATACATTTTTTCATTTGCATTTTTTTCATACAAAACTTTATTAGATTCATTATCCATCAAAAAAACAGCTTTAGAATTAAGCTCTAAATCCTCTGTATCAGCAGATACAAAAGAAGGAAATAGAAACACAAATAGTAAAATTATTATCATACTCCATTTTTTCATTTTTAACTTCATTTATTATTACGCTCCTAAAATAATTTAAAATAATCATATAGCATTTGATGAAAAATTTCAATATATATTACAAAAATATAGAAAAGGAGGAATCAAAGGATGAATTATTTAAATAAAAAACAAAAAATCATAGTAATCATTTTAATAACAATCATTGGAATAGGAATATATTGCTATACTAATGCAATAGAAAACACAAGTGAAGAAGAGATAGAAAATGTATTAGAAATAGCACAGGATAATACAACAAAAGAAACAGAAGAAAAAAACATTTTTGTTCATATAGCAGGGTGTGTACAAAAAGAAGGAATGCTAGAACTGAGTGCTAATTGCCGAATAGCAGATGCCATAGAAAAAGCAGGAGGACTAACACAAGAGGCAGATTTAAGTGATATTAATTTAGCCTATCTATTAGAAGACGGTATGAAAATCTATATACCAAATCAAAACGAAAGACAAGAAAATAATGAAAATGCAGAAAATACAGCAAAAGCAGAAAACACACCATCCATGCAAATCCAAGATACAAACACAAAGCAAGATGTAATTAATATCAATACAGCTACACAAGAAGAATTAGATACTTTACCAGGAATCGGACCTGCCACAGCTACTAAAATTATAGAATATAGGAAAGAAAAAGGAAAATTTAAGCAAAAAGAGGAAATAAAAGAAGTAAGTGGGATAGGAGAAGCAAAATATGAGAAAATCAAAGAATATATTAGCATAAAATAGTGGAAAAATAGGAAAAATGATGATATAATAGACCCACCATAGATAGAAAAGGAGGAAAAAGATGTTATTACAATTAAAAGATATCTGTTTTGAAAGAGAAAACAGAAAAATTTTAGATAATATAAATTTAGATATAGACTTAGGAAAGTTTGTTGCAATAACAGGACCAAATGGGTCTGGAAAATCAACATTAGCTAAAATCATTATGGGAATAGAAAAACCAGATTCTGGTAAGGTAATTTTAAATGGAAAAGACATCACTAAGTTACCAATAGATGAAAGAGCAAAATTAGGAATTAGCTTTGCCTTTCAACAACCAGTCAAATTTAAAGGAATTACCATATATGATTTACTAAAAATGGCAGCACAAAAACAAATTACCAAAAAAGAAGCCTGTGAAACATTATCCAAAGTGGGATTATGTGCCAAAGAATATGTAGATAGAGAAGTAAATGGTTCTTTATCAGGAGGCGAATTAAAAAGAATTGAAATAGCAACTGTTGCATTAAGAGGAGCTAAATTAACTATTTTTGATGAACCAGAAGCAGGAATAGACTTATGGAGTTTCAATAACTTAATACAAGTATTTGAAAATATGAGTGAAATCATTAAAGGGACAACTATCATTATTTCACATCAAGAAAGAATCTTAAATATTGCAGATGAAGTCATTTTAATGAAAGCAGGAAAAATACAAGAAATAGGAACAAGTAAACAAATACTAGAAAAAACAATAGGAAATACAACATGCTGTAAAATAAATAATGCATTAAAATAGGAATAAGATAACAACTAATAGAAAGGAGAAGATAGATGGAAGAAAAAATAAATAAAATAGATAAAGAACTTTTGGGAGAAATATCTAATTTAGAAAATATTCCAAAAGGAGCCTATAACATTAGAAAAAATGGAAAAGGAATAGAAAGAAAAGTAACAGAGAATATCAATATTGTAACCAAAACAGACAAACCAGGAATTGATATCTATGTAAAAGAAAATACAAAATTCGAATTTATCCATATCCCAGTAATCATCACAGAAAGTGGACTAAAAGATTTAGTATACAATGATTTTCATATTGGAAAAAATGCAAATGTTATTATTGTTGCAGGATGTGGGATTCACAATGACCATCATAAAGATTCTGAGCACGATGGAATTCACCGTTTCTATTTAGAAGAAGGGGCAAAAGTTCGCTATATCGAAAAACACTATGGAGAAGGTTCAGGAGATGGAAAAAGAATATTAAATCCAGTAACAGAAGTATATTTAAAAGCAGGAAGTAGCTTAGAAATGGAAAGTAGTCAAATTAAAGGAGTAGACTCTACCATTAGAGAAACTAAAGGAGAATTAGAAGAAAATACAAATTTTGTGGTTTCAGAAAAAATTATGACACATGGAAAACAATTTGCGAAAACAATATTTGATGTACAATTAAATGGAGAAAATGCCAGTACACATGTTACTTCAAGGTCTGTTGCAACAGAAGATTCAGAACAATTTTTTGTATCTAAAATATATGGAAATAATAAATGCTTTGCACATAGTGAATGTGATGCTATTATTAAAGACAATGCAAAAGTGACAGCAACTCCAGAGATTACAGCAAATAATGTAGAGGCAAATCTAATACATGAAGCAGCAATCGGAAAAATTGCAGGAGAACAATTAATTAAATTGATGACATTAGGACTTTCTGAAAAAGAGGCAGAAGAAGAAATTATTAAAGGATTTTTAAGATAAGGAAAATCACAATAAGCCCTAAGTAAGTATTATAATATTATTTTTTATACTTTGTGTGTCGCAACTTTCATGATAAATAAAATATAGAAAGTTGCTCCAATCGCACTCGCCAAAGGCTCGTTTGGTCGCTTACAAAGTAATTCAAAATAATATTATAATACTTACTTAGGGCTTTATCTTATTCAGTTATTTTTTGCCACAACTTCATTCTGATTTTTATAAATACTATTTTCTGGAACAATACCTCTCACACAAGATAGGGGATAAATATTAGAATTCTTACCGATTACAGTTCCAGGATTCAAAACAGAATTACATCCTACTTCAACATTATCTCCAATCATAGCTCCAAACTTTTTCAAGCCAGTTTCCATACATTCAGCCCCACTTTTCACAATGACTAACTTTTTATCAGATTTTACATTAGATGTAATAGAACCTGCACCCATATGAGAACGATAACCCAAAATAGAATCACCAACATAATTATAATGGGGAACTTGAACATTGTTAAACAAAATAACATTTTTAAGTTCTGTAGAATTACCAACAACACAATGATTTCCTACAATAGCATTTCCACGAATAAAGGCACAATGTCTAATTTCTGTTTCTTCACCAATAATCACTGGACCAGAAATATATGCAGTTGGAGCAACTTTAGCAGACTTTGCAATCCATATATTTTCTCCTTTTTTTTCATAGATATGAGTATCTAAAGTATTTCCTAAAGCGATAATAAAATCTTTAATTTTTGGTAATACCTCCCAAGGATAAATAACATCCTTAAATAAAGATGAAGCAATTGTTTGAGATAAATCATATAAATTTTGTATCTTACATTCTTCCATAATAATCCTCCTATATCATTAAAAGATATTAGAAAAGCATTTGTTAAAATAACAAATGCTTGATATTCATCTGGTTGCGGAGGCAAGACTCGAACTTGCGACCTTTGGGTTATGAGCCCAACGAGCTGCCAACTGCTCCACTCCGCGATATATTGACTTCCTAAGTATACAACTTCTAAATGAATTTGTCAATAGATTTCAAGGAATTTTATGAAAAGTTAACACAAAATGCATTCCCTAATATTAGTATATGTGAAAAAATAAAAAATATTACTTTTTAAAAAATAAAAAATAATATTGTAAAACAAAATGGAATAGTATATAATCTCAAATTTGACAGTTAAAAGCTAGAAATGTTGATAGACAACGTTTCTAGCTTTTTGATAGTGCACAATGT
>CALXCD010000033.1 GCA_944386715.1 uncultured Clostridia bacterium
GAAATCAAAATACCTGCATCAAAAGCTCCAGTTTTCAAAGCTGGTAAAGCATTAAAAGATTTAGTAAACAAAAAATAGTAAATTAATAAAAAAATATATAGATATATGATTAGAGATGGAGACCAAGTTTGGTCTCTTTTTTTTCTTCAAAAACTTTACAGAATATTCCCAGAATGTTATAATTTGAAAAAGGGTGAAAAAAATGTCGAAAATATATTTAGAAAAAAATGTACTAGAAGCTACAAAAGATAGATTAAGAATTATGTTTGAAAATTTTGATCATATTTATTTTAGTGTTAGTGGCGGAAAAGATAGTTCTGTTATGGTTCAATTGGCTAATATGATAGCTAAAGAACTCAATAAAAAGTTTGATGTCTTATATATCGATTTAGAAGCACAATATAGTCATACTATT
Organism: uncultured Clostridia bacterium; assembly: GCA_944386715.1. Classification (GTDB taxonomy): domain Bacteria; phylum Bacillota; class Clostridia; order TANB77; family CAG-508; genus CAG-269. The sequence goes on from CALXCD010000033.1 coordinate 416, forward strand.
GCACATATTGAAGAATTAAAAAAATTACCTCAAATTAATGATTTTTATCATATTGCTTTACCAATGGCATTGAGAAATGCGGTATCTGTATTACAACCTAAATGGATTTGTTGGGAAGAAGAAAGTAAACATTTATGGGTAAGAGATATGCCTAAAGATAGTATTAATATCCATAATTGTCCTTTTGATTGGTTTGAAAAAGGAGAAGAATTTGAAGATTTTATTGTCCAATTTGCACAATGGTATTTGGAAAAATATCCAGGAAAAGTAGCTTGTGGTATTGGGATTAGAACAGATGAGAGTTTGAATCGTTTTAGAACCATTGCATTTCAGGATAAAAAGATAACTTTTAATGGGCATCCTTGGACAACGAAATTAAAGGTAAATGAAAAACATATCGATGTTTATAACTTTTATCCTATTTATGATTGGACAGCAGAAGACATTTGGGGAGCTGTTAGTCAATTGGACTTTAAATTTAATGAGATTTATGAGTTAATGTATAAAAATGGAGTTAGTATTTATGAGCAAAGACTTTGTCAACCATATGGGGATGACCAAAAAAATGGTTTAAATCAATATAAAGCTTTAGAATATGAAACTTGGACGAAAATTTTAAATCGAGTAAATGGTGTTAATTTCGGGAACATCTATTGTAAGACGACAGCATTAGGAAATATTAAATCTTGTAAGCCAGACTTTATGAGTTGGCAACAATATGCCGTATTTTTATTAGAAAGTATAGGGATTTATAATAATGAATTAATGTGGCACTACTATCGAAAAATTAAGAAATTTATGATTTGGTATCGAAATAAATATCATGTGGATGTAGAAGATATCCCAGATACAGCAGAATGTAAATTAGAAAATCAGAAGAAAGCAATTTCTTGGAGAAGAATTGCAAGAGCCATTGAGAAAAACGATTTTTATTTAAAAAGATTATCCTTTGCACAAACGAAAACAGATGACCAAGAATTACAAAAACTAATTCATAAATGGGACAATTTGTTAAACAAAAATACAATAACAGATGATAAAACATTACAAAAAGTGATACAAGCACAATGTAGTTAAAAGGAGGAAATATAAAATGGTAGTAAGAGCAACCAATCAAGATGAAGATTTTTATCCATATATGGGAAAATTTTTTGGTTCAAGAGTAGTGGAAAGACAAACAAATGATAGACTATATGATGATAATGATAAATTATGGTATATCTATTTGGATGGAAAAAAGCCAATGGCGTTTGTTTCAGTGGCAAAAAATATGATTAAAAATGTTTATACTATTCGAGAAGAGTATTTGGAAGAAATCTTAGAACGTGTAAAAAAAGAAAATAAGATAACTTATAGTATTGTGACAAATGCGTATGTAGATGTTTATGAAAGATGTGGATTTAAGATAGATACATCCCATAGTTATAAGAATTTTGTAACGATTTATTTATCAAAATAATGGAAAAGTATAGCTGTGTATGATAGCAACTTACTTTTAGAGAGAGGGCGAAAAAATATGAGTGAGATAGAATTTCCAGTATTAAATGTAAAAATGGTAGATATTGATAAAGTGGTAGCAAATGACTATAACCCAAATAAAGTAGCACCACCTGAAATGGAATTGCTACGACATTCTATAGAAGAAGATGGATATACGCAACCAATTGTTACTTATTATGATAAAGACAAAGATATTTATATTGTAGTAGATGGTTTCCACAGATATAGATGTGCAAAAGAATATTTTCATTTGAAACAAATACCAATTGTTACGATTGATAAAGATTTAGAAAATCGTATGGCAAGTACGATAAGACATAATAGAGCAAGAGGAACACATCAAATTGTGGATATGTCTCATATTGTTTTGACTTTGACAGAAAATGGATGGACAGAAGAACAAATTTCTAAACATTTGGGAATGGAATTAGATGAAATTATTCGATTGAAACAAATTACGGGATTAAAAGATATGTTTGCAAACCATAAATTTAGTAGGTCCTGGGAAGAGTTTGAATATAATAGAAAAATGGAGAATCATGGATAAAAGAAAAGTTGGCATTAGTTTAGAGTCTATGGAGAGATAAACTCATAACTAATGCCAATTATTATTTGATATCTAATTTAATATGGATATCATGTAATTGTTCTCTTTTTACATTGCTTGGAGCTCCCATCATTAAATCTTGGGCTTTACTATTTAGTGGAAATGCAATTACTTCTCTGATGGAATCAGAATCAGTAAGTAACATTAACATTCTGTCAATACCAGGAGCAATTCCACTATGAGGTGGGGCACCGAATTGAAATGCTGTATATAAGGCACCAAATTTAGATTTTACTTCTTCTTCGGTATATCCTGCCATGGTAAAAGCTTTTAGCATAATAGTAATGTCATGATTTCGAACGGCTCCAGAAGATAGTTCTACACCATTACATACAATATCATATTGATAAGCTAAAATGTCTAATGGATTTTGCGTTTCTAAAGCTTTTAGACCACCTTGTGGCATAGAAAATGGGTTATGGCTAAAAGTTAGTTTCCCATGGTCATCTAATTCAAACATTGGGAAATCTATAATCCAAGCAAAAGCAAAAGTATTTTTATCAATTAAATCTAATCTTTCTCCTAATTCTGTTCTAATTTGACCGGCAAGTTCTGTTGCTCTTTTTTCATTATCTGCAATGAAGAAAATGGTGTCTCCTTTTTCTAATTCTGCTAAATTTAATAAGTTTTTCTTTAACTCATTAGGAATGAATTTGTCAATAGGACCTTTAAAACTTAAATCTTCTTGTACTTCAAGATAGCCAAGTCCAGCCATTCCAATAGATGTAGCAAAATTAAGCATTTTTTCGTGAAATCCTTTTGATAAATGTTTCTTTACTTTGATAGCTCTTACGGTTTTATCTATAAATGGTTTAAAAGTACATTTTTGAAAGAAATCAGATAAATCTATGATGGTTAAAGGATTTCTTAAATCAGGTTTATCAGTACCATATTTTATCATAGCTTCTTGATAAGAAATTCTAGGGAAAGGATATTGCACAATTTTTTTATCTGAAAATTCTTGAAAAGTATGATACATAACTGGTTCTATTGCTTGAAATACATCTTCTTGTGTGCTATATGCCATTTCCATATCTAATTGATAAAATTCTCCAGGAGCACGGTCTGACCTGGCGTCTTCGTCTCTAAAGCATGGTGCAATTTGAAAATATTTATCAATCCCAGAAACCATTAGTAATTGTTTAAATTGTTGAGGTGCTTGTGGTAAGGCATAAAATTTTCCGGGATGAAGTCTACTTGGTACTAAGTAATCTCTTGCACCTTCTGGTGATGAACTGGTTAAAATAGGAGTTTGTACTTCTAAAAATCCTTGTGCAATCATTTCTTTTCTAAGAAATTGAAGTACTTTAGCTCTTAATATTAAATTGTTTTTTAGTCTATTATTTCTTAAATCTAAGAAGCGATATTGAAGTCTTAAATCTTCTCTAATTTCTTGATTGGTGTTTACTTCAAAAGGTAGATTCTGTGTCCTTTTTCCTAGTATTTTAATCTCTTCTATACGAATTTCTACTAATCCGGTTTTTAATTTAGGATTGATAGTTTCTTCATCTCTTTTTTTCACTTCTCCATATACACTAACAGAGGATTCTAAAGGGATATGAGAAGCAAAGTCTACATCTTCTGTTTTCCCAGAAGTAACTACTTGAGTGATGCCATACATATCTCTAATATCTAGAAATACAAGACCACCTAAATCACGAATAGTTTGTACAAAACCAGCTATTCTTACTTTTTTTCCAACATCTTCTAAACTGATTTCGTTACAGTAATGTGTACGATATTCTTTCATATCAAAAACTCCTTTCTTATTTTGGGAGCATTTTTTATGAATAATATTAAACACAAAAAACGTCCCATTGCATATTTGATGCAGGGACGAAATTATTTTCCGCGGTGCCACCCAGCTTGAAAATCTTTTGATTTTCCACTTTATATGATGGTTTGGTGATAAACCATTTTGTTACTCCAATGTGTTTCGATAAATAGGTTGACCTTAAAGGGCTTTCAGCCGGTGACCCTTTTTCTCTTTTAAGTAACATCTATTTTCTTTGCATTGTACAAACGTAATATATTTTAATTGACCATTATTTTATCTAGTATTTCTTATTTTGTCAAGAGTTATGCAGAAATTTTATATTTTTTTAGATAAATGTAGGCTACTATTTATTCCTAGGCACAATGATATTATTTTTTACACTTTATGTGTCGCAACTTTCATAAAATAAAAAAAGGAAAGTTGCTCCAATCGCATTCGCAGTTTTGCTCGTTTGGTCGCTACGCAGTGTTATAAAATAATATCATTGTACCTAGGAATGAATTGCAACAAATAGTAAAGATATGAATGGAGATAATTTACTTAAATATAAATATTGACTTTAGGATTAAAGTATAATATAGTATAAAAAATAAGAAAAGGCACATATTAAACAAGAGGTGAAAAGTATGGAGGATTTGAAGGATGAAATTGCAAAACAATTATTGGAATTGGAACAGATGATAACAGAACAAAAGGATAAAAAGGAAATAGTAAAACAAAAAAGATTATTGGATAAGTTATTAGAGAAATATGTGAGTGATTTATAGAAATGAACGTGAAATAAATTAACATTTCAAACGAAAATAGTTCATTTATACTGATTATAGAATTTGGTAAAATAAGAAAAAAATATAGGTGGTGTAAATGAAGAAAACGAGTACAATTAAAATAGGGAAAAAAATTCAAGCTATTAGAAAAAGCAATGGATATACACAAGAAAAATTAGCAGAAGAAACAGAAGTATCTGCTAGATATATTAGTGATGTAGAACAAGATAGAGCAAAACCTTCTTATGAGGTACTTGTTAAAATTTGTAATATATTTGATGTGGGATTAGACCAAATTTTTAGCGAATATTTACATATTAAAGGAAATAAAAGTATGGAATATCCATTAGCAGGTTTCGATAAATTGAATTCTGAAAATAAGAAAACCATAGAACATTTGATTATTTATTTTAATAAAAATTAAAAGAGAAAAAAGAAATGCACTCTTAATATTAGGTTTAAAGTTTAATATTAAGAGTGTATTTTTAAATGGTTTGTTTTTTTATACTATCTACTACAAAAGCACAAACTAAAAATTCAATTCCAAAAATAATACTTAATCTAAATAGTGCTAAACCTACATGATATAAAATAGGAGTAGCTAAAAAAGAATCATAAATAAGTAGCATGAAGATAGAAAACATGCATAAAATAAAACAAAATTTTAATCCATGTTTCAAAATTTTGTAAGTTGTTTTCTCAAAATTTTTATAACATTCTATTAATTTTTTAATTATCATATGTATTCACCTCATTTGTAATATCTATACTTATATCCTAACATGAAGAAAGAAGAATAACAATGGTAATATCAACCAGAATAGGCTTTATAGACTGATTCTTTGAGGCGTAAAGAAAATAAAAAAAGATGATAATCTCCTATCATCTTCTTAATTTATACGTATATGTATTAAGCCATAGCTGCATTTAGTTTTTTAGATAAATTAGATTTTTTTCTAGCTGCTGTGTTTTTTACAATAACACCTTTAGTACAAGCTTGGTCAATTTTTTTGGTTGCTTGAGATAAAAGTACTTTTGCATCTTCAATTTTACCAGCTGCTACTGCTTCTTCAAATTTTTTTACAGCAGATTTATATTCTGATTTTATCATATTATTTCTTAAAGTTTTTTTCTCTATTACTTTAACTCTTTTTTTTGCTGATTTAATGTTTGGCATTTCTTAATGGCACCTCCTCTTAGTCTATATTACACTATAACATAAGTCATTTTAGCACATTTTTTTGGATTTGACAAGGGGAAAATTGGAAATTCCTTAAAAAACTAGAAAAAACATGGCATAATTATTGTAATCTTATCAAAATTATGATATATTGAATGCTAGAATGAGGTGATGAAATGATAGCAATTGGAAGTGACCATGGAGGTTATCAATTAAAAGAAGAAATCAAAAAATATTTAGATGAGAAACAAATACCATATATAGATTGTGGAACATATAGTGAAGAAAGGACAGACTATCCAATATATGCTAAAAAAGTAGCTCAAGAAATACAAGCTAGAAATGCAGATAAAGGAATTTTAGTTTGTCGTTCAGGTTATGGAATGACAGTAGTAGCTAATAAATTTAAAGGGATTAGAGCAGCTACTATTTTCAATGAGGAATCTGCTAAATTTGCAAAAGCAGATGATGATATTAATGTTATCACATTAGGGGGAGATTATTTAACTGTTAATCAAGCTGTTTGTATTATTAGAAATTGGATTGGAACAGAATTTAAAGGCGGTAGGTATGCAGAAAGATTAAAAATGGTGGAAGAAATTGAAGAAGAAAATATGAAATAAAACTGGAGGAATCAATATGTGGGGAAATATTGCCATTGCTTTTCTGCTTGCTTTTATTGTGGCTTTTATGGCGACGCCATATACGATTCGTATAGCAGAAAAAGTAGGAGCTGTAGATGTACCAAAAGATAAAAGAAGAATGCATAAAAAGGCGATGCCTAAATTTGGTGGACCAGCAGTTATTTTAGGATTTTTGGTATCTGTTATATATTTATTGATTGTAATGAGTATGGAACATACCATTAATTTATTTGGTACAGAACAGTATGGAAAACAACTCTTGGGAATGTTATTAGGAATTATTGTGATTAGTATTACCTGTATTATCGATGATATTAGAACCATAAGACCACTTGCTAAATTAGCAGGGCAATTATTAGCAGCTATTATTGTAACTTTGTTTGGAGTAAGGATAAATGAAATAACTTTACCATTTTTAGATACGCCACAGTTGCAAGAAACTTTTTCTATCATTGTTACGATTGTTTGGATTGTGGGTGTAACAAATGCAATTAATTTGATAGATGGTTTAGATGGATTATCTTCAGGAATATCAGTGATATCAGCAGTATCTTTACTGATTATTTTCGTATTGAATGGTTCACCTTTAATAGCGATTATTTTAGTTGCTGCTTTAGCAGGTGCTTTGGTGGGATTTTTACCATTTAATTTTGCACCAGCTAAGACTTTTATTGGAGATACTGGTTCTAATTTTTTAGGATTTTCACTTTCTATTATTTCTATTTTAGGAATGGCAAAAACATATACTGCAGCAGTAATTGTATTACCATTAATTGTATTGGGATTACCTTTATTTGATACGATGTGGGCAATTATTAGAAGATTAGTAAAAGGAAAATCTATTAAAGCAATTTTTAAAGCAGATAAAGGGCATTTACATCATAGACTAGTGGCAAGAGGTTTTAGTCCTAAGCAAGCTGTTTTAATTTTATATGGTATTAGTGCTACTTTTGGAATATTTGCAGTTATTTTATTAGATAGTGGTATCTGGAAGGCATTGTCTTTCTTGTTAATGGTAATTGTAGCACTAGCGATTGGATATAAGAACTTTAAAATGGAAAAAGTAGAATCACAAAGATATGAATGTATTGAGTGTAAATATATTTATAATCCTAAGTTTGGAAATGAAAAAGCAGGTATTAAACCAGGTACTTCTTTTGAGGATTTACCAGATGATTGGGTTTGCCCTGTTTGTGGGGAAGGTAAAGAGATGTTTGAGATACACGAGTAAAATTAAATTGACTTAAGAAGAAGGTTTAAAGAGATATCAAAATCTCTTTTCTTTTTGGATAAAATTTGTAAAAAAGAAGAGGGAAATGCTTGTGAAAATCAACAATATCAGTAATTGACAACTATTTTGCGGTGTGGTATAATTTATGGTGTTAAATAAGGAAACATAATTTAAAAAATGAGAAATACAGTAGGAGGAACAATGGAAAAACAAGGTATAAAATTAGGAATAGGTTTCGTAACAGGTAGACCAAATGCATGTAATATTATCAATAAATATCATAAAAAAATTGTAGAGCAAGTAAAGAAATTCCATGAAAAAGTAAATGTTACTATTTTTATTTTATATGATCTTAGATATCAACAAGCTGAAGAGGCTGATTTTTATAAATTGGAACCAGAGGTATACAAAGAAATAAATGTGAAATATATTACGCCAGAAAATATAGAAGAAGATAAAAAAATTTTAAAAGGAAGATATGGATTTTCTAATAAAGAGGTAAATTATATTTTAGGATATGGACATGCCAAAGGAAGAAATACTTTAATGTACTATGCATTAAAGAAAAAAATGGATTATTTATTATTTTGGGATGATGATGAGTATCCTGTTGCATGTTTGAAAGGCGAAAATGGTGAAGTGATTTGGAAAGAACAAGATAATATTATAAAACATTTAGAAACAATTCAAGATGCAGATGTGTCAATAGGATATCATTGTGGATATATATCTCCTATTCCTTATTTTGAATTAAATGAAGAGATAGATGAAGTTGTTTTGAAAAGTTATATAGAAGCTGTTAGTAATGAATTAGTGGATTGGGAAACAATCAAAAATGTAATGAAATTTAATAATGGTGTGACTTATGCTAATCCTCAAATAGCAGATGGAGAAGGAACTTACGAAATAGGTTTAGAAAAAGGGAAAAAATGGGTTGCAGGTTCTACATTATGTGTTAATTTAAAAGAGATTAAGAAAATTCCAGCTTTTTATAATCCACCAGAGGCAAGAGGCGAAGATACTTTTTTCTCTATGATGTTAGATGATTGTAAAGTTATAAAAACACCATTATATCATTTCCATGACGGATTCTTAAAATATAAAGGAATTATGTCAGGTAAATATCCTAAAAAATTAAAAAAAATTGAATCAAAAGATGAAAATGTAGGAGAGAGATTTCTAAAGGCATCAGTAGGATGGCTAAAATATAAACCATTACTATTATATATTTTAAATAAGAAAAATTATAAAAATGAAATAGCTAAAATGCGACAAAATTTGGAAATGAGTACACCTGTATTAGAAAAATTGTTTCCAGGAATGTCATTTAAACAGTTATTAGTAATATTAAATCAGTATGATGAAGAGGTAAATAAACATTATAAGGAATTTGTGGAAACAAATAAGGTGTGGAATAAAATTAAATCTAATATATGTAATCTTTAAATTAGTATAAAAGAAAGGGGAGAAAAATGAAAAAAATTTTAGTATTAGCTTATTTAAGAAATAATCTTGGAGATGATTTATTTGTAGAACAATTAATAAATAGATATCCTGATACTAAATTTTTTATTAGAGTAATAGAGGAAAAATATATAGTTCCATTTAAGAACAATAGAAATGTAGTTACTTTAAAAGTGGATAAAGAAGATTTTGAAGATATTGATATGAAAAACTACGATGCTTGTATTTATATAGGTGGCTCTATTTTTATGGAGGGTGGTAAAGTTTATAATTTAGATGAATCTTGTTTGCAATTTGTAAAAGACTGTAAAGTTCAAAATAAACCGTTTTATTATATTAGTTCTAATTATGGACCATATCAAACTGAGCAATATTTTGAATTATCCAAAAAAGTATTTACTAATTGTACAGATTTGTGCTTTAGAGATTTATATTCATACGAATTATTTAAAGATATTAAAACAATTAGATATGCTCCAGACTTAGTATTTTCTTATCCAATAGGAGAAATAAAGGCGGAAAAAGATACTGTAGGAATATCTTTAATAGATTTAGAAATCAGGGAAGATATAAAAGCAAAGGGACAAGAGTATATTAATTTTATGTATCAAAATATAAAAAGATATATAAACCAGGGGAAAAAGGTATATTTATTTTCATTTTGCCGATATGAAGGTGATGAGAAAATGATTAATAAATTAAAAAGTTTATTACCGAAAGAATTCGAAAATGAAAACATATTGGTAGTACAGTATGAAGGAAATATAAAACCATTTTTACAAGAATATTCAAAAATGGAATATATGATTTGTGAAAGATTTCATTCTGTTATATTATCTTATGTTTGTCAACATAAGTTTTATGTTATTTCATATAGCAAAAAGATTAATAATATGTTAAATGATTTAAAATTAACTGGTTCTGTTATTAATTTTAAGGAAATTGAAGAAAATAGAGTTTTAGACTTAAGCGATTTTGAAGAAGTTAATGTGAATAAATTAGAATATTTGAGAAAAGAGGCAGAACAGCAATTTAAAAGTGTAGATAATTATTTGAAAGGTTAGAGGTAAATGTCAGATAAAATAATCAGATTATTAGCACATCATGGAAAAATATCAGTCATGTGTGCAGATACCACAAAATTAGTAGAAGAAGCAAGAAAAGTTCATGACTTAAGTCCTGTTGCAACAGCAGCATTTGGTAGAATGCTAACAATGACGGTCATGATGGGTTCTGAAATGAAAAATGTAAAAGATAAACTTACTGTACAAATAAAAGGAAATGGTCCTATACAAATGATGGTAGCAACCTGTAATAACAAACCAGAAGTAAAAGGATATGTGGTAAATCCACAAGTAGATATACCATTAAATGAATTTGGAAAATTAGATGTAAGTGGTGCTGTTGGAAATCAAGGATATATTAATGTTATTAAAGATATTGGATTAAAAGAGCCATACATTGGTATATCTCCATTGGTATCAGGGGAAATAGCAGAAGATTTTGCTAATTACTTTGTAACATCGGAGCAAAGACAATCAGCAGTTGCATTAGGAGTATTAGTGGATAAAGATGGAGTAAGAGCAGCTGGTGGATATTTTATTAATCCTATGCCAGACGCAACAGAGGAAGAGATATCAATAATAGAACAATCCATTTTTAAAGCAGGTGCTATGTCTAAAATGTTAGATGAAAAATTAAGTTTAGTAGAAATTGCTAAAAGAATTACAGGGGATGAAAATGTGGAAGTTATTGAAGATACTAGAGTTCCTATGTATCATTGTGATTGTTCTAAAGAACATATGGCTGAAGGATTGATGACATTAGGAAAAGAAGAATTGGAAGATATTATTCAAACAGAGGGGCAAGCTAATTTAGAATGTCATTTTTGTAATAAGCAGTATCATTTTTCAAAAGAAGAACTAGAGAAAATTTTGGAAGGATTAACGTAAGGTTAATCTTTTTCTATTCCGATTTGTTCTTGACAAAATAGTAGATAAATCATATAATTGAGCAAAAGTATGAAGAAAGAGGAGATAAAAATGGAAGAAAAAATATTTATTTTTGGACATAAAAATCCAGATACAGATTCTATATGTTCAGCTATGGTAAAAGAAAGATTTAATAGAAAATTAGGATATGAGAAGTGTTTTGCAACAAGATTAGGCAAAGTGAATAAAGAAACACAATATGTTTTAGATTATTTGCATTTGGAAGCACCTGAGATGATTGAAAAGGTAGAAGAAGGACAAGAAGTTATTTTGGTAGACCATAATGATTTTAGCCAAAGTGTGGAAGGAATTGAAAATGCCAAAATAATAGGAGTAATAGACCATCATCGTATCGCTAATTTTAGAACAGCAGAACCTTTATATTATAATGCAAAACCATATGGTTGCACAGGTACTATTTTGTATAAGGAGTATCAACAAAGAAATTTAGAAATCAGTAAAGAAGAAGCTATCTTGATGGCTAGTAGCATTATTTCAGATACTTTATTATTAAAATCTCCAACTACAACTAAATGGGATAAACAAGCTTTAGAAGATTTAGGAAAAATAGGACAAATTGATATTCAACAATATGGATTAGAAATGTTAAAAGCAGGAACAGATTTAGATGATTTTACAGAAACAGAATTAATTAATTTGGATGCAAAAAATTTAGAAAAAGACGGAAAGAAATTTGTGATTGCACAAGTTAATACGGTTAGTATAGAAGATGTTTTAAATAGACAACAAGCTATCGAAACAGCAATGGAAGATAAAATGCAAGCAGATAATTTAAGTTTATTTGTTTTTGCGATTACCGATATTTTGAATAGTAATTCAGAGATTATTGTTTTAGGTCAAAATGCAGATGAGATTATTCAAAAAGCTTTTGGAAAAACTTTAGAAAATCATAGAGCTTTTTTAGAAGGTGTTGTTTCTAGAAAAAAACAATTACTTCCTAATATTGATAAAAATATATAGAATGTTGCTATATTAAGTAATTATTCAATTGTATAATTTCTTATCTGAAAATGCGTTATATTTTTTATTTGTAACTCCCAGCATCGCACAGTCTGTAAAAATATCCATAAAATAAGAAATAGGATAAACAGACTGTCTGCTCGCTGGTCCCCACGAATTGTTACTGCATAAAAAATATAACGCATTTTCTAGATATTAAATTTTGCTTCGAATAGTTACTATATTAATATTATTTGACAAAACATATTTGAGATGTAGTGCTTCAGGTTTTTGTAGAAAAGTATTAATATAGCAATTATTTTTCCAAATCTTCTTGAATTGTTGTTTTTTTATAGTTCCTTTTTTTTCTTGTACTAGATAATACTTTCGCTTTTTTATCTTCTATTTGTCTTAAAAACTTTATTCTTTCTTCTGATTTAGAAGATTGTTTAGCATAGTCACTTAAATTTTTTTCTTGATTTTTTCTCAATCTTTTAGCCATATCTTTCCAATTTGACATATTAATTCCTCCTCAAATTTTTAACTAATTATCATTTCCAAATAATTCTTTAATATATAAATCTGTATTTTTTAATTCATTATTTTTTCCTTGTAATAAATTTTCAAAAAACATCACTAGATAATCAAATGTAGGATAAATTCCTTTTGGAATATTTCCATAATTACTTCTAACTAAAGCATTTCTAAAATATAAACTTTTGTTTTTAAACATATCATTATTAACATTAAATCCCATATTATTAAGATACTTTTCGATAAATACTGCTGTTGTTCTTGTATTGCCTTCTCCAAAAGGATGTACTTGCCAAATGCTTGAAGTGAATTTTGCAATATGTTTTATTAATTCATCTTTATTTAG
>CALXCD010000034.1 GCA_944386715.1 uncultured Clostridia bacterium
GTACAAACAATGAATTTAGAAAGTTTAAAATCTTCTAATATTTTTTCTTCTAGGGGAGTTAAGGTAATTTGTTCATTAGTATTTCCAGCTGTAATACTAAAAGCTAAAGGGATACCATCTCCATCCATGAAAAGCCCCATTTGAGTAATTGGATTAGGTCTATGCTCTTTAGAAGGACCATATTGTCTTAATCCACTTTCTTGTTCGATTTCAAAAAAGTAGTTAGTGCAATCGTAGTAAAGGATATTAGTGTTTCGCTTAGATACTTTTAAACTGTTTTTATACAATTCAGATTGAATAAAATCAGTTTCTTTCGCTATTACTTCTAAAGCACGGTAAATATCATGAAGTTCAAAATTAGGTTGTTCAATATATTTTTTAGATAATTCAAAAGTGGCTAATTTTGAAGAAGGATATATTATTCTACTATATATTAACCTAGAAAGAATATTATCTAAATCATAATTGAATTTGTATTTATTACTAATCTCATTACAAATATGATTTAATCCTAAACCATAATATATTTTTTCTAAAAAGAGATACCCAACATTAAAAGAAGTTTGCAAATTTTTTTCAATGATTTTCGTAGGACAGTATTTAACCAGAATATCTCTAGTTCCTTCTTTTTCTTTTTTATTTAATTCTTCAACATATTTTTTTGCCCAAGCAATTGGCTCTTCATTCAAAATATTTTTTAGATAATCATAAGTTCCTAATTTTTCAATAACTTTATTTGTACGTTTTTTATTGTGATAGATAGATTTTACAACATAAAGTGACTGGGCATTTTTAGATTTAACAATTTGTAATCTCATAAATTTTCTCCTTTTTTCCATATCATAACACATTGTGAGACATTGTGCAAGAGAAAAAAGAAAAATTTGACAAAAAAATTAAGCACTATCAATGCTTATATCAATTTTCTATTTAATTAACTGTCAAATTCCCGACTCGAACTTGCGACCTTTGGGTTATGAGCCCAACGAGCTGCCAACTGCTCCACTCCGCGATATATTGACTTCCTAAGTATACAACTTCTAAATGAATTTGTCAATAGATTTCAAGGAATTTTATGAAAAGTTAACACAAAATGCATTCCCTAATATTAGTATATGTGAAAAAATAAAAAATATTACTTTTTAAAAAATAAAAAATAATATTGTAAAACAAAATGGAATAGTATATAATAAGACAAATCCTAAAAATATAACTATATTTTTAGTTACCTTTCTTTTAGAAAAGAGGTAGTATTATGAAAAAATTTTTATCTAATTACAAGTCAACAATTATTTTATTAGTTGCAATCATTGTTGGCGCTATTGTAGGAATCATATTCCAAGAAAAAGCAACTATTCTTAGTCCTTTTGGAGATTTATTCTTAAATCTTTTATTAGTCATCATTATCCCACTCATCTTTTTAACCATAACCACATCTATCGCAAAAATGAAAACACCGAAAAGATTAGGCAAAATCATGATAACCATAGTAGGAGTATTTATTTTTACATCTATCATAGCAGTACTAATTGGATTTGCAAGTACCTATTTTGTTAAATTAGTAGAACCAGAAGATGGAGAAACCATACGTGCTTCCTTGGAAGAAACAACAGAAACAGCAGAAGAAACAGAAGTAGAAGAAGAGGAAATGAGTATTGCAGATAGAACAGTAAACTTATTAACCGTAAATGACTTTTCAAAATTATTATCAAAAGAAAATATTATTGCATTATTAGTATTCTCCATTATCTTTGGAATTGCTATGAATAAAACAGGAGAAAAAGCAAAACCAGTTGTAGATTTTCTAGAAGCGGCAAATGAAATAGTACATAATGTGATAAAAATCATCATGTACTATGCTCCTATAGGATTAGGATGTTATTTTGCGAGCTTAATAGGAAGTTTTGGAGCCTCTATCGCGGTAGGATATTTAAAAACATTTGTGATTTATACCATAGTAACAGTTGTATTCTATTTCGTCATGTATACTATTTATGCATGGATGGCAGGAGGAAAAAAAGGAATAAAAGCCTTTTGGAAAAATGCACTCTCACCAACATTGACTGCACTTGCAACTTGTTCTAGCGCAGCATCTATTCCTATCAATATCGAAAGTAGTAAAAAAATGGGAGTACCAGATGACATAGCAGAAACCACGATTCCATTAGGAAGTAGCTTCCATAAAGATGGTTCTATCATTGGCTCTGTATTTAAAATAATGTTTCTAGTATGTCTATTTGGAACCAGTGTTGCAACAGCAGGAGATATATTAGGTGTATTAGGAGTTGCATTACTTGCTAACTTATTGATTACAGCTGTTCCAATTGGAGGAGGAACCATTTCTGAAATGTTAATCATTAGTATGATGGGATACCCAGTAGCAGCATTACCAATCTTAACTATCATTGCAACCATTATAGACCCACCTGCAACCATGTTAAATGTAGTAGGAGATACGGTTTCTTCTATGATGGTAACAAGGGTTGTCGATGGAAAAGACTGGATGGAAAAAGAAAATCAAGAACATGAATAATGCAAATAGATGACAAATAAAAAAGGACAAAAAAGAGGAACTAAATAAAAAAAGAATAAGAAAAAGGATAGAGTCGTTTTAGCAAAATACAAAGCTAAAACGATTTTTAACATTATAGGAAATTGCATTTCCTATAATGTTAAAAAACATAGATGCACAGAAAAATTGCTTTGCAATTTTTCGCGTCGACAAATCTTATACGCTTCTTGCTAGACCTTAATTTAATATTGTTAGTTTAAAAAAGTAGAGGAAAGGTCTAGCGAAGCTAAATTTGTCCTAGCACATCAAAATATATTGAAAAGAAAAATAAAAGATAGTATAATAAAAAGCAGTAAAGAAATTAAAAAAGTGAGGAGAAGAAAAATGTTTAATTTAGTAAAAGATGAATTTGATGAAAATGCAGATGACATTTTAAATTCTATTAACAAGATGCTAGAAAAAAACCAAAAAGAAAAAGAAGAAAAAGAAAATAAAAAAGAAGAGGAGAAATAAAATGGGAAAATTATTTGTGATAGATGGAACAGATGGAAGTGGAAAACAAACACAATTTACAAAATTGCAAGAAAGATTAACAAAAGAAGGAGTAGAATATAAAACAGTAAGTTTTCCCAATTATGATAGTCCAAGTTCATCACTTGTGAAAATGTACTTATCTGGAGAATTTGGAAAAAATGCAAAAGAAATTAGTCCATACATTGCATCTACTTTTTATGCAGCAGATAGATATGCCACTTTTCAAACCGGATTTAAAAAATATTATGAAGAGGGAGGCATTTTGTTAGCAGATAGATATACAACAGCAAATATGGTACATCAAGCTGGAAAAATTGAGAATAAAGAAGAAAGAAAAAAATTTTTAGATTGGCTATGGGATTTTGAATTTCATTTATACGAACTACCTATTCCAACAGAAGTATTTTTCCTAAACATGCCAGTAGAAAAATCAATTCAATTAA
The DNA here is from genome assembly GCA_944386715.1 of uncultured Clostridia bacterium. Classification (GTDB taxonomy): domain Bacteria; phylum Bacillota; class Clostridia; order TANB77; family CAG-508; genus CAG-269. The sequence goes on from CALXCD010000034.1 coordinate 3,490, forward strand.
TAGAAAATAGAGAAAACAAATTTACCCATGAAACCAAAAAAGATATTCATGAAAGTGATAAAAATCATTTGATAGATGCTTATCATGCAGCTTGTGAAGTAGCAAAAGAATATCATTGGTATGAAATTCAATGTGTAAAAGAAGATACAATTAGAACAATTGAAGATATTCATGAAGAAATATTTGCAGAAGTAAAGAAACATATATAAAAACATAAGAAAATAAAAGAATAAATGAGAAATAAAAAGAAAACTAAAGATTGAAAGAAACGAAAATAACTTCTAAAAGCAAAAAATGACTTAAACGCACCATCAAAGAATTTGGAATAATTATCTAAAAAAGGTATAATATATATCGATGGTGCATTATTCTAGTCATACAAACTTTACGAGGGTGGGGCTAAAAATCCACTAAAGGGCACATCGTTGAAGTTTCTTGTTTGTGCGCGAAATGCCAGTTTTGTGTGCTTTCAGGGAGTAAGAAATTAGGGTATTATGTAATGGCATACATAAGAGCCCCTGGTTTCGCGGAGACTTAAACTAAACAGTTTTAAGTGAAACCTATGTTGCGTGCCAAGACACAAAATACATAGAGTAGCCTGTCTCGAGTGAAAGTATTGGGATTAATTTTAACAGTAATTTTATGGACATTGGCCAAAGAAATAAAATTACAGATTATGAAATTACTTTTGCAAAAAAGACTAGTAAAGTGTAAATGTATGTAAAGGAAAACTTCTAGAATGTTTGTTTCGAAAGAGACATGAAAGTCTGGGGATTAAGGTACAGATTTAAGTGGCAATCTGGTATCTATGAAATTTGATAGATATTTTCCTGAAACGGAAACGGCTCTAACAGTAATGTTAAGCGGAAAATAGAGAAATTCGACCAGACCTAAACTGTAAAATTTACTTAGGCTTTTACCATCTAGGTTCGTTTTTATAAAGAAACTAGGAGGACGATAAAATTAAACATGAAAGAAAAACAAGATAATCAAAAAAATAAAGAACACTCGGAAATAAAATGGTTTATCAAAGTATCTATTATGACATTTATCTTATCCATTATATTTTCCTATATATCTGCCAATGGAGTGTCTAATCTAAATTTGATATCTGCTATACTAATCTTAATGTTGGTAATAGCAACAGGTATCTTTTTTGATATCGTAGGAGTCGCAGTAACAGTGGCAAATGAAGAAGAATTTCATGCCAAAGCAACCAAAAAAGTAAATGGTTCTAAAGACTCTATCAAATTAATTAGAAATGCTCCTAAAGTAGCTAATATCTGTGCAGACGTTATTGGAGATATTTGTGGGGTATTAAGTGGAGCAATAAGTGCCTTAATATCTGTCAAAATAACAGAACAATTTGGATTATCCTTTGATATGCAATTTATTCTTAGTGCGATTGTAGCAGCTTTAACAGTAGGAGGAAAAGCCTTAGGAAAAGGTGTTGCCAATAGAAATGCTACCCCAATTGTACATGCAGTAGGAACTTTGTTTAGTAAATTTAGAAAAAAATAGAATAATTCCTAATAAAAAAGATAGAAGAATAAAAAATTTTTCTATCTTATTTTTTATAAAATATTTCAGAATAAAAATTTGCAAGAATAGAAAAAATATAATAAAATAAGGAAAAAAGGAGAAAGAAATGAAAGTTTTAATCACAGGAGCATCTTCTGGAATAGGAAAAGACATGGCAAAAATCATGGCAAGCAAAGGAAATGATTTAGTAATCGTTGCCAGAAATGAAGAAGAACTCAAAAGATTAGCCAAAGAATTAGAAGAGAAAAATAAAATAAAAGTAGAAGTGATAGCAATGGATTTATCCAAAGAAGAAAACTGTATAGAACTCCACCAAAAAGTACAAAATGTGGATATCTTAATCAATAATGCAGGATTTGGAGATTGTGGAGATTTTACAAAAACATCTTTACAAAAGGAAATCAATATGATACAAACCAACATCATTGCATATCACATTTTAACAAAATTATATCTAATCGATATGAAAGAAAAGAATAGCGGAAAAATACTAAATGTAGCATCTATTGCAGGATTTATGCCAGGACCATTAATGGCAACATATTATGCCACAAAAGCATATGTGGTAAGATTGTCAGAAGCCATCAGAGAAGAATTAAAAAAAGAAAAATCAAAGGTTCAAATCAGTATATTATGTCCAGGACCAGTGCATACCAACTTTAGTAAAGTTGCGAATGTAAAATTTCAAATCAGAGAAGCAAATAGTATGCAAGTTGCAAAATATGCTATTCAAAAATTAGAAAAAGGAAAATTCTATATCGTACCAGGAATCGATATCAAACTTGCAAAAATAGGAATAAAACTAGCTCCTACTACATTAGTCAGCAAAGTAACTTATCATATTCAAAAAAGAAAACTATTTTCCTAGAAAGAAGTGAAAATAAATGAAACAAAATAAAAAAGAAGAAAAAATAGGATTTACCATCGGAAAATTTGCACCATTACACAAAGGACATCAATATTTAATTGAAACAGCCTTAAAAGAAATGGATAAATTTTATATTGTCATCTATGAAACAGATGTCATAAACATTCCCATACAAACAAGAGCAAATTGGATAAAAAAATTATATCCACAAGTAGAAATATTATATGCTTATCATCCACCAAAACAGTATGGATTAGATGAAAAAAGTGTCAAAATACAAATGGAATATCTGCTACCTATCATTCAAAACTTAAATTGTACCCATTTCTATAGTAGTGAAAAATACGGAGAAAAAGTGGCAAAATACTTAAATATCATTGACAGAAGAGTAGATGAAAAAAGAGAAATCATACCAATACGAGCAACCAATATCAGAGAAAACTTAGAAAAGAATAAAGAAAAAATAGAAGATTTTATAATTAAAGACATAGAAAAATGGAACAATATAGGTTAATATTTCCTTGACAAAACCAAACAAAAATTCTATAATAAGTTTGGAGATGATGAAAATGGAAAGACAAATATTACATGTAGATGTGAATAATGCTTTCTTAAGTTGGACAGCAGTAGAAATGCTAAAACAAGGAAGCAAAATCGATATTAGAAACATTCCTGCCATTATTGGAGGAGATGAAAGTAAAAGGTCTGGAATAGTACTTGCCAAAAGTATGAAAGCCAAAGAATGCGGAATTAAAACAGCAGAAACCATTTATCAAGCCAGAATAAAATGCCCGGGAGTACAAATTTTTCCATCTCATTACCCAACTTATAAAAAATACTCAGAACAACTATATCATCTTTTATTAGAATATACCGATAAAATCGAAAGATTTAGTATAGATGAATGCTTTTTAGATATGACACAATATCTCATGAAAGATACTTTATTAAACAAAGCAAAAGAAATCAACAAAAGAGTAAAAGAAGAACTAGGATTTACTGTCAATGTAGGAGTGGCACATAACAAGTTACTGGCAAAAATGGCATCTGACTTTACCAAACCAGATAGAGTACATACTTTGTTTGAAAACGAAATTCCTACTAAGATGTGGCCATTACCAATATCAGAATTATTCATGCTAGGGAAAAAAACAGTACCAAAATTATACAACATGCATATTAAAACGATAAAAGATTTAGCGAATTCTGACAAAAAAATATTAGAAAAAAAATTTGGAAAACATGGTATCCAAATGTGGGAATATGCAAATGGAATAGACCATGCAGAAGTAAAATACAAACCAGAAAAACCAAAAGGAATTGGAAATTCGACCACTTTACCAGAAAATATAACACAAATAGAAAAATTAGAAGAAATTCTACTAGCATTGGTAGAACAAAGCACGTATCGACTTAGAAAATATGAGTTATTAGGCACAACGGTAAGTGTTCAATTAAGAACAAAAGATTTTGAAGATAGCTCTCATCAAGGAAAATTAATGGAAGCAACTGCAAACACAAAAGATATTTATCAAAAAGCAAAAGAATTATTACATCAAATGTATCAAACACCAAAACCAATTAGATTAGTGGGAGTAAGGATAGATAATTTAATAGAAAAAGAAGAAAAACAATTATCTTTATTTCAAAATGAAAATAGTAAAAAACAAGAAAAATTAGATAAAGTAATAGATAGCCTAAAAGAAAAATATGGATACCAATCTGTTACAAGAGCTGGTAAATTAGACATAGGAAATAAGATTAAATTTAAATAAATCGAAAACAAATTTATTGACACTAATTTTAAATTGAAATATAATGAAGGCAAATAAAAATAAGAGGAGGAAAACAAATGAAAAAATACGTTTGCGAATTTATTGGAACAGCTGTACTTGTATTATTTGGATGTGGAAGTGCAGCAATAGCAGGAGGAATTTTAGGAACAGTAGGAATTGCTTTAGCTTTTGGATTATCTGTTGTAGCTATGTCTTATGTGATAGGAAACATATCAGGATGTCATGTGAATCCAGCTGTATCACTTGCCATGCTTATTAACAAAAAAATGGATGCAAAAGATTTTATTTGTTATGTCATTGCACAAATCTTAGGAGCCATAGCAGGAATAGCAATCTTATATACCATTATGATAAATAGTGGACTAGAAATTGATGTTCAAGGGCTAGGAGCTAATGGATTTGACACAGCATCAAGCGTAAATTTAAGTATGATAGGAGCTATCATTACAGAAGTAGTACTTACTTTCGTATTTATTTTCACAGTATTAGGGGTAACATCTGATGAAAAGAAAAGTTCTGTTACAGGAATTGTAATAGGATTAGCATTAGCATTAGTACATATTGTAGGAATTCCATTAACAGGAACATCTGTAAACCCAGCAAGAAGCTTAGCACCTGCATTATTTTTAGGTGGAGAAGCACTAGAACAAGTATGGGTATTTATCGTAGCACCACTTGTAGGAGCAGCATTAGCAGCAGTAGTATATAAATTTTTAGCAAAAAAGGAAGAAAGTAAATAAAAAATGGCAGTCATACAATATGGAGAAAAAGAAATTACCTATAAAATTCAAAAAAAGAAAATAAAAAACTTATATATCCAAATTCAAAATGGTGAAGTAATTGTAAAAGTACCTTATAGAATGAAAGATAACACCATTCAAGAATTCGTACAAAAAAAGGCCAAATGGATTGCAGAAAATCTAAAAAAAGAAAAACAAAAACCACAAGAAGAAATTACTCCACAAAAAATAGAAAACTTAAAAAATACTATTCAAATGGCAACCCAAAAATATACAAACCAATTAAAGGTTTATCCTAATAAAATTAGAATAAAAAATATTAAATATGCATGGGGAAGTTGTTCTAGCAATAGAAACATTACCATTAATGCAAAACTTGCTAATAAATCTAAGGAAGCAATAGAATATGTAGTATTACATGAATTGTGTCATTTGAAAGAAATGAACCATTCTAAAAAATTTTGGGATTTGGTAGAAGGCTGTATGAGTGATTATAAAGTATATAGAAAAGAATTAAGATAAAAGGGAAATATAATGTGGTATTTCCTTTTTTGTTATTGAATAAATATAGTATTATTTTTCATACTTTGTGTGTCGCAACTTACTAAAATAAAAAGTAGCGAAATTTTAATACGAAATAGGGTTGCCAACAAAAACGATTTGATTTATAATAAATATGTAAATTAAAGGTAGGAGAAAATAGGAATGTGGAATAGAAAAGAATTAAAAGCAAGAGCGAAAGAAGTTGTAAAAAGAAACTATTGGACAGCAGTCGTTACCTGTTTTTTAGTGGCGTTATTAACTGGTGAATTTGGAACTTCTATTGTAGGAATATGGCAAGACGATTCCATGGATCCTAATTACATATATCATAAAAACGGAATACAAGAAGTACAAACAGAAGGGATAAAAAGACCATTTTTCTCAGAAGAAAATATAAGAGAAACTTTTAATGATACACAAATAAATATACTAAAAGCAATAGAAGCAAATTTAAATAGTGCTACAAAATCACAAAAATATATTTTTAAAATTTGGGATGCCATAAATTCTTTCCAAATAAATAAAACAAGAATAGGAATCATTTTAATAATTGGCGCAATACTGGCTTTTAGCTTCATCGTATTTATTGCAGACCCATTAATTGTAGGAGGAAAAAGATATTTCTTAAAAGCAAGAAAAGATAATAATGCAAAAATAGGAGAAGTAAAAGTAGTGTTCCAAAAAGGGAATTGGCTAAATGTAGCAATTACAATGTTCTTAAGAAATATCTATAATGCATTATGGTATTTAACAATTATTGGTGGAGCAATTAAAACTTATGAATATAGAATGATTCCTTACATATTAGCAGAAAATCCAAAAATAAAAAGAAAAGAAGCATTTGGACTATCCAAACAAATGATGAAGGGAAACAAATGGAAGACATTTGTCTTAGATATGTCATTTTTTGGATGGAACTTTTTATCAGTATTGACACTAGGATTGTTGAGTATTTTCTATGTGAATCCATATAATGCAGCAACCATTGCAGAACTATATGCAACACTGAAAGCAAAAGCAATAGACGAAAAATATGAATATTATGAATCATTAAATAATGAAGTATAAAAAGAATAAAAAAATGAAATCCAGCTCAATGAAAGGTTGGATTTTTTCTATTTTTCTAAATAAAAAAACAAATAAAATATTACTAATTATTGAATAAAATAAAAAGTAGAAAAATAAAATATTTACACTAAATAGAAAAATAATTATCGAAAAATAAGAGAAAATAAATGAAAAGGAAGAATAATGCGATGAAAAGTATTTGAAAAAATTTCCATTTAGTAGTATGATAAAAAAGTGCGGAAGAAAAAGGGGGAGAAATTTTGAAAACATTTTTTGGAGGAACATTTATTAATCAAGAAAATTTAAAAGAAGAAGGAAAGGAGTATCCAATTAAAATAGAATATTATAAAAAGATAAACGAAGATGACCTAATAAAAAATAATAAAATCAAATATGGAATATATGTTGTAAAAACAGAATACATACCAGAAAATATAAAAACCGAAGATAAAGAAATTAAATATTTAACAAATGATGAACAAAAAGTGGAAGAAATACTAGATTTTTTTAAAAGGAATGAAGTAACACCTGTTATTGTAGATGATGTGATTGAAGATTTAAAAAATCAATTATTTTAAATACTTTTCATAAATTTAATATAAAAAAGCTTGCAAAATATGGGGATTTGGTCTAGAATACTATCAGTAAATAAAATGAAGGAGGAATTTATGGCTGATAAATTAATTATTGTGGAATCACCAGCCAAAGCCAATACCATAAAAAAATTTCTAGGAGGAAGTACAAAAGTACTTGCTTCTATGGGACATATAAGGGACTTACCTAAATCAAAATTAGGGGTTGATGTAGAACATGATTTTGAACCAGAATATATTAATATTAGAGGAAAAGGAGATTTAATCAAAACATTAAAAAAAGAAGCAAAACAAGCCAAAAAAATATATATTGCAACTGACCCTGACCGTGAGGGAGAAGCAATCGCTTGGCATTTAGCCTATATATTACAAGATGAAAAAGAAAAAATTACAAGAGTAACCTTTAATGAAATTACAAAATCCGCTGTTCAAAAAGCAATTAAAGAGCCAAGAGACATTGATATTAATTTAGTAGATGCACAACAAGCAAGAAGGGTCTTAGATAGGATTGTAGGTTATAAAATAAGTCCGGTTTTATGGAAAAAAGTAAAAAGAGGACTATCAGCAGGAAGAGTACAATCTGTAGCTGTCAAATTAATTGTAGATAGAGAAAACGAAATAGAAAATTTCAAACCAGAAGAATATTGGAACATTTATGCTAAATTAAAAGATAAAGAAACAAAAAAGAAATTTGAAGCTAGATTTTATGGAAAAGATGGAAAAAAACAAGAAATTCATACAGAAAAAGAAGTGAATGAGATTCTAAAAAACATAGAACATGCAACCTATATAGTAGATGAAGTGAAAAAAGGAGAAAAGAAAAGAACACCAGCACCTCCTTTTACCACAAGTACAATGCAACAAGAAGCATCTAGGAAATTAGGATTTACTTTAAAGAAAACCATGTCTATTGCACAAGGATTATATGAAGGTGTAAAAATACCAGAAAAAGGAACCATAGGTTTAATTACTTATATGAGAACAGATTCTACCAGAATTTCTGAAGAAGCAAGAGCAGCAGCTAAAGAGCATATCACAGCTACCTATGGAGAAAACTATTATGAAAATAGATATTATAAAACCAAAAAAGATTCTCAAGATGCACATGAAGGTATCAGACCAACTTATGCCGATTTAGAACCAGATAAGATACAAGATGCCTTAACAAAAGACCAATATAAACTATATAAACTAATTTATCATCGATTTATGGCAAGTCAAATGGCAGCAGCAATTTATGATACAATGGCAGTAAATATCAAAGCCAATGGATATGATTTCAAAGCAAATGGGCAAACCATTAGATTTAAAGGTTTTATGACTTTATACGTAGAAGGCAGTGATTCCAATGAAAAAGAAGAAGAAGGTATGTTACCACCATTAAAAGAACAACAAGAGGTTATTTTAGAAAATATAGAACCAAAACAAAGCTTTACAGAACCACCACCAAGATATACAGAAGCAAGCTTAGTAAAAGCATTAGAAGAAAAAGGAATTGGAAGACCAAGTACCTATTCTCCTACTATTACCACTATTTTAGAAAGAAGATATATTGAAAAAATACAAAAACAACTAGTTCCAACAGAATTAGGAAAAATAGTCAACAAATTATTAACAGAAAACTTTTCAGATGTTATTAATGTAGAATTTACGGCAAAAATAGAAAATGAATTTGATGATATTGCAGAAGGAAAAGAAATGTGGAAAAAAATGATAAGAGAATTCTACGGACCATTTGAACTAGAAATAGAAAAAGTAGAAAAAGAGCTAGAACATGTAGAATTAGTAGATGAGGTATCAGATGTACCTTGTGAAAAATGTGGTAGAATGATGGTATATAAATTTGGACGATATGGAAAATTCTTAGCTTGTCCAGGTTATCCAGAATGTAAAAATGCAAAACCAATCATAGAAACAATTGATGTGCCATGCCCAAAATGTGGAGCAAAGGTGCAAGTAAGAAAAACGAAAAAAAGAAGAAATTACTACATTTGTGAAAATAATCCAGAAAGTTGTGATTATATTTCTTGGAATAAACCAAAACCAGGAGAAAAGTGGAATCCACAAGAAGCAGAAGAGGTAAAAAAAGAAACTAGTAAAAAAGTAACTAGAAAAACAACTACAAGAAAAAAGAAATCTACAAAAAATAAAGCGGTTAAAACAAGCAAGAAAAAATAATTTTAAAACAAAAGTGACAAATGAAAGTAGAAAAAATAAGTCACTTTTGTTTTTTCCATTATAAAAAATCAAAAAAAGTAAATTTATCAGAAAACAAGCAAGAGAACCGGAAGCACCAGATAGAATTCAGAAAAACTATTGACAAAATGATAGTTTTTTGGTATCATTTTAAATGCTTGATAATATAATGTAATGAATGCAGGTATAGTTTAATGGTAAAATAAAACCTTGCCAAGGTTTAGTTGCGGGTTCGATTCCCACTACCTGCTCCAAAATTCCAAAAAGAATATGGCGACATAGCCAAGTGGCTAAGGCACGAGTCTGCAAAACTCTGATCCCCGGTTCGAATCCGGGTGTCGCCTCCAATAAAAATGTGATAACTTTTGTATTATATAATTTTTTATTCAAAGTATCCATAAATATTTTTTGGTTGAGACATTTTCTCAAATGATTTATTAAGACATTATCACAAATGAATCAGACAAAAAGGAATTATTGAAAAATAATATTTGACAAATACCAAAAAAGATGTTATTATATATTTAGCTTAAGCAAATGTGTCATAGGTCGTATGAGACATA
>CALXCD010000035.1 GCA_944386715.1 uncultured Clostridia bacterium
TATTTAGAAAATGGCTGTTTCTCTTACATTTGGAATTTACTTTTTCTTTTGGAAGTTACTTTTACAATTCACCAAAAGCTAGGACTTAGTTCCTAGCCTTTTATCCTTTATTCATTATTTCCTCTACCCTCTGGTAAAGCAGAATAATCTAATCTAATTCTAATCTTAGTGATATATCTAATGGTTCTCACAAATTTACTGTTTTTAATTCTTTGCCATAAACTTGGTTTAGCTTCAAAAGTTGTTTCTTGAACATATTGTTGTTGTTCTGGTGTTACTTGTTCTGTAACTGTAACTTGTTGTTCTTCTTCTACTGGTGTTTCTTGTACTTCTTCTACTGGAGTAGGAATTGATTTTAAAGCATCTGCTACTTCTATTCCAATATAACTTAAAGCTTTTGACCTATCTTCTATCCTTTCCATATCTATTTCTATATGTAAATTAGCTTCTAAATTACTAATTCTTGCATTCAATAATTTAATAGCATCTTGATAGTTTTGAGAAGTTGTTCCTTTTGCCTTTCCTACAATAGTTAAAGTTTCTATAATATCTTCTGAGAATTTCTCTTCTGCTTTTTTTACTTTATCTTTCCATTCTTTATCTTTATTTTCTACTGCTTCTACTAATTCTTTTAAATCTCCAGCTAAGCTAATATTTTGCTCTCTTTGTCTAATTAATTCTTCTATTTTCTTTGTATTTTCTTCAAATTGATTGGTAGCATATTCTACCAACCCATAAGCTGCTTTATAAACACTAGCAGGGAAATTTTTCTTTTTTGGATATTCTATTAAATATGTTTTTACAGACTCTATTAAATCTTTAAAATATGTATCTTCTTCTAATTGCACAATTTGTTTCTTACTATTTGGATTAATCATTTTTTGGATTTTATCTATATTGGATAATATTTTTTCTTCTGTGATAACCATTCTCACATTTACTATGCCAGATTTAGACATGTAATGTACCTCCTTTATCTTACGCATGATAGCTTTTTCCTATTTCATATTTTATTATACATGAATCAGCAAAAAACTACAAGAGAATTACTTTATTTTATCTTTAAGTTTTGGTTACAGAAATATTACATTTTTGTTACAAAAAATAAGAGTTTTCGACATCAATACTTTCTGCCAAATTCTCTTATTTTTACGATTCCCCTAAGAAAAATAAATTTCCATCTATTTGTTGTTCAATTCTAACTAACAGTTTTGATTTCTTCAAATCTTTTTATTTTTTGGGTTGTTGTTTTAATCAAATCTTGATCTGTTACAATAATATCTCTAATATATTTATAAGCAGGCATTGTTTTATTAACCTTTTTCACTTCTTGCCAAATAATTTCTTTTATCTTTTCTTCCTCTTTTTCATGATAAAGTTCTTCTATCAACTCTTTATCATAAACAATTTTAGCACAAATTTTATAATCTCCATCGTCTTCTGGTCTTCCATAAACAAAAGATTCTTTAACACCTTCAATTTTATTAATCAATGTTTCTAGTTCTTCTGGATAAATATTTTTTCCGTTTTTTAATACAATAACAAATTTCTTTCTACCACAAATAAAAATATATCCGTCTTTATCAATTTTTGCTAAATCTCCTGTATGTAGCCATCCATCCTCGATTGTTTCTTTTGTTGCTTCTTCATTATGATAATATCCTAACATAATAGTAGGACCTTTTGCTAATAGTTCGCCAATACCTTCTTCATTTGGTTCTGCAATTTTGACTTCCATACTTGGAAAAGCCTTTCCGATAGAACCTAATCTTTGATATTTATCATCCTCAGCGGCAATTACTGGAGAACTTTCTGTTAATCCATATCCTTGGTACATCGTAAATCCTAATGCATTAAATCCTTTTTCTGCTTCTGGGTCTAAAGCTGCTCCTCCTGCCACAAATAATCTAACCTTGCCACCTAAATTATCATGAATTTCTTTAAATAATTTTTTTCTAATATCAATACCGAATTTCAATAAAAATTGGCTAATCTTAATTCCCTTTTTTACAGTTTCTAATTTTCCTTTTTTCTCAATTCCTTTCATTACTTTCTTATACATATTTTCAAAAAGAATTGGAACAGAAATCATAGCTGTAATTCGAAATTCTTTAATGTTATCCGCAATATGACGAATTCCTTCACAAAACGCAATTGATCCACCTTTTGAGATTGGATATAAAAAACCAACTGTACATTCAAAAGTATGATGTAATGGTAAAAATGATAAAAATCTATCATATTCATCTATTTTAATAACAGAAGCAATATCTATTAAATTACTACAAATATTTTTGTGAGATAACATAACCGCTTTTGACATGGCTGTTGTACCTGAAGTAAATAACATGATACTCATTTCTTCTGCATTAATTTTGGCATCTAAAAAGTCTCTATTCCCCTGTTCTATTAATTTCTTTCCTTGGTCAATTAATTGTTTTTCTGCATAAATACCATTTTGTTCTTGCTCTAAATCCATTGAAATAAAATATTTTATATTGGTATTTCCTTGTTCTTTTAAACGCTTCATTACTTCACTATATTTATTAGAATAAAAAATAGCTTCTACTTCTGAACGAAGAATTAAATTTTCTATTTCATTATCTGGTAATGCTCTATCTAATGGTACAACAACTCCTGTTCCAGTAACAATAGCCAAATATGCAACACACCATTCATATCTATTTTCTGAAATAACAGCAATTCTTTTATTTTTTAATCCTAAATCAATTAATGCTGTTCCTAAATTATTAATATCATTTCTAAACTCTTTATGTGTAATTTCTCTAAATTTTCCCTCTTCTTCTGTCTTAAAGATATAGGCTGGTCTATCTCCATAAACTTCGCCTGACTTTTGTAGCATTTCTTTTAAATCACGAAATTTCATTACATCATATATTGGTTTTCTCATGATTACTCCCCTTTTCTATTTTATTCTTAGTCCTTCTATTACCGTATTTTCAAATTCTTTAAATAATTTTAAAGTATCAATTTCTCCGGAATTTCTTAATTTATATACTAATGTTGAACATATTAATCCATAAATCTCAGAAGCAATTACTTGTGCATTTCCTTGTTTTATCTGTCCTAGTTTAATTCCTTCTTCTACGATTTGTTCTATTTTATTAATATATTCAAAAACATGCATTTGGCACTTTTGGTTTCTCGCCTCATTTCCCAAAAATTGACTCAACAAAATAGTAATTAAATCCTCGTATTTTACAACTACTTTTATTTGTATCAATACAATCGCTTTTAATTTATCAATATAATTAGAAAATTTTGCAGTTTTAATATCAATACTATTTTGCAATAACTTAATTCCTTCTTCAACTAAAAAATTAAAAATCTCCTCTTTACTAGAAAAATGATAATATAAGGTTCCCTTTGCTACTCCGACTGTTGCAGTAATCTCTTCAATACTAGTAGCATCATAACCTTTTTCTGCAAATAATTTCATAGAAGTTTCGAATATTTTTCTCTTTGTCTTATTCATTTTTCTTTCAACACCTCACATAATTAGGCATCATACTGCTTGCTATTATATCTTTTTTAGTCAAATATTGCAATTATTTCGCTATATTTCGACTACATGTTCAAAAAAATCATATGATATAAAAAGTTTATATATTATTAAGCAACCTACCATAAATTTTTATTTTGTGGGTTGCGACACACAAGGTGTAAAAAATAATATATAACTTTTTAACCCTTATTATCAGAACAAGAAAAATATAATACTTAATAAAAATACTTTCATCATGATACCCATAAATAATTTATAGTTTACAGCTTTAATACCAATTTGATTTAATTCATCATAACCTTCCATCACTTTTTCTATTTCTTCTAAAGATGAAATTCCTTTTCCTTGCATATATTCCTTTGCCAAAAAAGGAGCTTTTATCATAGCATCATTTTCTAAATAGATTCTAACAGCATAAAATAGCATACCTATCAAAACAAAACTAACTAAAAATGTCATCTCAAAAGGTAATATCTTTAAGATTCCCAAAAAAGCTATTAAAACAAAATATAAAAGATAAAAATTAGAAAATATAAAATGAAATAATAATAATTTTCTACTTTGCACAGAATGTAAGCACTCATGTGCTATGGTTTGGATTCTAGTATAGCTTTTTTGAATATTTCCGATAAATATTTTATCGGAAATAGCAACATACAAACTACTTTCTGCATTTTCATTTTCTTCTATTTTTACTTTTTCATTATTTAACTTTTTTAATATTTCTTGTGCTACTTGTTGATTATTCGGATATTTTTCCACTATTTTATCTAAATCAGGTTTTTGTGCTAATTCTTTGATTTGCTTGATACTAACATCAAAAAAATATCTCAATATTAACCCAATTATTAATGCCAAAATAGCAATCACTAAAAACTCCATATGTATCCCTCTTTTATTTTAGTTAAAGCAGTATCATATATTTTTACTGCATAACATCTCTAATAGCTTCTCCGATAATTTTATTAACATCTGCAATCACAATATTAAATTTAGTTTCTGCGTCAAAAAACTTTTTAGCTTCCTCTTCTTGAATCAATTCTTCAAATAATTTCTTTACTTTTTCCACTTTTTCAGTATCTTCTTTTCCTGTTTGCAACTGTATCATTTGTGCCTCATAACGCATTTTTTCAAATTCACTCATTCTTTTTTTCAATTCTGTATTTAAATTTAAAGCTTGTTTTGCCATTTTATAATTTACATATTCTTCTGATTGTTTAATTTCACTTGCAAGTCTATTTGCTGTATCATAAATATTCATTTTTTTACTCCTTCTTTTTTTATTTTATTCTACTGTATTAGCAGCACTTTCAGAACTAGTTTCTGTTGGTGCCTCAATCACTACATCTGCTGAAGTTGGACAGATTTGTACAAAGGTGTTTCCATCATTTACTTTAATTTCATTACCTTCTAAATCCTCATATTTTGTTTGTGATTGTCTATCTTCTTTGATACATTTTATTTTAATTGCTTTTCCATTTGTAATGTAATATCCGTCAAAAGTTCCTATATTTTTTAACCCTTGTCTACCTTTATTTTCACTATCTGTTAATGTGTAATTATCACAGAATGTAATAATGATGTTTTTGGTTGTTACTGGTTCTCCTGTTGTCCAATCTGTTTGTTCTTTATTTCTAGCATATCTTTGATAAACTTTATTTTCTTCATCATAAAAATATTTTACAACTTGCAAAGTAGAATGTGGAATGGTAACACTAACTGCTCCTTGCCCATCTTCCAAATTCACTTCATCTGTCACATAATTTAAAACACTTTCTTCTGAGGAAGTAGTTCTATACTTTTTGTTTTTAGCAGATTGTAATAATTTTTCTGTACTAGTTGCGGCATTATGTGGTGCAGATTTATCTTTTACTCTCCAAAATGTAGTTCCATCTTCTGCAATACCATTAATATCATCAATAGAATATTTTTTCAAATCACTTTGTGCTTGTGGACTCTGTCCAAAATGTGTATAAATAGCATCATTTTCCATTGCATAATCAATAAAATAATGTCTTGCACTTCTAACAGGTCCTATTTTTTCTACATCTACCCCTTTAAACAATGCCATTAATCTGGTTTCTCCACCTTCTACGATAATCTCATAAACCATATAAGCTTGATTCAATCCTCCTTGTGGCCAAGCTAAATTGTGATTATCAATCATGACAGCTATTGGTCTATCATTTCCTTGGAATATTTGTACCTTTTTTTCTTCTACTGGTGCTACAATTACATTATTTTCTTCTGTAACAGGTTCTGTTTCTTTTTTGTCTTGTACTATTTTATAAGCCAACACTCCTCCTGCAACTATAATTAATATCACTAAAACAATAATTAAAATTCTGACACCCTTATTTTTCACTTTTTTATCCTCCTATATAAATATACCTTTTTTAAGCATCTCGTCCTATTTTTAATGAAGACAAAATCTTTTCTTCTTTTGGTCTCATTATTTTCTTATCTTCTGCTTGTATATGGTCATATCCCATCAAATGGTAAAAGCCATGTACTACCATATAACTTAATTCACGTTCAAAACTATGTCCATATTCCATTGCTTGTTCTTCTACTTTTGGAATAGAAATAATAATATCTCCTAATACATCTTCTGGTAGGAAATCTTTTTCCTCTATTTTTCTATCCAACTCGTCCTTTTCAAACATAGGAAAAGAAAGCACATCAGTTGCTTTATCTATCCCTCTATATTGCTTATTAATTTTTCTAATGTAATCTGGATTTGCCAAAGTAATGGTAATATATAATCCAGAATCTTGGATATTTTCTTCTTTAAAACATTCCTTCAGTACTTTCTTTATTACTTTTTCATATTTTTCATTTTCATCTATTTCTTGATATACTATCTCATATAACATTATGCAACTTCCTTTGCTTTTATGTATCTTCCTTTTGATTGATACGTATTTTTTAATTCTCTCAATGCTCCATAATCAATTAATTTTCTTTTATAATATTTAATAATCTTACTGTAATCTGTTTTTCCTTTATTTAGTTTTTTCATATCATTTTTAATAAATAATACCTCTTTTTGTCTTACATATTCAATAAAATCTGTACTTTTCAATTTTGTAATTTGTTGATATTGATTCCAGAATTTTTTAAACTCTTCTCTTTCTTTTGGGTTTTCCCAATATACTTTTGTAGACAATAATTTAATATTATAATCTTCTATCAAATTAATTAACATAGAATATGCCTTTTCTCTTTTAGTTGCTATCTTAGTATCTTGTACCAAAATTCTAGCATCTTTTAATAGTTTTTCATAACATTGAGAAGCCACAATTAAAGGTAAACTATGGGTAAATAATTTTCGACTAATTCCCAATAAAATCATATTCTTCTCAATAGTATCTTTGGTATCTAATTTTCCAACTTGATAAGTTTCAAATTTTTCATATTCTTTCATTACATCTTGTAAATTCTTGTCTTCTCCTATCTGGATTTTTAAAGATAATATATTTTGAATATATTCTTCTAAAGTATGGAATATTTTTGTGTAAATCCATTCTTTTGATGATTCGTATACATTAGTAGAATCTGCTAATTTAATAGAATAATTTTTTAAAATGCTTTTATACAAAGTATCCATTTTAGATATATAAAATTTATGATATCTTTGAATTAACTTCTCTTTTCCTGATAATTTAACAGTTTCATAATCTAATTCTATTAAATATTTCTGTTTTCTATTTTTATATTCCACATATTCAGATTCTTTCAAACTAGTTACTTCATAATATCTTGCTAATGCATCTTTTTCGAAATCAGAAGCAGCATTATTTTTTACTTTTTTATAAATAGTATCCATTACATATTTATCTAATGCTTCTAAATATGCCTCATAACAATTTTCATATTTTTTTTCTAATTCTTCTTTATCATATTCTTGTGTATCTAATTTATAGTTTTCAAAAGCTTTTATCACACTATTTCTTTTAATAGAAATTAACATTCCATTAATTCCTATTTGGGTTGGAATCAATATTTTTGTTAATGTTTTTGTTATTTTATTAAAAAAAGTTTTATCTGCACCAGTTATCCTAAGGCTTTTTTCTTCCATCTACATCATCCCTTCAAAACACGATTTTTTCATTTGTCCCTATTTCTTCTAATACTTCATATGTAACATATATGTCTACCCCATCAGCTTGCTCATAAGTATTAATATTTTTGTTTACTATTTTTTCTTTGTCTTGAATTTCTTGGTCCAGTTCTTGCTGTAATTCTTGTATCCCTATGTTTTTCGCTTCTTCTATTTCGTAATTTTTTTCGATTTCTTGTAGTTCTTTATTCGTCTTTTTTACAATAGAAATGGGTAAATAAAAATCTGAAAATATCTTAAATTTACTTTCTGTTTCTATTGTATCATAAATTTTAAATTTTGAAACCCCTTTGTGCAAATTTATTTTAAAATTATTAATTTTAATCTCATATTGATTCTCAATATTACCTGTTTCCTCTGTTTCCGTAGAATGATACATGATTTTTTTATGCTTGGTATGCCATACTTTTGCTGTAATTTCACCTTTTGCGTGTACATATCTCATCCCTGTATATTTTCCTTCCATCCAACCATTAATTAATACATCTCCTTCTTTTACAACATCTCCTTCCTTTACATTAGCAGTTCCGTTTTGCGCATTAATTTTAGTAATAACTCCTGCTTTATCAGAAACAATACTACAATATTCTTCTTCATCAATAATATCTGGTTTTTCCTCTGCTTTTACTAATTTAACAATAGCATTAGTTCCTTTTAATTCTATTCCCATCCAAGCAATATCTTGTCGTTTTAATCTTACTTTGTTGATAATTTCTTTTGTATTAATATCCGCCTTCCACTTTCCGATCTTTAGCCCTACTTCTTCTATATCTTGCTCTATATTTTCTAGTATTTGCCCCTGCTCTTCTTGTATCTCTATATTCCATACAAATTGTGAACTTAACATTAATAATAAAATAAACACTATTAATAAAAGAAAAAAGAATTTTCTCTTCTGATAACGATGCATTAAAAATGGAATTCCTTTTTTTCGATTTATCTTTACTTTACATTTTGTTTTTCTAGCAATATGACATATTTCTCTAAACTCTTCTACTCTAACATTTAATTTTAATCTAACATTTTTCTCTCTTTTTAAATTCCAAATAATGATTCCTTGTTTTCTACAAATATTCATAAATCTTTCTACATAATATCCCTCTACCTCAATTCTAACATATCCCATTAAATAACTTAAAATAATTTTAATCAGCATTTTCTTCTACTGTCCTTTCTATTTCAAGGCTTTCTATTTTTCCGGTTACTTTAATGTCATCATTTGTCATGTTTTCCAAACCCAGTTGATAACCATTAACATTAATAATTCCTATATGCGTATTAATTCGTACAAAAAATTCTTCATATTCCAAAATTCCTTTAAAGTTCTCAATAATCAATTCGTCAAATCCTGTTATTGTAATTTTAGGTGTGTTGGAACATACCTCTTGCGGTATTTCCAACATTTTTTCAATTTTTTCAAATCGTTTTTTTCTCATGCTATTTTCTTCCTTTTATTTATTTTTCAAATTCATCTAAAGAACGAAATTCATATCCCATATTTTTAGCCTCTTTAATGATACTGTCTAAAATATTGGTATTGGTTTGTGAATTTCCATGTAACAACATGATTTCTCCAGGATGTAAATTATTTAAAATTCTTTCCTTACTTTTCGCCTCATCTGGTTGATTTTTTTCATCCCAATCCTGATAAGCGAATGACCACATTACATTTCGATATCCTAATGAATTCGTAATTTGCAATGTTCTTTCACTAAATTCTCCCATCGGTGGACGAAGATATTTCATTTCATATCCAAATTTTTGTTGCATTACTTGATGTAATTCCATTACCTCTGTCCTTATTTTTTCATCTGTTAAATCAGGCATACTTTTATGATTCACAGTATGATTTCCTAATTTCTTAATGTCTAAAAAAAAATCTTATTTTTATATTTTTTTCTTTGCTAAATTCAATTCTTTCAATTAACCTTTCTAATATCATTTTATTGGGCTTTTCCATTTTTAAGAACTTATTTGCAATTTGTTTTATTTCTTTAAAATTAATTTTGGGAGATTTTTGATTCGCTTCTTCTAGCTCTTTCTCTATCCCTTTTATTTCTCTTAAAATTTTATTTCGCTCTTTTTGCTTTTTTTCATAAATAGTTTTAAAATCTTCTATTTGTATAATTTTATTTATTTTATCCTGATATATTTCTTCAATTGTATTTTCTATATTTTTTAGAGCTTTTTTTAATTCTTGTATTTTTGTTTGCAACAAATTACTTTTGCTTTTAGCTTCTTTTTGTGCTTGCTTATATATTTGTTCTATTTCTTTTTCTGATAAATTAACTTTTTCTATTTCTTCTCTTACTTTTTCATTTACCGCTTCTTCTATTAAATTTGCAGAAATTTGCTTGCAATCACATAGTCTACTATAATTATTTCTTTTAGAACAAATAAAATAGGTTGCTCGCCAAACTGTTCCATTTTTTCTTTTTTCCTCTCTACATCTTATAGTTGCCTTATTGCTACATTCTCCACAATACACTAATCCTTTAAGCGGATGGTCATATTTTCTATCTCTTGTTCTTGAATATCCATTTAATTTATCCTGTGCCTTATTCCAAGTCCCAATATCTATAATTGGCTCATGCATATTTTCTAAGACAATATGTTCTTCCTTTTTTGTGCATCTTACTTTTGCTATTTTATGACTTACTTTCTGAAATTTTCTTCCTACCACACTTCCGAAGATAAACTTCATTTCTTAAAATTTTTCCTATTTGGCTTCTTAGCCATACATATTTTCCATTTGGATTTACGCTTTTTCTTTTCATATATGTAGGTATTTTTAAATACATAGCTGGTGGCTCTATTTTTCTTCTATTTAATTCATCTGCTATTTTTATTGTTGACATTCCTTTATTTACATACATATCAAATATTTCTTTCACAATTTGTGAACTATATTCATCTGGAACTAAATGGTTCTTTATCTCTGAATCTTTTTTATAACCATATGGTGGAATTCCTGCTTGATATTCTCCTTTTTCTATTTTTCTTTGCTTTACACTTTTTATTTTATTTGATATATCTTGTGCATAATAGTCATTAAAGCTTAGTTTAAAGGTTAAAAATTGTAAACCATCTGGCTTGATTGTATCTACATTGTCTCCAATTGCTATGTACCTTATATTGTTTGCTGGTAAAAATCTTTCTAAATAATATCCTGTATCTATATGGTCTCTTCCGAACCTTGATAAGTCTTTTGTTATGATACAGTCTATTTTTTCTTCTTCTATGTCTTTTAACATTTGCTGAAATCCTGGTCTATTAAAATTTGTACCTGTATAGCCATCATCCACATATTCTCCTGCATCGTATAGTTCTTCATGACTTAATATGTAATTATCAATAATGTCTCTTTGATTTTCTACACTTTCGCTTTCTCGATCGTCTCCGTCTTCTCTTGAAAGTCTTATGTATTTTGCAACTCTTATGTTTCTATAACTATTTACTCTGTTCAATTTTCCTCCCTTCTAAGTTGAAAGAAGAATTGTTATTTGACTAGGCGGACAAAAAAGAAATACCGGAGATGTGCTTTTTGCACATTGAGGATTTTCTTTTGCAGTCCAACAACGTCAAATGGCAATTATTGTTTCAACTTTTGAGAGTAAATAGCCTATTCAAAGCATACTTGGATTATAACGTGCTCTTTTATAATTGTCAGCCTTAAATAAGCATTTATTTTTCATTGATAGTTATATAATTTATGTACTGTTCTTTTAGTAATTCTATTAATATTTCTTTTAAATTTTCTGTTCCATATTCAATTTGAATATTAACATTTTGTCCGTTTTTTCATTTTGCTCTACTCCTTTTTAGTTTTGTTTAATCTTATGAGCAATCTTTTAAATTATTCCTCTATTATTAAGGTCTCTTATAAAATATAAAAATCGGACAAATTTTGAAAATTTATTTTTAAATCCTAAAAAAGAGATATCGCTTTGATACCTCTAACACATATATTTTCATTTCAAATTTATACATCTATTTTTTTTATATACCTTTTCCCTTCTTCATCTTTTTCTACTTTTAGAATAAAATCAAATTTATTTATTTCTGTACATAAATAAAAATCTCTTTCAGGAAAATCCTTTTGTTTTGATTTATCAAAGAATTTAGAGCCAGTTGTATTTTTTAATTGATTAATTTGTTCTTCTAGATTATTTAATGGATTATTTTCTAATAAACTTTTTATATAATTTGCACATAATATATCTTCATCAAATGGCTTCTTTCCTACTCTGCATAAAGTCAATAACGAAATTTCCTCTATTTTATTTTTAATAATATATCTAACAATAGCTTTTGCATTTACCAAACTACCTGTTATAATTTGTTTTGCATTTATAGATTTTACAATTCCTTGCGTCCCGCAGCTCGTTGTATGTATAGCGGTTTCCCCTGAAAAATCAATATTTTCAATTTGAGATGGAGAGTTACCATAGTCAAATCCTGGTAATATTATTCCATTTCTTTCTCCAATTAAAATTATATTATTATCTTTATTTTTATAATCGTATGCTACTTGTATATCACCAACTGGAATTATTTTTTTCACACCATTGTTAATTAAATATGGTTCAACTGTAAATGCCCTAAAGACATCTATAACCACAGTCAATCCAGTTGCTTTGTTTGCATCGCTAACTATTTTTATATTCAAATTATTTTCCTCCTACAATTTTTATATATCATTATTATAAAAAATTGTTTCTTCAAATTTTTCAAACGTGCATTCTTTGTTTTTTATCATTGATTTAAATTCATTCAAACTTACATATTTACAATTCATAACCTCACCATCATTGTATTTTAATGAACATAAAGGTATATCTTTTCTTAGTATGTAAATATCTCTAAATTTATTTTGCCTTTTTAAAATTTTTACTAATTTCAATTCATTAGCTTTAACATTTATTCCAATTTCTTCTTGTAATTCTCGTATAATACCATTAATACTTTTTTCTCCAGATTTTAATCCTCCATGTGTTTCTTCCCATTTACCTCCACGATTTTTGTTAAAACTTCTTTGAGTTAATAATATTTGATTAGATGAATTAATAATAAAGCAATGTACTGTTATTATATATTCATTATTTGTTAAACTACCTATATCTCTTCTATTTATTATTTTACCAGTTGTTTTTCTATTTTGATCATACACATCGACTAATTCTTCTTTCACATTCTCCCCCACTACTATTTTATTTAACACTTTTCAAATAAGAAATTCTTTTTCCTCTTGCTTTAGCATATTCAATTTCATTTTTGGTACTTTCTCCAATATATCCACCAACATTAATTACATAAATCTCGTCTGACATATCTATTTTCTGTTTATGCATTTCGTCTAGCATTTTCTTAGTTTCTTCGTCTATATCTTCTTTTTTTATACTATTAAAAAAATTAGGTGTTAAGACAATATTTCCATCTGATGTAAGTTTTTCTTGAACTTTTATAAATTCATCTTTAAATTTAATTGAGCCACATAGGGTAATTATTTTATATTCATGCATCAATTTCAATCACTCGCTTTATTTTTTATTAGTTCTTTATAAAGGGCAGGAAAGAGATACAGAATGTATCTCCTAAACGTATAGAAAAACAAGTTTTCTAGTTCACTGTTTTCTGTAAAATAATACAGAGAAAATACAGAGTTACCACTTCGGTATATTGTTAATTTTCAATATATTTCTCTAATACTTCTCT
>CALXCD010000036.1 GCA_944386715.1 uncultured Clostridia bacterium
AATGCATTAAGCTGACCAATACTAATAAATCGAGGGCTTAACCACGAAAGTGGAGAATCGGTAAAAACTAAAACGAAAAGTTTTTCATCTATGTATTTTTGAGTGTTATCGTTCTTGTTATTTCATAACAAGTTCGGTATACAGTAGCAGTACTGTAGCTAGGTAACACTGTAATTTTCTAGTGACGATGACATTTAGGGTAATACCTGTTCCCATTCCGAACACAGAAGTCAAGCCTAAGTGTGCCGAAAATACTTGTGGGTTACCCTGCTGGGAAGATAGGTTGTTGCTAGATTTTTTTTTTGAAAAAAGCTAGAAATTAGAAAATAGAAAATTTTTTAATTTGTAGCTTTTTTGCTTTTTTTTCCCACTTATGATAAAATATATATATGAAAAAGATATAAAAAAGAGGAGGAAAACCGATGAAAAATATAAAAGATATTAATACATTAGAAGATGCAATTTTGATGTTAAAAGAATTATACATAGCTAATATGACACAATTAGCAATTTTGGAAGGAAAAGTAGATAGAAGAAATAAAGAGCAAATTGCTAGTTTAGAAAGGAAACTAGAAAAAGGAATCAATATAATTGTTTTTAGTAAAGAAATTCAACCGGCACAAAAAATAAAATACATAAAAGCAGCAATAGAAAGTACATTCCATTTAGACGATAAAGATATAGATGAATTAGAAGACCTATATGTTACGACAATGGTTCAAAAAGCTATTACTACTGGTAGCTTAAACAGATCAGAAAGTGAAGGAAATCCAGAGATTAAAGAGAAAATAGAAAATGCGGAAATAGAAGATATTAATCCTGAAGAGGAAGAAAAGACGGAAGTAGATATTAACAAGGTTTTAACATTTCAAACACAAGTAGAAAAAAATATAGAAAAATTATTGGGAAAAGCGGATATAGGTAATGAAGATAAGAAAAAAAATTGCTTGAAAATTGCCATTGAAAATATATATAACATTGGTAATACAGGAAAAGATGATAGAAATCCTAGAACAAAAATAGAAGAATTTTCTAAACAATATTTACAAAAATTATCAGAAAAAATAAATTCAATAAAAGGAATAACAGAAGATGAAAGAAGCATTTTAAAGTTAATAAAAGAAGCACAAGTAAAGATTCATGATGATAAAGACATAAGTGAAACAGAAAAATGTGATTATGGTGATTTAGTAAAAGATAAAAGAATAAAATCCAAGGTAATATTTCAAAATAGTAAAATGATCTTTAAAAGATTGAGCAGCTATAGTGTTGGCAAATCAATAAAAAATGAACAACGCAATGATAGTTTTGCAAGAATTGAAACTGAAAAGATAAGTAAATATGAATTTATTACTCTTACTAAAACAGGTGAAATGGTAAGTTTGAATTTTTTTGGAAATGAAAATTTAGAAAATAACCTTCATGATAAATCACAATACATACCAGCTGTACTAGCAGCTATAGCAAAAGCTAAAGAAGCAAATAGAGAACATATTGGAGAAATTAGCATAATAGATGAAGATTTAGGAACAGCTGTAGTAAAATATGACGACAAATTAGAACAAAAAGTAAAAGAATTAAAGCAAAGAGAAGAAAATAAAACAGATAAAGAAGAGCCACCTGTAGAACCTAGACAATAAAGCAAGGGAGAATCGAAAATGTCAAAAATTACATGGAAATCAGGTACATTTATATATCCATTACCAGCTGTAATGGTAAGTTGTGGAACAATGGAAAAATCTAATATTATCACAGTTGCTTGGACGGGAATTTTAAATACAAATCCAGCAACTGTATATATTTCTGTGCGCCCATCTAGATATTCTTATCAATTATTAAAGGAACAAAAAGAATTTGTCATAAATTTAACAAACAAGGAATTAGTACGAGCTACTGATTGGTGTGGTGTAAAAACAGGAGCAAAAGTGGATAAATTCAAAGAAATGCATTTGCATAAAGAAAGAGCAAAATTTGTATCATGTCCAATGATTCAAGAAAGTCCTGTATCAATAGAATGTAAAGTAAAGGAAATAAAACCATTAGGTTCACATGATATGTTTTTAGCAGAAGTATTAGCAATTAATGCAGATGATAAATATATCAATGAAAAAGGGGCTTTTGATATCTCAAAATGTGATTTAATTGCTTATGCTAATGGACATTATTATACATTAGGAAAAAAATTAGGAAAATTTGGTTTTTCTGTTCAAAAGACTAAAAAGAAAAAAAGAAGGAATTAAATAGCCATAACATAGCTGGGGCATAACAATCCTGGTCTTGATTTTTAAATATCTATATATCAGTTTTTTCGAATTATTAACTTATTTACTGTGAAGTGTAACAAAAAATGACTAGAAAATTAGGAAAATTCAGGAAAATCCATTGACAGAAAAGCAAAAAAGTGATAAAATATCCAAGCGTATGTATATTACGGACATACGCTCACATCGTTTCAAAAAAAGTAAGGTAAAAAGTCGGAGGTGTATCGAAAATGGCAGCAAAAGGACCAAGAGAAAATATCACATTAGAATGTACAGAATGTAAAAGAAGAAATTATGTAACTTCAAAAAACAAGAGAAATAATACAGATAGATTAGAAATAAAAAAATATTGTAAATTCTGTAAAAAACATACAACACATAAAGAAACCAAATAGTAAAAGCTATTTTTAGGAGGAAATAAAATGGCTAAAAAAGAAGCAAAGACAAATAAAGAAAATAAAAAAGAAAGTAAAAATAGAAAAAGCTTTTTTAAGGGATTTAAAGCGGAATTAAAAAAAGTAATTTGGCCTACCCCAAAACAATTAGTAAATAATACAGTAGCAGTAATAGTTATTGTACTAATTACAGCTGCAATTGTTTTTGTATTAGATTTAACATTTGAAACTATTAATAGTCAAGGAATTAACAAAATAAAAGAAGTAATAGGAACATCTAATGAAGTAGAAAATGAAAATGCATCTTCAGATGAAAATGCAACTTCAGATAATACAACACAAGAGAACACAACAGAAAATTCAGTACAAGAAAATTCAACAACAGAAGGAGAAACACAAGAAAATCCTGAAGAAGCACAAGAAACTCAAAATAGTGAAAATGTAGAAAATAATACACAAAACAATGCTGAATAATGAAATAAAGGAGGCTTTCTAAAAAATGTCTCAAAAAGATTATGATATGGTAGCTAGATGGTATGTAGTTCATACTTATTCCGGCTATGAAAATAAAGTAAAAACAGACTTGGAAAAAACAATTAAAAACAGAGAATTAGAAGATTATTTCTTTGATATTATTGTTCCAATGGAAGAACAAATAGAAATTAAAGATGGAAAAAGAAAAACTAACTTAAAGAAAGTTTTTCCAGGATATGTATTAATAAAAATGATAGTAACAGAAGAATCTTGGTATATCGTAAGAAATACGAGAGGAGTTACTGGATTTGTAGGTTCTGGAACAGACCCAATTCCATTGACAGAAGAAGAAATTCGTAATATGGGATTTGAAGATGTTCCAATTAATGTGGATTATGAAGTAAATGAACAAGTACAAGTAATGAATGGTCCATTTGAAGGATTTGTTGGTACGGTTCAAGAAATAAATACAGAAAAGCATAAAGTAAAAGTTTTAGTATCTATGTTTGGAAGAGAGACACCAGTAGAACTAGAATTTTCACAAGTACAAAAACTAAAATAATTTAAGGAGGTGCCATGACAATGGCAGAAAAAGAAATTTCAAATATTATTAAATTACAAATAGAAGCAGGTAAAGCATCACCAGCTCCACCAGTAGGACCAGCATTAGGATCAAGTGGTGTTAATATTATGCAATTCGTTAAAGAATTCAATGATAGAACTGCAAATCAACCTGGAATGATTATACCTGTTGTTATCACAGTATATAAAGATAAATCATTTGAATTTATTACAAAAGTTCCACCAGTTGCAGTATTAATCAAAAAAGCAATCAAAATTCAAAAAGGTTCTGGAAAACCAAATAAAGAAAAAGTTGCTAAAATAACAAAAGCACAAGTAAAAGAAATTGCGGAACAAAAAATGCCAGATTTAAATGCAGCATCAATTGAAACAGCAATGAGTATGGTAGAAGGAACAGCACGCTCTATGGGAGTTGTTGTAGAAGAATAAAGATATAAACATTCTTAAAAATAAGAAATTAAGAATGAATATATAAATAAAAAATTGGGAGAGCATAGCTCGTTAGAACCAAAGGAGGTAAAAAAATGAAAACTGCAAAAAGATATGCAGAAAGTGCAAAATTAGTTGACAGAACAAAAGAATATGAAATTAAAGAGGCATTAGAAATTATCGAAAAAATGCCAAAACCAAAATTTGATGAAACAGTAGAATTACATGTAAAATTGGGAGTAGATTCTAAACATGCAGACCAACAAGTTAGAGGAACTGTAGTACTTCCAAATGGTACAGGTAAAACACAAAAAGTATTAGTATTTGCCAAAGGACCAAAAGCAGAAGAAGCTCAAAAAGCAGGGGCTGACTTTGTAGGAGAAGAAGAATTAATACCAAAAATTCAAAATGAAAACTGGTTTGATTATGATGTAGTTGTTGCAACTCCAGACATGATGGGAGTTGTAGGAAGATTAGGTAAAGTATTAGGACCAAAAGGTTTAATGCCAAACCCAAAATCAGGAACAGTAACAATGGATGTAACAAAAGCAATTAATGAAATCAAATCTGGTAAAGTAGAATATAGATTAGATAAAACTAATATTATTCATTTAGGATTTGGAAAAGTTTCATTTGGAGCTGATAAATTATTAGAAAACTATGAAACTATTATGAATGCAATCATAAAAGCAAAACCAGCAGCAGCAAAAGGACAATACATTAAAAGTGTAGCTGTTTCAACAACAATGGGACCTGGAATTTTCATTGACCAAAAATAGAAATAGAAGTTATAAAAGCCAAAGACAGTAGGCAAGAATAAGTCCTACCGAGGTAATAAAGTAAGTGTTTTAAAGCACTCTTTATATCTGTAGGTAGGCATAAAGAGTGTTATTTCATTTTATCAATAATACAAAGGTGAATTTTTTAGGAGGTGAAAAACAAATGGCAAGTGAAAAAATACTAAACCAAAAGAAAGAAGAAGTAAAAAAATTAGCAGAAGAAATGAAAAATGCTAAATTAATACTTTTAACAGATTACAGAGGAATCAATGTAACAGATGTAACTGAATTAAGAACAAACTTAAGAAATACAAATGCAACTTACCGTGTTATTAAAAATAACATTATTAGAAGAGCATTACAAGAAGCTGGAATTGAAGGGTTAGAAGATAAACTAGTAGGACCAACTGCAGTTATCATGAGTAATGAAGATTACCTAGAACCATCAAAAGCAATTTATACATTTAGCAAAGATAATGACTACTATAAAATTAAAGGTGGGGTAATTGAAGAAAAAGTAATGGAAGCAGAAGAAATTATTACTTTAGCAAAATTACCATCAAGAGAAGTTCTATTATCTATGCTTGCTGGAGCTTTACTTGGAAATATTTCAAAAGTTGCAGTTGCATTAAATGAAGTAAAAAAACAAAAAGAAGAAGCTGGAGAAAAAGTAACAGTAGCAGTAGCAGCTGAAGAACCAGCAAAAGAAGAGCCTGTAACAGAAGCAACAACAGAAAATACAGAGGCTTAAATAAAAAGAGTGGTGAACTATATCACCAGAAAAAATAAATTTTAGGAGGATTTTAAAATGGAAAAAATAGAAAAATTAATCGAAGAAATCGATAGCTTAACAGTAGTAGAATTAGCTGATTTAGTAAAAGCAATTGAAGAAAAATACGGAGTATCTGCAGTAGCAGCAGCTGCACCAGCAGCAGGAGCTGTAGCAGGAGCTGCAGCTGAAGAAAAAACATCATTTGATGTTGTATTAACAGATGCAGGAGATCAAAAAATTAAAGTAATCAAAGTAGTAAGAGATGCTACAGGATTAGGATTAAAAGAAGCTAAAGACTTAGTAGATGGAGCACCAAAAACAGTTAAAGAAGGAGTTTCTAAAGAAGAAGCTGAAGAATTAAAAGCTAAATTTACTGAAGTTGGAGCTGTTGTAGAATTAAAATAATAACAAATAGAACAAAAAAGTTGCTATCATCAATTAGCAACTTTTTTTGCATTATTTCAAGTTTTTTGTTATAATAAACCAAAAAAAGGGGGATAAAAATGAAATTTATTGGAATAATTGTTGCAATGGATGAAGAAAGAGAAGCAATTCAAAATTTTTTGAAAGAGGTAGAAATAAAACAAATATATAATTTAAGATTTTTAATTGGCACAATAGGAAAAAGAAAATGTGTACTAATAAAAAGTGGAGTAGGAAAAGTCAATGCTGCAAGAGCAACACAAATACTAATAGATAATTTTGAATTAGACTGCATTATTAATGTAGGAGTAGCAGGAGCAATCAATTATTTATTAAATATAGGAGATGTAGTAATTGCAAAACATGTTGTTCAACATGATTTTGATATTACAGCTTTTGGACATAGTAAAGGATATATAACAGGTGTAGGTGATAGAATTGAGTGTGATTTTGGACTAGTAAATGCATTTGAAAATATGATAAAAAGTGGTGAAGAAAAAAATTACCAAACCAAAATTGGAATTGTAGCTTCTGGAGATATTTTTTGTACAGAAGTAGAAATGAAAAATAAAATTAATGCTAAATTTGATGCAGATGTTGTAGATATGGAATGTGCTGCAATTGCACAAGTAGCTTATTTAGATAATATTCCATTTATTAGTATGAGATGTATTTCAGATATCCCAAACAATAACAATGCTAAAACATTTGATGAAAACTTAGAATTAGCTTCTAAAAGATGTGCTATTTTACTACATGATTTTTGTTCACAATAAAATCACAAAAAAGGCTTGTATAATTTTCAAAAATTAGTATATAATTTTATTTAAGAAAGAAAGGAGTGATTTTTTTGGATAGAAAAATCAAAGTAGTTCAATATGGAACTGGAAAAATGAGTGTATATACAATGAGATATGTATATGAAAAAGGAGCTGAAATAGTTGGAGCTATAGATGTAAACCCTGATGTGATAGGAAAAGATATTGGAGAAATTATGGGAACAGAAAATAAAGGAGTAAAAGTTGTTTCAGTAGAAGAAGCAGAAAATATGATAAAAGAAACAAAACCTGATATTGCAATTGTTACCACAATGAGTTTAATTAGTGACGTGGAAGATGCTTTAATGTTATGTGCCAAATTAGGTATTAATGCAATTACTACTTGTGAAGAAGCCTTTTATCCAATGAATTCTAATCCAGGAATTACAAAAAAATTAGATGAAACGGCAAAACAAACAGGATGTACTATTACTGGTAGTGGATATCAAGATATTTATTGGGGGCAATTAATTTCTAGTATAGCAGGTTCTACTCATACAATAAAAAAAATAAAAGGAAGTTCTAGTTATAATGTAGAAGATTATGGAATTGCATTAGCAAAAGCACATGGAGCAGGTCTATCACTAGATGAATTTGATAAACAAGTTGCATCTGTAGATAGAATATCTAATGAAGAAAGACAAGCTATGATTAATAGAGGAGAATATTTACCATCTTATATGTGGAATGTAAATGGATGGTTATGTGCAAAATTAGGCTTAACAGTAAAATCACAAACGCAAAAAACAGTACCACAAACTTATACAGAAGATATTTATTCCGAAACATTAGGAATGACTGTAAAAGCTGGTGATGCTACAGGAATGAGCGCTGTGGTAACAACAGAAACAGTAGAAGGTATTACAATTGAAAGCGAATGTATTGGAAAAGTATATTCTAAAAATGATTTTGATAAAAATGAATGGACAGTAATAGGAGAACCAGAAACAACTTTAATCATTAACAGACCTGCAACAGTAGAATTGACTTGTGCTTCTGTAGTAAATAGGATATCAGATGTTATCAATAGCAAGCCAGGATATGTACCTACAGAAGAAATGGGAGATTTATATTACAGAGTAAAACCATTAAATACTTATGTAAAATAAGAAATTTTAAATAAAATATACACATTTACCTCTATTTATGGTATAATAGAGATAGAAGATTATAAGATACGGAGGTAAAAGTTATGTTTGAGAGTAAATATAGTAAAGTATTAACTGTAATATTAGTAATAGTAATTATTGCAATTCTAGCATTATTAGGATTTTTAGGATATGATATATACCAAAAATATTTTATAGAAAGTGAAGCTGCAGCTTTTGTTGAAGATTTTGAAAAGGAAAAAGGAGAAAAAAATGAAGAGCAAAATCAAGTGGCTGATGAAAATGTAACAAATCCATTAGATAAAGTTGGAGAAACACCAGGGAGTACAGGAAATAATGTAGATAATAGCCAACCAACATATAAAGGATTTAATATGGTTGGAACTATGGTAATTCCTGCAACTAATTTTAAATACCCAATATTAGAAAAAGTAACTAGAAAATCTATTGAAACAGCAGTTGCGGTACTTTATGGAGCTGGTGTAAATCAAGTGGGAAATACTGTAATTATAGGACATAATTATAGAAATGGATTATTTTTCTCTAATAATAAAAAATTAAATATAGGAGATAAAATATATATCACAGATAATAGTGGAAATAAATTAACATATACTATTTATAATAAATTTGAAACAACAGATACAGATACAAGTTTTTACCAAAGAGATACAGAAGGAAAACCAGAAGTAACTTTATCTACCTGTACAGATGATAGTAAAAATAGATTAATTATTTTAGCAAGAGCAGAATAAATAAAGAATGATAATCAAAAAATCAGCCTTAGGCTGATTTTTTGATTTGACTACATAGACTGATTTCCAGGAATAAAGTAATCAACTACACCATAGATTAAAGCACCTACAATAGCTGCTATCCAAGAAATAGAATAACCAGCTACAAAAAATTGAGTTACATATAATATAATAGCGGCTAATGCGAATCCTACAAAACCTTTACCAAATGGACTAGCATGTAAACCAGTAAATTTGATAACTAAATAATCAATTACAGATAGGACGACAGCAGCTATTGCTAAAGCCCAAAAATTATTAATAGAAAATCCAGGTGTAAAAAATGCAGTGATAGCTAATACAACAGCAGAAGCAATTAATCTACCAATGATTTGCCAAGCAGTAGAAGCTCCACTTTTTGTTTGATTCCCTTGAACTTCTGACATAAGTCTAACCTCCTTAGTTTAAAAATTTATCATGTATTTTTTTCAAAGGCTCTAAAATTATTATTCACCAAAAAAAATAATTTATTCAAAAATTCTCGTATAAAAAAGTTAATATTTGTCAAAAATAAAAAAAGTAAAAAAGAAATGAGGAATTTTAATGTTAATTACTTTTTTTAGAGCAATTGTATTATATATTATAGTACTGATTGTAATGAGATTAATGGGAAAAAGAGAAATCGGACAGTTACAACCTTTTGAACTTGCTATATCTATTATGATTGCAGATTTGGCATCTATTCCTATGACAGAAATTGGAATTCCAATATTTAATGGAATTATTCCTATTTTAGGATTATTAGTAATGCATTTATTCATTTCCATTTTAAATTTAAAAAGTTTAAAAGCAAGACAAATTATTTGTGGAAAACCGAGCATTTTGATATATCGTGGAAAAATAAATGAAAAAGCTTTGAAAAAAGAAAGATTTACCATAAATGAATTACAAGAAAGATTAAGAGGAAATAATATCGTAAATTTAGGAGATGTGGAATATGCCATTTTAGAAACAAGTGGAGAAGTAACAGTTATCCAAAAACCTGAAAAGAGGAATACTATTCCAGAAGATTTTAATATACAACCAGATTATGAAGGAATTCCATATGATTTAGTGATTGATGGTAAAATTATGAATGAAAACTTAAGAAATATAGGTAAAAATTATGCATGGTTAAAAAAACAAGTAGAAAAATTTGGTATCAAACCAGAAGAGGCCTTAGTTGTGACATTAGATGGAAAAGGGCAAATTTTCTGTCAAAAGAAAGAGGCGAAGGGAGATTAAGATGTGGAAAGAAGTTATCATATGTGGAGTTATTATAATTACTATTTTAATAGGAAATCAAATTACTCAAAATTATTCTGTAGAGACTATTGAAGAATTGACAAAGGAATTAGAAGAATTAAAACAAGAAATGCATCAAGAACAGGAAAATATAGATTTCGAAAGAACCAATGAAAAAATAGATAACATTTTCAAACAATGGAACGAAAGACATGATAAACTTGCTTATTATATAGAACATGATGAATTAGAAAAAGTAGAAACGAATTTAACTAGTTTGAAAAGTTATATTGAAACAAATGAATATGCAGAAGCGGTCAGCGAATTAGATAAATCTGTATTTATTTTAAAACATATAGAAGATAAATATGTTTTTAACTTACAAAATGTTTTTTAGTAGTTTATGTGATAAAAAACATGCAATTTTGGATAAAACCAAAACTGCATGCTTTTTTTTATTGTCACTCTTATTTTTCACTTATTTTAGCATATTTTTTTAATTTTTCATAAACCAAATAATTAATAGTACCAACAGGGAAATGACCATCTTTATCCTTTTTACCAGCTGGAACACCTGTTAAAACTTCGATACCTTCTTCTATTGTAGAAACAGAATAAATATGAAATTCTTTATTTTTAACAGCTTCTACAATTTCATCAGATAATTGTAAATGTTCTACATTTTGAATTGGTATCATCACTCCATGAGAACCATCTAAACCTCTCATCTTACATATTTGGAAAAATCCTTCGATTTTTTCGTTAACGCCACCAATTGGTTGAATTTGACCTTTTTGATTAACAGAACCAGTAACTGCAATAGATTGATTGATAGGAATTCCAGAAAGACTAGAAAGTAAGCCATATAATTCAGTACTAGAAGCACTATCACCATCTACACCATTATATAATTGTTCAAAACAAATACTAGCTGTTAAAGACAAAGGAATATCTTGTGCAAACATTTCACCTAGATATCCAGTTAGAATAAGAACACCTTTAGAATGAGAAGGACCAGATATTTCAACTTCTCTTTCTATATTAATAACACCATTCTTTCCAGTATAGGTATTTACCGTGATTTTTGCAGGCTTTCCAAAGGTATAATCGCCTATTGTCATAACTGTAAGACCATTTAAAGTACCAACCTCAAATCCTGAAGTATTAATTAAAAGAGAATTTTCTTTAATCATTTCGATATATCTAGCATCATATTTTTTTACTCTATCAATACGTTCATCTAATGCTTTTTGTACAAACTCAGCTGTTACCACTTTTGATTTTGAAAGTTTTGCCCATGTAGCAGCTTCTGCTGCAACTTGGATTAGGTCATCAAAACGAGTAGAAATCTTATGATGACTACCGGCAAGCCTAGAGGCGTATTCTACTAATCGAGACATTGCTCCAGCATCCAAATGAGGCATTTCTGCATGTTCACAAAATCCATGAATAATTCTAGCTAATTTATTTAAATTTTCAGTTGTAACAGGTGCATCATCCTCAAACTCTACTTTTATTTTAAATAATTTTCTAAAATCATTATCCATGGCAAGTAGTGTTTGATAAATATTAGCGTTTCCTATTAAAATAACTTTCAAATCTAATGGAATCGGTTCTGGCTTTAAGGATACCATGACCATAGAAGAACGTTGGTCATTTGTATTTTCAATACTTATTTGTTTAACACGTAAAGCTTTTTTTAGAGCTTCATAACAAGCAGGATTTGTTAATAAATCTTTTGCCTGAAAAATAATATATCCACCATTTGCCTGTTGCATCAAACCCGGTTTTAACATGGTATGATCTGTTTTCAAAGCTCCATAATAATTTTCATATTCTAAAGAACCAAAAATATTATGATAGGTATAATTAGAATCCATAATAACAGGAGCACCCTCACGATTAGAATTATCTATAAATAAATTAACACGATAATTTAAACAAGGGTCAGGTTTTCGTAAGGTAGGATTTTGAGCTACTTGTTGAGATTGCTTAGATTCATCTTCCAAAAAAGTAGGGATATTTTTTAATACGTCTTGTTTTACATCATTTAGGAATTTATTAATCTTTTTATTACGTTTATATTTAGATTTTAAGAAGTTAATATGAACATTAACCGTTAATAAGGCAACATTAGATTGCCACTCAGATATCTTTTTATCAGATTGACGTTCAATTTCCTTAATTTGCCCAATCACATTCATAATCTGTTCTTGTACAAGAATAGATTTTTCTTCATATTCACGTTTTACAGAATCTTCTAATTTTTCAAACTCTTCTTCTTCGATTGTTTTACCGTTTACAATAGGCATCATATAAATACCATTTTGTGCAGATTTTACTTGAAAATTATATTTAGAAGCTTCTTCATTTAATTTTTCTAAAAGAGCAGAACGTTTAGCTTCAAATTCTTGTTTAATTAAAGCCTTTTCTTTTTCAAAATCGTCTGCATTAAAGGTTTTTTGAATATCTTTTCTAATTTCTTTAATAAAACCAGCCATATCTTCCTTAAACTGTTTTCCTTGTCCAGCTGGCAAAGATACAGCAATTGGTTCATTAGGGTTATCAAAATTATAAATATAACACCAATCGGAAGGTGTTTTTTTCTTAGCAGCTATTTTATCCAAATAATTTTTTGTATACATCGTTTTTCCTACACCGCTAGGTCCTTCTATATATAAGTTGTAACCTTTGACATCTACTTGAATTCCAAATTCTAATGC
The DNA here is from genome assembly GCA_944386715.1 of uncultured Clostridia bacterium. Classification (GTDB taxonomy): domain Bacteria; phylum Bacillota; class Clostridia; order TANB77; family CAG-508; genus CAG-269. Next base: position 12,784 of record CALXCD010000036.1, read on the forward strand.
TTTAATACCACGATCTTGACCAATTCCTGTTTGAATAGGCTCCAATTCTTGTGTTGTTTCAAATTTAAAGACCTCTGGATTACAGGTCATTTTTAGTTGTTTATAATTTAATTCATTCTTATTTTTCATTTGTTTCCTCCAAATTTTTTTCTTAGTATTTCCAAATTCATGATTTTTATTAAAATAATTTTATATTACTTAAAAAAGAATGTCAACTTAAACCAAGAAAAAATTTCAAAAAAAGTATTGACAAAATAAAAAAAAAACATTATAATTTATAAATGTCAGGAACAGAAAACTATTGCAGGTGTAGTTCAATGGTAGAACCTCAGCCTTCCAAGCTGATGACGTGGGTTCGATTCCCACTACCTGCTCCAAGTTCTTGATAAAATAAAATATGCAGGTGTAGTTCAATGGTAGAACCTCAGCCTTCCAAGCTGATGACGTGGGTTCGATTCCCACTACCTGCTCCATTAAGTAAAATCGTTGCACCAGACGAAAGTATTGATAAATCAACTGTAAAAGGTTGATTTTTTTCATTATAGAAAATTACATTTTCTATAAT
>CALXCD010000037.1 GCA_944386715.1 uncultured Clostridia bacterium
CCAACATTGTATCATAAGTTTTAATTATGTGTCTTTTTATTTATCTTAAAACGGTAATTTAATTTTACCATTTATAAGTTTTTACAAATTGTTACGCCCCTATTTAGTAGTATTAGTTTTTATCTGAAAATGCATTGTATTTTTAGGGAGTTACCAATAAAATATACAATGCATTTTCTAGAGACAAAAAATATTAATATATCAACACCTTCAGCTACTTATTAACCAAAACTTTCTCATACTATAATCTAATCACTTGACCCGGATATATCAAATTTGGATTACGAATACCATTTTTATTTGCTAAATATCTTACTGTAACACCATATCTTCTAGAAATCCCCCATAAAGTATCTCCCCTTTTTACCATATAACTACTAGCTTGTGTAGTACTAGAAGTTCCTAAATCCATATTGACAGGTATTCTCAATCTTTGACCTGAATAAATCAAATTTGGATTTTGAATTTGATTCAATTGTACAATACTCTGAACTGTAGTTCCATATTGTCTTGACAAATTCCACAAATTATCTCCTCTTTTTACTGTATAAATCACACATCCCATCTCGCAACTTTCATTTTCTCCTGTATTTTGTGTATTTGTTGTAATCCTTAACACCTGACCTGGATATATTAAATTGGGATTAGCAATACCATTTTCTGTTACAAGTTGTTGTACTGTTGTTTGATATCTTGTTGCAATACTACTTAAAGTATCACCTCTTTTTACCGTATAATAAGTGAATTGTGCCTCTTCTCCTGTATTTGGATTTTCTACTGGTGGACAATTCGTGCATTCTTCTAAAAAGATATTTTCTGTGAATCTATTTCTATCTACATATCCATTCACACCTGCAACTATACCTCTATTAGTATACTGCCAACCTTCCCAATTTTGCCAATTAGAAGAACTATTTAGTAAACCTGATTCACTCCCCCAATATGCCACCCATAATGGGTATTGATTTGCTAACTCTCTACTAAATACGGTTTGAGCATCATTTAAATTACTATAAATAACAACTTCTTTCCCTGTTAACTGTTGAACAGTTTCCAAAAAGGCTTTAGAAATTTCATTAATTTCACTAACCGATATCCCTCCTCTAAATTGTTCAAAATCCATTGCTAATTTACAATCTGGTGATTTTCCACTAATAACAGATGCAAAAAATTGTGCTTGATTTCTAGCAGATTGCACATTAGTAGCTGTTACAAAATGATAAAATCCAACTTTTAACCCATTTGCTTTTGCATTTGCGTAATTACGTTCAAAATATGGGTCTTTATAGGTTGTTCCTTCACTAGCTTTTATGTACACAACTTCAATTCCTGCTGCCTTTACTTGTGCATAATCGATATCTCCCTGCCAATTGCTAACATCTAATCCTTCATAATTTGCTGAGCTAATAGGAGAAACCGCTTCTGTTATTGTTAAATTCATAAATATCATCATTGTTATAATTAAAAATAATGATACTACTTTTTGCAATTTTTTTATCATAAAAAAATCCTCCCTTGCATATATTTATATGTTATTATATGCAAGAAAGAATTTTCAGTTCTCTTTACTCTCTTTAACTTTTTCATGAATTTCTTTAGAATCTTGTTTTGCTAGTTCCTCATATTTCATAACATGTATCGTTTTGATAGAAATTTCTGAAAAATCATCTTTTTCATCCTCAAATTCTATTAAATGAAAAACTTTTTCTTCTTCTAAATCTAATTCTAACTTAGACATGTCCACTAATATTTTAGTGGATAAATCTTGTCCTACTGGAAGTGTTTTATTTTGATTATCATAAAAAACACTATTGGTAAAACTAATGGCATGCATCCCTCTTTTTAAATTTAATTTAAATAAATATATATTATCTACTCTTTGAGTTATATTTTTTTGTAACATTAATTTTTGTGTCATTATTCCTTGAATTTCATTTTCTGGATTAATATTGAAAACATTAAAATCATTAACTGATAACATTTCTTCTGTAGAAGCTAAATAAACTGGCAAATCTTCTGACACTACTACTTTTTCTAATGCATTTTTAATATTTCCAACAATTTGTTCTAAAGTCATTTTATAACCAATTGGCTTTGTATTTTTAGAAATTTCTAATATATTAAATTTATCTTTTGGTAATTCACGATGTTTCTTATTTGCTATCGTAGAAATTTTAGTACTATCTTGTGCCATCCCACCAAAAATATCAAAATCATCTTCTAATAATGTTTTTTCATCTCTTGCTTGTCTTTTCATTTCTCGTAAATTTGCTTCTATTTCGCGTGGTAATACTTCATTATTTTTAATTTTATTTAATATTTCCAACATATCTGTGCTTGCAATATAAATACCATCAAATTCTTCCTTAGAAAGTTTTGCTCTTTGTACTTTATCCATTACCTTTCCAAAATTTTCTATATCTTCTATATAATCAAAAGCTTTTGTAACTTTCTTTATCAAAGTAACTTCTTCTTCCTCTCCTTCTGCCAAAGCTGCTACTTCGTCTTTATTACTATATTTCCAGAATTCAAAAATACTCTTCTTATGGCTATCAATTTCTTCTATGAATAAAGTAGCATTTTCAATCTTTTTCTTCATATTTTTATTTTTTAACTTTAATGCATTGATATCCATCATCAAATCTTTTAATTGATTTTCCCTCGCCTCACATGCTTGATAAACTTCTATCAATTCTTCTATCGTATAATTTTCCTTTCTTTTCTTTTTCTTAACAGGTGGTCTTTTTTTAACGGCTCTTGTTTCCACTTGAATAGAAGGTTCTATTTCTTCTACTTCTTCTTTTTGCCTCATTTTTTTCTTACTTTTCTTTTTGTTATATTTAAAATAATACTTAAATTTTCCAAAAAAAGTTTTTTTACATTCTAAAAAAGTTGAAATCTGCTTTTCTTTTGCTAAATATTCTATTTCCTGTTCCGCTGCTTGTTGTTTTAATTTTTGTAATTTTCCTCTATTTTCTCTGATTAATTTAATAAAATCTCTATTTTTTATTCTTCCTAAACGGTATTTTTCATTAATCCATTTTGGCATTTTTGCATATTCCATCAAATTGTTTTCGTCCAAAAAAACAATTTCACCAGTATCAGTTACATCTGTTTTAAATTCAAAGTAATGTGGTAGTTCTGTTTGCAAAATAAACATTGCCTTTAATAATTTATAAAATTGCATCGCTTTTGCTTTAGAATCTAATATTATTTTATAAGGACTTTTTATTTTTTCATATACTCCGTGTTTCTCCTACAATATAAATACTAAAATTACCATCTTTATCATACACATCATAGATAAATGGCCAATTTTTAGTAAATAACCATAAATAATTCTCTATATCTTCATATTCTGATTTTTTCAAATAATTGGTAGAATACTTGACATTTCTCACAGGTACAAATATCTGTCCAGTAACCCTTTTAGCTAACTTCTTTTTTAACAAATAAAAGAAAGCTGAATAATCTGTATCTTCTGTTGGTACTAGCATAAAATATTGATCTGTATTTTCAGAATAATAAATTTGCCATAAATAATTTCCCTCAAACTTTACTTTAAAAGGAATTTCCTTATTTAATTTATTCTGCTCTTTTTCTACTTTTTCAATATCCGTTATTTGTATTTGTTTCAACATATTTAAAAAAGTAGTATGTCTTAAAATATTTTCTTCTTTTTTATTATCCAAATAATCTACTAATGGTCTTGCTTTTTTATATTTTTCTTCTAGTTCATCCATTCGATTAGTAGGTGTTAATAAAATTTGTATATCTTTTACTGGTATATATCGATACTGTTTATATTGCTTTTCGTCATAAAATTTAGGTATTCTAAAATCCAATGGTTCTGTCTTTTGAAGTGCCATTGGTATTTTTCCTAAATCTAATCCTATATATGTTAGTATCTCTTGGATACTATCTTCTGGTATTTGTTTTTTTCTAGGCAATTAATATCCCTCACTTTTCGTGTTTGTCTATTTTATCATTTCATAAAAATTTTTAAATTCATAACCCTGTTGCTTCAAATAAGCTATAATTTGTGGTAATGCTTCTGCAGTCACCTTTTTTGCTGGTGCATCATGCATCAAAACAACAACACTATCTCTATCTAAAATTGTTTGTTGCAATCTAGTCATCTCATACTCAATTGTTAAATCATTTTTTTCTGCATCACCTGTTAAAGCATTCCAATCTACATATAAAACTCCATTTTCTTCTAATAATTTGATAGCTTCTGTCTTTATAGCTGCATAAGTTCCTCCCGAAGACCCTCCTGGAAATCGAAAAAGATGTGATTGATATTCCGGAACTTGAATAGCTTTCTTAACAGCCTCATTGCATTTATTATATTCGTCTAATACTGCTTGTGGAGAAGCATAAATACTAGAATAAACATGTGAATAGCCATGATTTGCAATATAATGTCCTTCTTCATATATTCTTTTCACCATTTCAGGCATTGCTTCTACTCTAGAACCTAATACAAAAAAAGTTGCTGGTACATTTTCCTGTTTTAATACATCTAAAATAGTAGGAGTTACACTAGATGGTCCATCATCAAAAGTTAAAAAAACTCTTTTGGTATCTGAACGATAAATATGTTTCATATTTTCTTTTCCTACTTCTGTAAGCTTTGGTATTTTTTCTTGTCTCATTCTTTCTTTTTCTGCTTCTATTTGTGCTTGCTCTTTATTTTCTTGTTCCTGAAGCAAAAGTAATTGTGCTTCATATTTCTTATATTCTTGATTTCTTTGCCATATTTGTAATATATTTTGCATTATGAACATTAAAGTTATTACGATAATAAGAAGAAAAATTATAATCAATATTTTCTGAATTTTTATTCTTTTATTTAATGCTAATGTTCTCCAACCAGTTATTTTAGTTAATTGATAAATATTTTCACTTTTCTTCATTTTCTTCATGTGTTACTCCTTCTTTTTTTGACATTTTAAAAAGTATTTGATTTCTTCTTATTTTTACAGTTCACAAAAGATGATAAGGACGCTCTTTTTTAGAACGTCCTTTTTCTAATTCTTATCGTTAATAGGAGCATTGACTGTTACTGCATCCAAACTTGTTAGAGTATCTTTTTGTTTTATTTGTTGCAAACAGAAAATATATGTAATCGTAGCAATTAAAAATATAACAACTAATATTATCACCCTAAAAATAACATCTCCTATTGATAATCTAGCTTTATGCTTTGCTTTTTTAGACGTCTTAACTCTTTCTTCTTTTCCTTCTTTTGTTTCTTCCATCTTATTTCTCCTTTCTTTTGTTTTTTACTTTTTCATTAATCCCTTGATATATTCCACTTCATCTGCCACATTTAATCTCATAAAAATAGGCTGTCCTTTTTCAATCACTTTGATATTTTGTATTTTATCATATTCTTGTAAAGAATTCCATACTTTTTGTTCATTATTTTCAATTCCTATTTGATGTAAAATATTATCAGCAGTTTCATTCATAAAAGGTTTAATCATAATAGCTATTTTCCTTAAATTTTCAATTAAATGATACATCACTGATTTTAATTCTTCTGTTTTTTCTTCTTTAGCCAACGTCCATGGCATTGTTTCGTCAATATATTTATTAGTTCTAGCAACTAAATTCCATATTTCTTGTATTGCATTTGCTATTTCATAATTTTGCCATTTGCCCTCAAAAGCTTCTATTTGTTCTATTGCATACTTTTCTAATTCTTCATCTACTAAATTAGGCGTTCCATTATATCCTGTAATAATACCATCAAAATATTTATTTACCATAGAAACTGTTCTATTCAATAAATTACTTAAATCATTACATAAATCATAATTATATCTTTCAACAAATGCTTCTGGTGAGAAAATTCCATCTTGTCCAACCGGCATTTCTCTCAATAAGAAATATCTAACAGCATCTAATCCATATCTCTCTATTAAACTTTCTGGATAAATCACATTTCCTTTCGACTTAGACATCTTTCCATCTTTCATGGTAATCCAGTTATGCACTAAAATCGTTTTTGGAAGAGGTAAATCCAATGCCATCAAAAAAATAGGCCAATATATCAAATGGAATCTCGCAATATCTTTCCCTACAATTTGCAAATCTGCTGGCCAATACTTTTTAAATAAAGTATCATCTTCTGATAAATATCCTAATGCTGTGATATAATTTGTCAAAGCATCTACCCATACATAAATTACATGTTTTGGGTCTTTTAACACTTTAATTCCCCAATCAAAAGAAGTTCTTGTTACACATAAATCTTCTAATCCTGGTTTAATGAAATTATTTATCATTTCGTTTTTTCGATATTCTGGTTTGATAAAATCTGGATGTTCTTCGTAATATTGTAATAATCTATCTGCATATTTTTTCATATTAAAAAAATATGCCTCTTCTTTCATTAACTTAACATCTCTACCACAATCTGGACATTTTCCATCTACTAATTGTGTTTGTGTGAAAAATGTTTCACAAGGTACACAATACCAACCTTCATATTCTCCTTTATAAATATCTCCTTGTTCCATAAACCTATCAAATATTTTTTGTACAACTACTTCATGTCTTTCTTCTGTTGTTTGAATAAAATCATCATAAGAAATATCCATTTTGTGCCATAACTCTTTTGCCATCTTAGCCATTTTATCCACATATTCCTTTGGTGTTTCTCCTGCCTCTTTTGCTTTTTCTTCTATTTTTTGCCCATGCTCATCTGTCCCAGTTAGCATATAACTATCTTGTCCTTTTAAAATATGATATCTTTTCATCGTATCTGCCAAAACTGTTGTATATGCTGTTCCGATATGAAACCTTCCACTTGGATAATAAATTGGCGTTGTTACATAAAATGTATTTTTCAAAATGAATTCCCCCTTTGACTTTCTCTCTTTTTTAATGACATTATCTTATCACATTTTTTTCCAGTTGTCTAGCTAAAACTTGGCATTTATCCCAGATCATATCCATTATACGCACTACAAATCAAACTTTTCTTTTATCATTTTCTAAAATTCCATATACCATTGCAATATCAGTTGGTACAATATACTTTGCACCTATTGCTTCTGCAACTACTAACACAAAAGCACTCATTGCTCTAGTAGCATACCACCAATCAGGGTCTTTTACTTTATTTCTTATCTAATTTTGTATTAACACTTTCTCTTATTCCTTTATCATATATAGCAATTTCCGTAGAGCCTCCTCCGCCAATAAATACACATACTCTATCTTTTATATATCTTGTAGTACCATAAACCGTTAGTTCATTTTCTTTTTCTTGAGAAATAATATTAAAATTACATCCTGTTTCTTCCTTAAATCTATTTAAAAAATTATCTTTTTCTTTGTCTTCTAGAGTTCTAAAAATACTTGTACCACACACATAAATATCTTCTGAAATTGTTTTTAAGTTATTAATTCCTTGTATAAGCTCTTTTATATCACTTTCTCTTAAACATTTATCTTCATGATAATGCTTTTTAAACTGTATTGTTAATCCATCTATTTTTTCAATATTTTTTCCATTAAATTTATCAATTTTCGTACAGGTTGAACCCACTTCTACTATTATTTTATTCATTTCATTATTTATCTCCTATTTTTTATATTATTTACAATAAATTCGATAACTCCATCTTTATCGTTTTTCTCTGTACTCTTTCTTTTTTCCTCTTCTGTAAGTTCTAGCCAATATTGGTTATTTTCTGGCATAACTGATATAGAATCTAATGGATATCCTGGATTTCTTTTATTACAAGGTTTATCTACAAGATAAAAGTCACTTTTCGTCCAAGTATATTCTTTCTTCTCCTCTCCATTATAAATTACCATTCCATATACCCATTTAGCAGTTAATCTTCCCCCATATTCTTTTACTAAATTAGTATAATACACTATCATCTCTTCGTCTGTTAGTTCTTTTCCATTTATTCTTCTAACATGTGTACCTGGTTGTTTTTCTTCTGGCAATTCTTCTATAAATAAACAATTATCCATTCCAATAGTTGTCATTTTTGTTACATCATAATATGTTTTTGCCTTTATATATGCATTTTCAATGGCATTTTTTCCATTTTCATCGATATTTAATTTAAAATCTAAATCATTTATAGTAATTAGTTCTATTCCTTTTTCTTCTAATGCTTTTTTATATTTTTTAACTTTTGCTAAATTTGTTGTTGCAAATAATACTTTCATCTTTGTATCTCTCCTATTTTTCATGTTTTTGCCATATTTCTTCTATAAAAACTATCTTTTCTTTTTTCCGTCATAGTTCCTTATGTTTTTTAGTATAATACTTATCATATCCCATTTTTACCAAATCTTCATATGCTTGCCATACAGTATTAGGAATATCCATTTGTGCTTGCCATCCTCTTTCAGCAAATACTTTCATTCTCTCAACAGAACCAACTAAATCTTCTATTACTTCATTTTTATTTCCTATCTCATTTTCATATTGATTACAATATTGTTCAAATTCAATATTTTGAGATGTAACTATTCCTGTACATTCTGGCATTATTTTCTTTAGAGTCGCCTCCACTCTTTTTTCAACATAAGGTTTGCAAACTACTATACAAGTTTTAATATTCAATCTTTCTTGTTTTATCAACTCTTTTGTAAATCTAAAATTATCTCCTGTATTAGTTGATTTATTTTCTATATAAACTCTTTCTTTTGGAACACCTTTTTCAATTGCATATTTAGCAAATTTATTTGCTTCTGGTTCATTCCATATATCTCTTGTTACCTTTCCTAATCCTCCTGAAAAAATTATTTTATCCGCATATCCTTTGAAATATAAATCTACTGCAACCTTTGCTATGTTTAAATCTTCACAACCTAGTCCTATAATACAATCCGATTTTTCGATTTTTTGATTGCTTTTCATATAATTCCATAATTTTTTAATTAAGTCTTCTTCTTGTAATTTTTCAACAATTCCATTAATCATATTTAAATTTGTAGGGAAATAAATTTCTGCTCCAACTTTTTCTAGTATATATCCTACAATTGTATTAGCTCCTCTTGTTCCGTTCATAAAACTAGGATTTTCTGGATACTTTTCTTTTAAGCTATTTAAACTTCTTTTTTTTATTGCTTCTTCATTATTCTTATTAAATTGCTCTACCGTTAGATAATATGGTATATCTTTTCTTTCAAAAAAAGTATTTTTATTCATTTTATTTTCTGCAACAAGGTTATACATCAAATGAAAACCTGTAAATATAGCATATTTACATTTAGTTTTAGGTAATGTCTTGAAGTTTTCTTCTATGTATTTGTACATATCTTCTATCTTTATATTGGGTTTATCTTCTGCAATTTGTGAGAATTTTTTTAACATGTCTCCTGTTGCAAATTCTTCTGTTAATTGTTCAATTATTTTCCCATTTTGCATTACAATCATTTCTGTTGAACTTCCTCCAACACAACATACTAAATATGGTTCATCTAACTCATTTATATTTCCTACTGCTTTTGCCATATATTCCTCTTCTTCTTGTTGTGAAATCACATTTATTTTTATTCCTGTTGCTTGAATTATTTCCATTTGTAATTCTTCTAATTTTTCTTTATTTAGCATTCTAAAAACACTTGTTGCATATGCATGGATTGGTATACCTATATTACCATTTTTGATCTCTTCTATTGCTTTAATTAATTCTTTTTTATCTTCTTCTGCAATTCCTCTTTCTCTTGAAGCATTTTTTTTGAACATTATATTTTTTATATATATTTTTTTAATTTCTTTCATTTTATTTATAGAATATGCTTTTATATTTCCAGATCCTATATCAATTATTATTTCTTCCACTTTAATATTTCCTCCCTATCAAATTAATAATTTTATCTCTTTTTTATTTGGTTTAACTTATATAAATTTATGTTAGTTGTTCTTTATCTATTTGCTTTTTTTAGCTTACATTTAATATCATAACATATATTTTCCTACATATCCACATAAGCATACTTACTTATTTTCATATTTATATAACTATCAATTTTTTCTTTAGATTTATTTGAAACATCATATATTCTTCTTCCATTAACTGTAATTGGATTTATATATCTCCTTTTCACTTTCCTATTTACACAAAACTTATCTCTTCTGTATTCTTCACAATCTACAAAATTATTACAAGCCATAAATGTATTAAATATATTTGAAATTTTCTTATCAGGACAGTTCCTTATTAGATTTATTATTTCTTGTTCAGATAATTCATATAAATCTTTTTTAGTTATATATTTTTCTTTGTACATTTTTTCTATCATATCTGCGAAAAAATACATAGTTATCGTGTCTTTAGAACTAATCCATAAATACCATAATTCACTCGCTCCATCAATAAATTTTTCTGCCTTTTCTATTGATTTAAATCCCAATTCAGGAATATCATCTTCATTTTTTATAATTTGAATATCTTCGTATATATCTTTTATTTCTGATAAATCCCACACTTTTTTATAATAAATCCCATTCATAAATGTATATTCTAATCTATCCGCAGATAATTTTGGGGTCTCGTTATCTGCAACTGGATAAATTTTATAATCACTTACTTCTTCTAAGTTTATTTTATCTCTTTTTAGTAAACTCATTATTTCTTTTGAATTTTTGATTACTTCTAATGTTTGTTCTTCTGTTGATTCTTGCTTTTCTGCATCACCATTTAAAAAATCTATACAATGTTTAAATGCTGGGCTTGATATATCATGAAGTAAACCTGCTATTGCTTGTTTCTTGTCATGTATAAAGTTCCATATAATAAGTGCCACTCCAACACTATGTTTTAAAACAGAGTACATATCTTCATATATATTCTTTTTTCTCCAATAAGCACCACATATTTGATTAATACCATCTAGTTTTTGCATTTCAGAAGTATAAATATAATCATTTAAAAACTGTGGAAAGTCATTTGATAATATTGAATAATATTCTTTCATTTTCTCATTTACTTGTTCCTTATAATTTTTTGACATTTTTTACTCCTTGTCCCATATTTTTTTATATCTTTTTTATCTTTTCTTTTAATTTTTGAATAATTTGTTCATAGTCACCATACATTTTAGTTACATTATCTATAGTTTCTATATCTCCACTAGTAAAATTCTTCAAAAATATAGTTTTAAATCCCATAAACTCTCCTATGCTTTCAAAATATTCTTTTATATTTATAGCAATATTCTTATTTTCTTCTTCATTCATTTGTCCAACTGTTATTAAATATATTGTTTTTCCTTTTAATAAATCATCATGCCAAGAAAATGGATTAAATCTGTCTATTACGTTTTTTAGTAATCCTGTTATGTGATTCATATAAATAGGAGTAGCAACTACTATTTTATCTGCTTTTAAAATCTCTTCATATATTTCTTGCATATCATCTTCTATAACACAATATTCTTTTAAATCATTCCTACAAGTATTACATCCCAAGCAGTAATTTATACTTTTATCCGCTAATTCAATTAACTTATCATCTTGATTTTTTAAATCATTTAGTATTTTAGAACAATTTTCTTTTCTATTGCTTCCATTTATATATAAAACTGTCATATTCTTCTCCTACTTATCAAATATTATATATCTTCAATTTTTCAATATATTCTTTAATATTGTCATCGTTTATATCTTCAGGTTTCAATTTACAATATTTCATAATTTGTTTTTCTATCCCCAAAGAACACTCTATTAAATAATTTGCTTTTTCTTCATTAGACCATACTGACGATGGTTTATTTTTATATCTTACTTTTGCATCTTCTAATCTTTCTTTAATACTCTCCACTCCATCTGGTGCAACTCTTTGGTCACAATAGGCACAAATTTTTCTTTCATAAGAATTAGACTTCAATGTTTCTTCATTTTTTCTTGACCTTTTTCCATCTAATATAGTTAATTCTTTTTCTGTTAATCCTTCTTGTTTCCCTATTTCCAAATTAATTTCATGGTCATTAGTCCCATACTTATCAAAATATTTTTTTCTTATTTTTAAAAATTCTCCATCTTTTGAAAAATCTTCTGGTATTTTAACTATATTCCCCATATCATGTAATAAGCACACTCTAATAATTGCTTTGTTATCTATTTCTACTCCAGTCCAGTTATCTATTATTAAATTACTACATGCAGCTACTCTTAACATATGCATTTGCAAATTTTCTGGCAAATGATATTTTTTATAAATTTGCAAAATGTTCATTTTATCCTTGCTCCTTTTTCTCGATCTCCTTTTTAATAAATTGATTTACAAATTCCCATCTATGTTTAATAAACTGTCCTTTCTTTACTAAATCATCAATTTCATCCCAAGTTGCCCATTTCGCATCTGACACTTCTTCCTCTTGGAATTTCATCTTAGATATATCATAATCACATTTTAAAATGTATGTATCAATCCAAACATTCCCAGTTCTAAACTTTGTAATCAATTTCAAATCATCTGCATCAATATCTATGTCTAACTCCTCTTTTGCTTCTCTAACAATAGTCTCACATGCATTTTCTCCTAATATAACGGAACCACCTGTCATAGCCCACACATTAGGTTCTAATCTCTTTTGTGCAGATCTTTTTTGAATCAGTATCTCGTTATCACTATTTATTATCCATACATCTGCACCTAAATGATAAAAACCTCTTTCAAACACTTTTTTATCATATTTTTCCATTATTTCTCCTGTTGGATTTCCCTCTCCATCTAATACTTCCCATAGTTCCATAATTATCTTCCTCTTTCATTTATAATTATTAATATCTATACTATTTTGTTTCTTTTATTTTCTCGCTTAATTTTGATAAATTTTTTGATAAACTTATTACTTCTAATGGTATTTGTAT
>CALXCD010000038.1 GCA_944386715.1 uncultured Clostridia bacterium
ACATAACTTTAAAAAAACTTATAGAAAAAATTTATATAGGAGAAAATCAAAAAGTTAAAATTTGTTTTAAGGTGTAGTATTACACCGATTTTAATTCAACAAAAATGGTTGCACTATTTTTACCTATTGAGAACAAAAAGCAAGAGCAACTTATGAAAAATTGATAAATCTATGTCGTGACAATCCAGATGTAATAGATCCACTTCGTTATTTAAGAGAAAGAGAAGTAGTACACTTCCAAAGATTTGGAGAAGCTTTACGTGGAGTTCAAGATAAATTGGCAGAAAAGAAATTTTATATGAATGATATGAAATCAATGAATGATTGTAGTGGTAAATAGAAATATATCAAAAGACCTGAATTTCTTAATATTAGACCATTGGCAAAATAAAAAGCTATTTTGTTAGATGGTCTTTTATTAATTTTTTAATATTTCACAAAAAAATAGAAAATTTTTAGTAAATATGTTAATATAAATGTTATCAAATAAAAAATAAGATGGAAAGAGGAAAAATAATTGCCAAAATATTTAGATTTTAGAAAAGAAATAGAAGATGAAAAATTAAAAGATTCTGCTGAAACTTTGAAAGATGGGGGAATTGTAGTATTCCCAACAGAAACAGTATATGGATTAGGGGCTTGTATGTGGAAAGAAACAGCAGTTAAAAAACTATATGAAGTGAAACAAAGATTATTTAATAAACCAATTAGCTTGCTAGTAAGTAATATAGATATGATAAAAGAAGTGGCAAAAGATATTACAGAATTAGAATATGCTTTGATGAAAGCGTTTTTTCCGGGTCCTTTTACTATTATTTTAAAGAAAAAAGATATTGTTCCCAATATTGTAACAGCAAACTTAGATACAGTAGGAATTCGTCTACCAGCAAATGAAATAGCACTTAAGTTGATACGATATGCAGGATTTCCTATTGCTACAACGAGTAGTAATATTTCAGGAAGACCTAGTGTAACTAGTTTAGGAGATGTTATGAGTGAGTTTGAAGGTAAGGTGGATTGCTTTATTAATGGTGGACCTAGTGAAATTGGTGTTGCATCTACTATTGTGCAAGTGATAGATGGCAAAGTACATATTTTAAGAGAAGGTAGCATTTCAAAAGAGCAAATAGATAAGATTTGTTTAAAATATAATAAAAATTAAATTTAACTATTGCATCTAAAGGAAAAATATGATAAGATAGAAAAGCAAGGAAAATAAAACCAATCAAAAGGCAAAGTATATATCATACTAATTATTTACAAGAGAAAAATGGTCATGGCTGGAAACCATTTAAATAAGGTGATATAGAAATTTCACTTTTTGGGTCTTCTTTTGAATGAAAAGTAGAAAGAAGCGGTTGTTCCGTTATCACAGTAATAAGGTTAGTAATAAACTAGCGAATTTAGGTGGTACCACGAATGATGACCATTTCGTCCTAAAAGTCAGGATGAAGTGGCTTTTTTGATTGATAAGAAAATGCTAAAACCTAAAAAAGGATGTTGATAGAAATGGAAAAAAAGGAAAAATGTTTGGAATATTATTTAGACTCTAAAATATATGATAGAGAGGCGGTAGAAAGAACAATAGAAGAGGCAAAGCAAGAATTCCCAGGAAAAGAAACAGATATTAGTATTTATTTAAATGAATGGGGAGTTTATGTTATTAGTTTATATTTTAGAAATAAAAAGAATATTTTGCAAAACGTAAATGCTAAAATAAAACCTAAAAAAATAAAAAGAAAGAAAACTAAATCAGATTATTCTTATCAAACCAATATTCATGTACAACCAAGAAAATATGGACAATATAAATCAACCGGAACTTACAAACCATATTAAATAAAAATTCTAAGGAAAGGAATGTTGACCATGAAAGACAAAATTGCAAAAATAAGGAAAAATTCTATTAAAGAAATCACAGAATGTAAAGAGAGGATAACTTTAAATGAATTAAAGGTAAAATATTTAGGAAAAAAAGGAGAACTGACACTTGTATTAAGAGGAATGGGGACTTTATCTCCTGAAGAAAGACCTATTATTGGAAGTTTAGTAAATCAAGTAAGAGATGAATTAGAAACTTGTATTACTCAAAAGGAAAAAGAATTAAAAAAGGAAGAATTGTTAGAAAAATTGCAAAATGAAAATATTGATGTGACAGAGCCAAGTAAAAAAATAGAGTTAGGTTCTCTACATCCTATTACTCAAATTATTGATGAGGTAAAAGAAATCTTTTTAGGTATGGGATATGAGATTGCAGATGGACCAGAAGTAGAAAAGGCAATCTATAATTTTGATAAATTAAATACTCCGCCAGACCATCCAGCAAGAGATGTACAAGATACCTTTTATATCACAGATGATATTCTGCTAAGAAGTCAAACTTCACCTGTACAGGCAAGGGTAATGGAACAACAAAAACCACCAATTAAGATTATATGTCCAGGAGCGGTATATCGTTCTGATAGTGTAGATGCGACACATTCTCCAGTGTTCCACCAAATTGAAGGTTTAGTGGTTGATAAAAATATAGCAATGACAGATTTGAAAGGCACATTAGAAATGTTTGCTAAAAAGTGTCTAGGAGAAAATACAAGAATCAGATTTAGACCACATCATTTCCCATTCACAGAGCCAAGTGCAGAAGCAGATGTATCTTGTTTTGTATGTGGCGGAAAAGGTTGCAGAGTTTGTAAACAAGAGGGATGGATAGAGTTACTTGGATGTGGAATGGTACATCCGAATGTATTAAGAAATTGTGGAATAGACCCAGAAATTTATAGTGGTTTTGCTTTTGGATTTGGAGTTGAAAGAATTGCAATGGCAAAATTCGGAATAGAAGATATGAGATTATTATTTGAAAATGATGTTAGATTTTTGAAACAATTTTAAGGAAATATAAAGGAAGTAATAAAAGAAATTAATTAAAAATTTAGTTAATTTGAGGAGTGGTTTATCAAATGAATTTTTTTGACAAGAGAAAAGAAAGAAAGCTTTTAAAAATAAGAAAAGAACTTCTAGAGAATAAAAAGCTTCTTAGTTATGAAGAAGCTATTGGTTATACAAATCATGTATTATTTCAAGATTGCCATATTATACCAGAAACAAAAGAAGGACTTATTACAGGACATTATTATTTGATTTCTGAGGAAATGGCAAAAAAACAAATAAGGAAAGGATAAGAGTAGATGAAAGCGAGTATAGAGTGGTTAAAAGAGTATAGTGATATTGATGTGACTCCTGAGGAATTGGGAGAAATCTTAACGATGTCAGGTTCTAAAGTAGAAGGAATAGAACAAAAAGGAAATGATATCAAAAATGTAGTTGTGGGAAAAATATTAGAAATTGAAGACCATCCAGATTCAGACCATTTAATTATTACAAAAGTGGATGTAGGAACAGAAAAACTACAAATTGTAACAGGAGCAAATAATGTAAAAGTAGGAGATATTATTCCTATTGCTAAAGATGGTTCTGAGTTGCCAGGTGGTGTAAAAATAAAAAAAGGAAAACTAAGAGGGGTTGACTCTTGTGGAATGATGTGTTCTATAGGGGAATTAGGATTAGAACTAACAGATTATCCAGGACAAATTGAAAATGGGATTATGATTTTGGATAAATCCTTAGAAAAGAGATTAGGAGAAAACATTGTAGATGTATTAAATTTAAGAGAAGATATCATTGAATTTGAAATTACTCCTAATAGACCAGATTGTTTATCCATCGAAGGATTAGGAAGAGAAACGGCAGTTTCTTTGGGAAAAGAATTTAAAAATCCTCGAAAAAATATAGAAGAAAAAGTAGAAGATAAAAAAGATATAGAAGGATTAAAAGTAGATATTGAAGCACCAGACTTATGCTATCGTTATATTGCAAGAGTAGTTAAAAATGTGAAGATAGGACCTTCTCCTGAATGGATGGTAAGAAGAATTAAAGCTTGTGGAATGAGAAGTATTAATAATATTGTAGATATTACTAATTATGTGATGTTAGAGATGGGGCAACCAATGCATGCTTTTGACATTGAGTCTATTGCTGGAAAACATATTATAGTAAGACGTGCAAAAAAAGGAGAAAAAATTACAACTTTAGATGAAGTAGAAAGAGAATTGAATGAAAATAATTTAGTTATTGCAGATGATGAAAAAGCTGTTGCTATAGCAGGTGTAATGGGAGGATTAAATTCAGAAATAGAAGAAGATACGAAAACGGTTGTATTTGAGTCTGCTGTATTTTATGGTGGAAGTGTTAGAAAAACAGCTAAACAAGTAGGTTTACGAACAGAAAGTTCTTCTCGATTTGAAAAAGGTTTATCTCCTGAAAATGCATTAAGAGCAGTGAATAGAGCAGTGGAATTAGTAGAATTGTTAGGAGCTGGACAAAAAGTAGAAGGAAAAATTGATGTTTATCCAACTAAGCAAAAAATGAATCAAATTTCATTCCAACCAGAAAAAATAAATGCTTTATTGGGAACTAAATTAACAAAAGAAGAAATGATAAAAATATTGGAAAATCTAGAAATAAAAATGGAAAATGATATGGCGATAGTACCTTATTTTAGAATGGATTTAGAAAGTATAGCAGATTTGGCTGAGGAAATTGCTAGATTTTATGGATATGATAAATTAGAATCTACTTTAATGAAAGCAGAAACAACGATTGGTTTGAGAAATAAAGAACAAAAAATAGTGGATAGAATTAAAGAAACATTGGTAAATACTGGACTTTCTGAAATTTATACGTATGGATTTGTTAGTATAGAGGATTTAAAAAAATCTAATATTAGTGAAGAATTAATAAAAACAGCAATTACGATACAAAATCCATTAAGTGATGATTATAAATTAATGAGACCAACAACAGTACCAAGTATGATGCAAATATTGGCTAATAATGTTAATAAGAAAAATCAAGAGGTAAAATTATTCGACATATCTAGAAACTATAAAAATATCAATGGCGAAGTAGAAAAAGGTGAAGTGCCATTACAAGAAGAGATTTTAACAATAGGGATGTATGGTCAAGAAATTGATTTTTATGTATTAAAAGGTATGATAGAAAATGTATTAGAAACCATTGGAGTAAACAGGTATGATATTGTGAAAGAAAAGGAAAATGAATCTTATCATCCAGGAAGATGTGCCAATTTAAAAGTTGGAATTGACATTATTGCTACGATAGGAGAAGTACATCCAGAAGTATTAGATAATTATGGTATTGGGAAAAGAGCATATTTAGCAGAAGTAAATGTGACAAAATTAGTAAAATATGCAAAACAGAACAAGAAATATGTGGAAGTTCCAAAATTCCCAGCAGTAGAAAGAGATATTGCAATTGTTGTGCCAGAAGAGGTAGAAGTAGGAGAAATTGAAAAAATAATTGCTAAAAAAGGTGAAAAATTGTTGGAAAAAGTACAATTATTTGATATTTACCGAGATAGTAAGATAGGAGAAAATAAAAAAAGTGTAGCATATTCTTTGAGCTTTAGAGATAAAAATAGAACTTTGAATGATGAAGAAATAGATTCTACAATGCATAGTATTGTAGCAGAATTGGAAAAAGTATTAGGAGCAGAAATGAGAAAATAAGTTAAAATTTTAAAAAAGGAGAAATTTCGATGAAAGAAATTATTTTAAAAGTAACAGGTATGATGTGCGAAGGGTGCGAAAATAGGATACAAAATGCTGTGAAAAATATGGAAGGAGTAGAAACAGTAGTTGCAAATCATCAAGAAGGGACAGTTAAATTATCTTTGAACGAAAATGCAGATATTAGCAAAATAAAAGAGAAAATAGAAGATATTGGTTTTACAGTGGAAAATTAAGTGCTTTTAATTTGTTTCTAACGAAAATAAGATAGTGTTATTTTTAAGAAAAAGAGAGAGGAATTAGAAAATGGCAAAAAAAGTAATTTTAAATATAGAGGGTATGACATGTAGTGCTTGTTCTAATGGTTTGGAAAAATACTTAAAAAAACAAAAAGGTGTGATAGATGCTGTTGTTAATTTAGTACTAGCAACAGCATCTGTTGAATATGAAGATTTTCTTACTATTTCGGACTTAGAAAGATTTGTAGAGGAAGCAGGTTTTAAAAGTTTAGGAAAGAAACAACCAGAAAAAGAAAAAAACAAAACATTGTATTGGCTAATTGTGTTTGCTATTTTAGGTATTTTATTAATGTATATTTCTATGGGACATATGCTAAATTTACCAGTTCCAAGTATATTAGACATGACGATACATCCTAAAATATATACTACAGTTTTAATGGTTATTACCACATTATTTCTTGTCTGGGGATGGGACATTATCAAAAATGGTATTAAAAATATATTACACAAGATGCCTAATATGGATTCTTTAGTAGGTATAGGTGTTATTGTTAATTATTTGTATAGTTTTTGGAATGCTATTCTTATTTTTCAGAATCAACTACAATTTTTGCATCATCTATATTTTGAATCTTCGGCTATTATTATTCTATTTATTAAAATAGGTAGATATATCGATAGAAAAAATAAAGCAAAAGCAGTAGATACTATCAAAAACTTAGTTACTATTACACCACAAAATGGAACTATTTTGAAAGAAGGAAAGGAAAAAATAGTTACGATTAATGAGATACAAAAAGGCGATATTGTGGTTTGTAAACCAGGAGAAAAGATAGCTGTTGATGGGATTGTTACCAAAGGAAATACCCATACAGATGAATCCTTTTTAACAGGAGAGAGTAAGCCAGTAACGAAAAAAGAAGGAAGTAATGTTATTGCAGGAAGTATTAACTATGATGGATATATAGAATATGAAGCACAAAGAATAGGAAAAGATTCTAGTATTTCTCATATTGTACAAATGGTAGTAGAGGCAACTAATACAAAAGCTCCTATTGCAAGACTTGCAGATAAAATAAGTGGCTATTTTGTACCTATTATTTTTGCTATTGCAATAGTATCTTTTTTATTAAATTTTGTCATTACCAAAGAAGTGACAAATGCCATTTTAGCTTTAGTTAGTGTATTAGTAGTGGCATGTCCTTGTGCGTTAGGTTTGGCAACACCTTTAGCAATGGTGGTTTCTATTGGAAAATGTAGTAAAAAGGGAATTCTAATTAAATCTAGTGAAAGCTTAGAAACGATAAATCATATTGATACAGTTGTATTTGATAAAACAGGAACATTAACAGAAGGTAAACTTTCTATTGTGGATGGAAAATATTCAAAACAAGAAATGGAAATATTACAGAGTTTGGAAGCAAAGTCAAATCACCCTATTGCAAAAAGTATTTGTTTCAATCAAAAAGAGTTTTTAGAAGTAACAGAATTTGAAGAAATTCCAGGAATGGGAGTAAAAGGAAAAATAGGAGGAAAAGACTATTTTGCAGGAAATCAAAAGTTTGTAAAACAGCAAAATGTGCTAAATACATTAGAAGAATTAGAAAAAGAGTATGCGGGCAAAGGAGAAAGCATTGTTTATTTATTTGATACACAAAAAGTAATAGCTATTGTTGGTTTAGCAGATAAAATAAAACCAAATATGAAGCAAGTAATTGAAGAGTTACAACAAATGCAAAAAAAGGTTGTTATGCTAACAGGTGATAATACTATGACAGCTAACCATATTGCAAAAGAGCTACAAATAGATGAGGTTTATAGTAATATTTCACCACAAGGAAAATTGGAAAAAATAAAAGAATTGAACAGTCATAAAAATTGCTTAATGATAGGAGATGGAATTAATGATAGTCCAGCATTAAAAACTGCTACTATTGGAGTAAGTGTTGCAAATGGTACAGATATTAGTGCAGATTCAGCAGATATTATTTTGTTAAATGAGAATATGGAATTAATAAATGATTTATTTACGATTGGAAGGAAAACAATTCGTATTATTAAAGAAAATCTATTTTGGGCATTGTTTTATAATATTTGTATGATTCCTTTAGCAACAGGATTACTACCAATTTCTTTAAATCCGATGATTGCAAGTTTAGCTATGACTTTAAGTAGCTTTAGTGTTGTATTAAATAGTTTAAGATTACGATAAAAGTTAAATGGATAGTTACGAATTATCTTAAGACTACATATCTATTATTTTGTAGCTAAAAATAATAGATATGTATAGCTAGGATAACTTGTAACTATTTTTTTATGTAATAGGAAATTTCTCTGAAATTCCTATTACATAAAAATACATTAAAAAGTGTAACCTTTTGAGATAAAATAACAATATAAGGGTAAAATGGTAATAATAAAGGAGAAAAAATTGAAAACAAATCATCTTATAAAAATGTATATTGAAAAAGGGCAATTAGATATCAAAAAAATAGTAGAAGATTATAGTGGCTATGTGTATACAGTTGTCAAAAATAGTGTAAAAGGAAATTTAGCACAAGAAGATATAGAAGAAATTATAGCAGATATCTTTTTTGTTTTGTGGAGTAACCAAGAAAAATTAGAGATAGATAAGCCATTAAATGCATATTTAGTAGGAATTTCTAGAAACTTGATAAAAGAAAAATATAGGAAAAATAAGATTACTGTTTCTTTAGAGGAGCAAGAGATTTATCTAACTGATAATAGAGATATTAGTATTCTATGTGAACAAAATGAAAAAATGGATTTTATAGAAAAAGCATTAAAAAGTATGAAAAAAATAGATATGCAAATATTTAAGAGGTATTATTATGCTTCTCAGAAAGTAAAAGAAATTGCAAAAGAATTAAATATATCTGAAATGCAAGTAAAAACAAGATTACATAGGATTAGAAATAAGATAAAAAAGGAAATGAAAAAAGGAGGTTATGAAAATGGGAGATAGGTTATTGAGTGATAAAATATGGGATAAAGTAGAAATGAAAATTGCAATATCTCATTTTCAAGAAAGGGAAAAACAAATTCCTAAAATGAAAATAATGCAAATGGTGGCAACTTTTGTTGTTTGTATAGGGGTTACAGTGGGTGTTGTTTATGCAGGATATACGGTATATGAAAAAGTATGGAAAGAACCTAAAATATATCATGAAGAGGAAATGCAAAGCCATTTACCATCACCAGAAATTAGTGAAGAAGAGAAAATGAAAGAGAATTTAATAACAGAAGAAGTGGCTAAACAAAAAGCTTTAGATGTTTTAGAAAAACTTGGGTATGGAAGACCAGAAATCAAAAAAATAGATTTAAATAGGGGGTATTCAGGAGAAAAAGAAAATGAAAGCTATTATATGGTTAAAACAAAAGAAGGATATGAAGAAGGTTTAATGGTATTGATAGATTCTAAAACAGGAGAATTTATTTATTTTTCTGATATGGAGTTGAAATATAAAAATTTAACATTAGATGAGATTTCGGAGGAACAGAGAAAACAAATTGCTTATGAAGTTTATGATACTTTAGGATTTCAGGAAAAAGAATATGAATTAGAAACTTACAATCAAAAAACAGATAGACTTTATGGATGTCAATTTTATAAAAAATATCATGGTGTCTATAATAGGTTTCAAGGAATAACAGTAGGATATATGGTGGTAGATGGAAAAGTTTTATATGATACGATTAATATTTATCATTCTAATCATTATGAAGATAATGAAATAAAATTATCAAAAGAAGAAGCACAACAAATAGCAATAGAAAAAGAAAAAGTGTTTAGTGATAAAGAAAGTAAGATACAAAAGGTAGAATTATCTATAGAAAGAATGAATTCTGTTATTTATCAGCTAGAAAATAATATAATGGGTAATGATATTTATATAAAAACAGATAATAGGATAAGAAATGTTTGGAAAGTTACGATTGACCATGAAGATAAAGAAATTTTTAAATGGGCAACGCAAGAAGAACAGTTACAGTGGATGAAGGAAAGTAGTAAGAAAACTTATTTTGTAGATGGGACAACTGGTGAAATCATAGGAGGGGAAATTGGTTTAAGAGTTACTAGTTAATGAGTAAAAAATAAATATTCAAAAGTATTGATATATTAATATTATTTGACAAAACATATCTTGGGCGTAACAATCCGGGTCTTGTCTGCAAAATATTAATATATCAATACTTTTTTGCGATTAAAATAATATTTGACTTGAAAAAGCTTTTAAAACGATAAAGAACGTGTTATAATGCCAATGGTGAGGAAATGAAAACATTATATTATCTTTTTAAAAATGCAGAAAGAATTGTTTCTAGAGCAGAAATTCTTGATTATTTATGGGATAACGAAGTATATGCAGATGATAATAGCTTAAGTGTTATTATGACCAGAATAAGAGAAAAATTAAAAGAAATTGGAATTGAGAATTTGATTGAAACAAAAAGAGGTCAAGGATATAAATTAGAAAAGTAAGAGATAGCCAGAAAGGTGAATAGAAATGAAATTTACGAAATATATAAAAGACCAAATAAATTACAAATCAATCGCATCATTTTAAAACAACTATTTTTCTATTTTGCAATTCCAATGATAATTCCGATTTTAATTAGTATTCCAGTGATATTAAGTATTAGTACTATTTTTACAATAGCAGTTCCAATGGAAGAGATTATCAGAAATATAGTGATGGTATTGGGAATGTTCCTTTTGGTATATGGAATTTATTTCATTGCCACAGATGTGCAATTTACTAGAAATATTGATGGGATAGATTAATACAAGTAGCAAGAAAAGTTTTATGAGCAAAGAAAGAAGGAAGGAAATGAGTAGAAAAACAAAAATGAAAATCTTAAAAATATTATTAGCAATTTTAGCTATTAGTTTAATCGTAGGAGTAATAATATATTTATTTCCTGTGATGCAAAATTTATCTTCTGTACAAGGACAGATGGCTTTTAAAGAAAAAGTAGAAAATTCAGGAGTAGTAGGGCTGTTAACTTTATTTGGACTTCAAGTTGCACAAATATTTTTAATTATTGTTCCTGGCGAACCGGTGGAAATACTGGCGGGAATGTGTTATGGATGGTTTTGGGGTAGTGCATTTATTATGATATCAGCTTGTATTATATCTATTTCTATCTTTTGCCTAGTAAGAAAATTTGGAAGGAGATTTGTATATGATTTTTGTGATGAAAAAAAGGTTGCCAAAATTGAAAAAAGTAAGTTATTTCAAAATCCTAAGAAAATAGAATGGATGATGCTAATTTTATTTTTGATACCAGGTACTCCAAAAGATTTGTTAGTATATGTTGCAGGATTATTGCCAATCAAGCCACTTCACTTTATTTTGATATCTACTTTTGCTAGATATCCTTCTGTGATTTCATCTACTTTGGCAGGTGATAATTTAGCGATGGGAGATTGGAAAATGAGTATTATTTTGTATGCTATTGTTTTGATTTTAGTTGGTATTCTTGTTTTTGTGGTGAGCAAGTTGGATAAAAGTAAAGCAACAAAAGAGATGTTGGAGAGTATGAAATAAAGAGAAGAAAGAAAAAGCAAAAAGAATTTTAAAGACATTTTTGAAAGTTTATTAGAGAAATCTCAGATAAGATTCTAAAAATATAGAATGTATCTGAGATTTATTTTGTTTTGTAAAATAAAAATGTGATAATACTTGTATAAATAATGTGAAAAAATGATTTGAAATGTGGAAGAGAGTTCATGTACAAATAAAAATGTTATTGGTATAATGCAAATGTAAAACTGTAATACCTTATAAACATAATATAGAAATAAGGGGGTGCCAAAGATAAACTAAGAGAATAAAAAGATGCAGAATGGGAAAGAATAGCAAAAGAAGAAAAAGAGAAAAACGAAAGGGAGGAAAAATAAAAATGAAGACAAAAAAGGAACTAAGAAATCAAAAAGCTATTACATTAATAGCGTTAGTTATTACAATCGTAGTTTTGATAATACTTGCAGGAGTAAGTATTGCGACTTTGACTGGAGATAACGGATTGTTAACAAAAGCACAGCAGGCAAAGGAAGAAAATGACAAGGCAGCAGATAGAGATAAGATTGCTATGGCAGTATCAGAAGCACAAATAGGAGAAAATGGATATCAAGAATTAAACTCAAATAGTTTACAAGAAGCAATAGATAATCAGTTTGACGGAAGAAATGTAGTAGTCTCAGACAATGGGGATGGAACGTTTACAGTAAGTTGCTTAGATACATTAAAAGATTATAAAGTTACATCTAATGGAATAGAAGATGGGATAGATTGGAATACATTACTAGCTAATGCACAAAAACATCCAGACCAAGTTACAAGTACAGCAATAGGAGTAGGAACAGATGGAAGAGCAGTTAATATGGATTTGTGGGAATATACAAAATTAGAAGATGGAACTTATGCATTAAATAGTGAAGAAACAATTACAGCAGTTGAAGAAGAAAATTGGTCAGGTGCACAAAAAGGATATCAAGGAACATTTACAGAAGATGGTAAAATAGAAGGTGTTTTACCACAATATATAAAAGAAGAAATAGACGATACTTTTATTGAAGTTACGGATTTGACATATT
This sequence comes from uncultured Clostridia bacterium, assembly GCA_944386715.1. Classification (GTDB taxonomy): domain Bacteria; phylum Bacillota; class Clostridia; order TANB77; family CAG-508; genus CAG-269. Next base: position 12,450 of record CALXCD010000038.1, read on the forward strand.
TGTTTTACAATTGCACAGAACTAAAAGTTATGCCACAAATTCCAAGTACTGTAAAAAGTATGAATAATACTTTTTTGAATTGTGAGAATTTAAAAGAAATTAGTTCCATACCATATGGTGTGATTAATTTACAATCAGCTTTTTCTGGCTGTACTAGTCTAGAAGTGACACCAAATATACCAGATACAGTAACAAATATGAATTCTACATTTTATTTGTGCAATAATTTATCAAGTATTTCTAATTTCCCCCAAAATTTAGAAAGCTTAGAATATACATTTCAAAACTGCTCAAAACTTATAGAAATTCCAGAAATTCCAAATGGTGTAATAAGGTTGAAAAATAATAAAGGAAAAATCCCATAAAAAATAAAAGTCCTAGAAAATAGCACTTTATGGTAAATAATGG
>CALXCD010000039.1 GCA_944386715.1 uncultured Clostridia bacterium
GACATAAAATACAATAGGCAATAGGATGAGGTGATAAAATGAAAGAAATAAAAAAGGGAGCTATCGTAGGAAGAAAATCCTATGGTAAAGATGTGCTATTTGTTGTTAAAAATATTATCTCTACAAAAAATGGTGATATTGCTATTTTAAGAGGAATGATAGAAAGAGTAGAAGCAGATAGTGATATAAATGATTTAGAAATCATACAAAAAGAAGATGTAAGAGAGTATTTGAAAAAGAAAGATGAGGAAATAGATAACAGAATAGAAAAATCCCAAATAGAGCAACAGAATAAAAACTACAAAATAGGGATATTAATGAAAAATACAAGGTCAAAAGAAAAAATTGTAACAGGGAAGATTTTACATTTAGATGGAGATAGAAAATATAGTGAAAAATCATATCGATATTATAAAAAATTAGGTTTAAATGCTATTGTAAAAAATATACCAGAATATAAACAGCCAAGGGTAGTGTATCAATTATTAAAAATATATGAACCAGATATTTTGGTAGTAACTGGACATGATGCCATTTTGAAAAGAGGAATGAACTATCATGATATTTATAATTATCGAAATTCTAAATATTTTATAGAAACAGTCAAAGAAGCCAGAAGATATGATAAAGAAAATGGTAAACAATTAGTTATTTTTGCACGGTGCTTGTCAAAGTTACTTTGAGGCTCTTATTTCTGCTGGTGCAAATTTTGCTTCTTCACCAGCTAGAATTTTAATAGATTTTTTAGACCCATTAATTGTAGCAGAAAAAATTGCTTTTACAGAAAAGTATAAATATGTTACAATTGATGACATTGCAAGAGAATTACGAGATGGAAAAAATGGTGTTAGTGGAGGAGGAGCTAATGGTAAAATGATAAAAACTTTAGAATGATAAGCAAAAAAAACTAAGTAAAAATAAACCTACTTAACATACTTGTAACATAACTGTAACACAATTGTAATCTTACTATCAAAATACATGAAAACGCTTGAAAACAGCAGGATACAAGCTACACACACAAACATACATTTTTTGACAATTTACGCCAATAATGTTATAATCAAGCCATCTTAAGGGAGTAGGTGATGGTATGATTTGTAGAAGTGATATAGCAAATCTAAAAACAGACATCTTAGAGAAAGTGGGGCAAAAGATAATTGTAAAAGGTTCTTTAGGAAGAAGTAAAGCCTTTGAGAAAGAAGCTACTATAGAAAAAGCATATCCTAATATTTTTGTCGTAAGATATGAAGAAAATAATAGAAATGTGACTTATAGTTATACAGATGTATTAACCAGAACGGTGGAAGTAGAAGTTTTTGATGGAGAAGCTTATAGCCCATTAATTCCTCCACCAGTTGAAACTAAAAGAAAAAAAGTATCATTAATGTAGAATAGAGAGAAATCTCTATTTTTATTTTTATAAAAATGAGAAAAGGTTCTAGTTACAAAATCACCTTCATATATTGTATAAAGATAAATGAAGGAGGTTAAAAGATGGTTGTAGAAACAGAAAAAGAAAGCATCAATATTAATAAATTAGTGGCAACGAAAAAAGAATTCATCTTGGTAGAAGGAGATATGATAGTACCAGATTCTAAACCAGATATTTTGAATACAATTTGTACAAGTGGTATGGTATGTATTTATAAAAAGGAAGTATCAACAGATAAAGTAAAAATAGATGGTAATATTAATGCTTATATTATGTATTTATCAGAGGATGCACAAGATAGAGTAAGAGGAATTAATACTAGTCTAGATTTTTCTGAAGGTATAACAGTTCCTAATGTGCAAGAAGGAATGGAATGTCAGTTAGAAGCAACTCTAAGTAGAATGGAATGTAAAGTAATTAACGAAAGAAAAATAGGAATAAAAGCAAGCTTAGAAGTACAAATGAAAATATATTCTAATGAAGTTGTAGAAATGGTAAATAATATTGCTAATGCAGATGAAATTCAGATGTTAAAAGAAGATTTGATGGTGAATTCATTAGTAGGAACAGGAAGTACGAGAATAGATGCAAAAGAAACCATTGCCATCAATAACATTGATAATTTGGCAGAAATTTTAAAGGTGAATATGGACATTGGAAATAAGGACATCAAAATGAGTTATAACAAAATTTTGACAAAAGCAGAAGCAAATGTAAAAATTCTATATTTGACAGAAGATAATAGGATTAATTCTGTGCATGCCAAAATACCAATTGTTGGATTTATTGATATACCAGATGTGAATGAAAGTAACATTTGTGATGTTACATATGAAATTAGAAACGTTATTTTAAAGCCAAATCCGATAGAAGAGCATTCTATTTATATAGAAATACAAGTAGGAGTTAGTAGTGTTGTATATGAAGAAAAACAAATTCAGATGATTCAAGATTTTTATAGTCCTTGTGAAAATTTGACTTGTAATAAAAAACAAATTACTACTATTACAGGGAAACAAAATAGAAAAGAAATGAAACAAATTAGAGAAAAAGTAAGATTAGATGGAATAGAAAATCAAAGTATGGTGGATGTTGATATTGTTCCGAATATTACGAAAGAAACAGCTTTAGATTCTAAGATGATATATGAAGGGGAAATACAACTTAGGTTTATGTTTATAGATGCAACTTTACAAATTAGTAATAAAGAGGCAACAATTCCTTTTGAATTTGTAGTAGATGGCTTAGAAGGGGGAGAAAATAGAAATACCAATACGAGATATGAGATATTGAATCAAGATTTCATTATTCAAAATGGGGGTGAAATTGCAACCAATATAGATATGTTGATGGATATAGATTCTTATCAAGATACTAGACTTAGTGTAATGGACGAAATACAATCAGAAGGAGAAAGAGAAGCACAAGATTATAGTATTATACTTTATATTGTAAAAAAAGGAGATACCTTGTGGAACATAGCAAAAGAATTTGGAAGTACCATAGATGATATTGTTAGAGCAAATGGAATAGAAGACCCAAATGTCATTATGCCTGGACAAAAACTATTTATTCCAAGGTATGTAAAAGTGAGTGTTAGTAGTAGAGAAACTCCTATGATAAGTAATGCATAAAATTTATTCTAGACCAAGAATAAAGCTTCCAAAGGTATCTATTAAGGGTGTTCCACCAGAGATTTTAAAAAGAAGAAAAAAGATTATTGAGATTATATTTATTTTAATCATTGCATTTAGTGTTGTTAAATTAGTACTAGATGCAGTGTTGCCTATTTTTAATACTTTGTGTGAAAATCGTGCCAAATCTATTGCAACAATGATTTCTAATGAGCAGGCGACAATTGTCATGACAGAGCATAGTTATGATGAATTATTTACCATTGAAAAAGATAATAATGGAAATGTGGTTATGATAAAAGCAAATGTTGTTCCCATTAATGAAATTATATCTGATGTTGCCAATAAGATACAAGAACAGATAGACCAAAAAGGAAGAGAAGATGTAGAAATCGCGTTAGGAAGTTTTACAGGATTTAAGTTATTGGCAGGAAGAGGACCAGGAATAAAAATTAGAATATCTTCTATTGGAAATGTAGAAACAGATTTAAGAAGTGAATTTACTTCTCAAGGGATTAATCAAACCTTACATCGTGTATATTTACAAGTAAAATGTAGGGTTAGTATTTTAACACCTTTTAATGATATAGAACAAGAGATTACAAATCAAGTATTATTAGCAGAAAATGTGATTGTGGGAAATATTCCGTCTACTTACTATAATTTAGAAGGCTTAAATGGGAAAAGTGATGCTTTGGAACTAGTCGAATAATCGTTAGTACTCAGCTTTCCGATTTGTTCTTGCCTAAAAAGAAAATATATGGTACAATAGTAAAAGAATGGAAGAAAGGTTAAAAAGGGTGGCGAAATGAAAATAATTAATAAATCTAAAAAAATAAAATAGAGAAAATCATATTTTAGAAAGATTTATTAATATTGCCCGAAAATAATAGAGAGTTTAATAATTTCTTCTTTAATATGGTTTTAAAGGAGGAATTTTTTAATGGAAAGAATTATTTTAGAAAATGTTGTCAAATATTTTGGCTAATATGAATATAAAAGGAAAGGAGGTAGAAAAAAGAGTATCTGTTTTAAGTGGGGGAGAAAAAGCAAAAGTATCACTTGCTAAAATTTTAACTTCTGATAGTAATTTTTTAATTTTAGATGAGCCAACTAATTTTTTAGATATTGTTTCTATTGAAGCAGTTCAAAAAATGATAAAAAATTATATGGGAACTGTTTTATTAGTGACACATGATAGAAGATTAATAGATTCTGTTGCAACACATATCCTTTTGGTGGAGGATAAAAAGATAGTGCAATTTGAAGGCAACTATTCTCAATATTTGGAATCTAAAAGACAAAAAGATTTTAAAGAAAGTAATGAACAATTGCTTCTAAAGATGAAATTGGCACAATTAGATTCTCAGCTAGCTTTTTGCAAAGATGAAAAGGAAAAAGAAAAGTTAGAAGAACAGTATTGGAGCTTAAAAGAAAAGTTAAAATAATTTAACTTTATTATATATAAATAGGAAAGAAGGAAAATGAAATGAAAGATGTAATGAAAGATAAAATAATTTATGAAACGAAAAATTTTGTAGTATGTGTACCAAATAAACCACATATATCTAGAGAAGATGGAGGACATATTTGGATACGTGCAAAAGAGAGATATGTAAGTGATAGAACAAGTTTGACTCCATCTGAAGCAATCGAAGTAATGAGATTAACTATGTTAGTGGGAGAAGCCATGGTACTGGGAATGAAAGATAGAGGAGTACAAATAGAGAGAATAAATTATCAGGAAAATGGAAATTGGGCATATTTGAATAATACAAAGCCAGTTTTTCATATTCATTTGTATGGAAGAACCAAAAATGCAAAATCACAATTATGGGGAGAAGCATTGGTATTTCCTAATCCATCTACTGATTTTTATGATAAATTTGAGGCTTTTGATGAAGGAGATATAGAACAAATTTCGAAATATCTTACTATATTAGAAAACACAGATAAGTATAAAATGGATAGATGGTATTTATAGTAATAATACTTAAGGATTTGTTAGCATATATTTCCAGTATTATTTAAGGATAACTACAAAAACTAAGGAAAAACATGAAGGAGAAAAAGTATGTTATACCAACAATATTTGGAAGAAGCGTTAAAAGAAACGTTAAATATTTATGGACCTGATGCATGTGAAATGGTAGATGTATTTACGATGTACCATAATCTTATAGCTTCTGATAGAGGGGTATCAGAGGACCTAAAATCGGATTTGGATGATATATTTTCTCATAGAAAACAAAATTTTATTGAAAATGGCAATTGTAAAGTATAACTATATTTTTATAAAATTATAAAAAACTATCGACACATTCAAACAGATGTTTTGCAATATTGGTAAAAAAGGATGTGGAAATATGGAAAATCAATTAAAAATAGTAAATAGTGAAGAAATAAAAAATTTAATATATACAATAAGAGGTAAGCAAGTAATGTTAGATAGTGATGTAGCTATGCTATATCATTATGAAACTAAAAATGTAAATAAAGCAATGAAAAGAAATATTGAGAGATTTCCAGAAGATTTTTGCTTTCAATTAACAAAAGAAGAATTAAAAAAAATGTGGTTCCAATTTGGAACCACTTCAGAAAATAACAACTTTAAATACAGAAGTGAAAAATATCTTCCATATGTTTATACTGAACAAGGAATATCAATGCTTGCAGGGATTTTAAAAAATGATATTGCTATTCAAGTTAGTATTAGCATAATAAGAGCGTTTATCGAAATGCGAAAATTTATATCTTCAAATGCACAAATATTTGAAAGATTAACAAGTGTAGAATATAAGTTATTAGAACATGATAAAAAATTTGTATATTGTGTGTATATTGTATGCATATTATAATTTGAAAAGGCGAATAAAGTAAAAATTAAAAATATACTAATTTCAATGCTTACATAGATTTTTAGGATAAAATGAGCGAACAACAATAAAAAACCTCGGAAGTCCTGAAACTTCTGAGGTTTGATATACTTTGTAAAAAACTCTTTTTATCTCTTTGAGAATTGTGGAGCTTTTCTTGCTTTTTTAAGACCATATTTCTTTCTTTCTTTCATTCTTGGGTCTCTAGTTAAGAATCCGCTTGATTTTAATGCTGGTCTATATTCATTATTTGCTTCATTTAAAGCTCTAGCAATACCATGTCTAATTGCTCCTGCTTGACCTGTAAATCCGCCACCTTTAACAGTTGCGATAACATCATATTTAGCAGTTGTATTTGTTACTGTAAGTGGTTGTCTAACGATAACTTTTAAAGTTTCTAGACCGAAAAATTCATCAATATCTTTACCATTGATTGTGATTTTTCCAGTACCTTCTACAAGTCTTACTCTAGCTACAGAAGATTTTCTTCTTCCTGTACCATAGAAAACAATATTATCTTTTTTAGCCATCTTATTTTACCTCCCATATTTCTGGTTTTTGTGCTTGATTTTCATGTTCTGCTCCTGCATATACTCTTAATTTTTTTAGACTTTGTCTACCTAATGAATTATGAGGTAACATTCCTTTGACAGCTAACATCATAGCTTTTTCAGGATTTTTTTCAAGCATAACTTTGGCTGGAACTTCTTTCATTCCTCCAATATAACCTGAATGATGTCTGTAGATTTTTTGATTTAATTTATTTCCTGTTAAAACGACATCTTTACAATTAATAATAATAACATGATCACCTGTATCAATATTAGGTGTGTATGTTGGTTTGTGTTTTCCTCTTAATAATTTTGCAGCTTCAGTTGCAACTCTTCCTAGAGGTTTATTGCTTGCATCAATGATGTACCATTTGCTTTCAACTTCAGCTTTTTTTGCACTATATGTAGTATTATTCATGGTAATAATTACCCTCCTATTTCTTATTTATATTTATATGATATGTTATATTTTAAAACCACCGGGGAGAAGCCCTAAAATAAAAACATATTTTAACATAGTTTAATTGCATGAAATATTTTATTACAAAAGCCTGAAAATGTCAATGGTTTGTGCAAAATTTAATAAAATTTTCTTCTTCTTTTTGTATTGCCAAAAAAAAATATATATGATACTATAAAAATATCTTAAATTAAGTACGATATAAAATATTAGAAGGGGAGTTGAAGGTTGAAAAATAATTACAATTTTCTTTTCCAACCAGATTTGTGCCTTAGGAAGGAATGTGATAAAATATGAAAAAATCTAAATTTTTTATTGTATTATTAGTATTACTATTATTATTTGTATTATTATTTCTTGTACCAATTGCATTTAAATTTTTTATCATAAAAGATTTAAATGCCAAATTGACTGAAATTATTGATACTTCTAATAATTATATCATAGAAATTAAAAGTAATGATAGAGATACAATGTATTATAATAAAGTATCTGTTTTAAATGATGATATAAGATTAGACAAAAAGTTGTTTTCTTTAGATACTGATAATTATACTAAATGGATTTATGATAATAATTCAAAGGAAAATATTATGACAGGTTTAAATGGCGAAACAAATACTTTTATACAAGAATATCCTGCCGTAGAATTAGAAAGTAAAATTATTAATCCATATAATTTATATTTTTCAAAAGAAGGTTTTGGAGAATTGTTAAAAACAAAAATAACTACAATTACATATAACAATAAAGAATGTTATTTAATACAAAATTCATTTTATAATTATGCAATTGTAGATAAAAATACTGGTTTATTGTATGAACAACCAAATGGATATTCAACTAAGAATGGTAATGATATATCTACTATTTTCATTTATAATTATACTTTTAATACACTTACTGAAGATGTATTCCATCAATAAAAAAATTAAACTCCTATGTTTTTTAGACATAGGAGTCTTTCATAATGTGAGGGCTATTATAATTAAATATTAGTGACTATTAGTTACAAATCAGTGATATAACCATACTCCAGTCCAACCAGTTGTATCACTTCCATATGCAGTTACCTGAATTCGATAGGTACCTGCTGGATAGAAAAAGTTTTGATTCATGCCAATATTTTCCCTTTTCCCGTTTCCACTCATTAGATAATATGCTACCTGATTATTACCATAATAGATAACAACAGAAATGTTGGTATCTGAACTATATCCTTGTGTTTGAACGGTAAAATGTCCAATAGATACACCTACATAACCACTAAAATTGTTTGTATTGATATAGCCAGTAGTTGCTGATGTTCCAGTTGTCTGGATATTTGTGTACGGGATATCTGCCGCAAAAGCCTGAGTTGTTGTTGCCATGCACATAATTAAACATGCGACTAATGCTAAAATTTTCTTTGTTAATTTTTTCTTCATGTTTTACCTCCATTTTAGCCCTCACATTGTTACTAAAATCTGATTACGTTAAAAATTAACCGTATCATATTTTAGTAATAATTGCAAAAAGATTGCAATAGCTATAGTATAACACGTTTTTACATAAAATCAATATATTATGAGAATTTTTTTACTTTTTGGGACATTTTCACGTACTAGTCACATAGGTTTGTGCAAAATTTAATAAAATTTTTGAAACTCTTGAATAATTTAGTAATTAAAATTATAATAAGAAAGTACAATTAATAAAAGGGATTTGAAGTAAGGAGTGATAAAATGATAAAACAAGCCATAACAAGAAGAACACCAAAAAAAGAATCCTTTATGCAAGGAGTAGCTACTTTGATGTTTTCACAGGTGTTAATTAAATTGTTAGGTTTAGTATATACATTATATTTGACAAACAGAGAAGGATTTGGAGATAAAGGAAATGGAATTGTAGCAGCAGGATACCAAATTTATGCTATGTTACTTACCATATCATCTATAGGGGTGCCTAATGCTATTTCTAAACTTGTATCAGAAAGAGTAGCTTTGCGGAGACCATAAAGGAGCTTACCGAATTTTTAAAATAGCATTTGCAACTTTTGCAATGATAGGACTTGTGGGAAGTTTGATGTTGTTTTTTGGAGCAGGCTTGATTGCCAATGTATGGTTACAAATACCAGAAGCAGAAATGACCTTAGTAGCACTTTCACCAGCAATTTTCTTTGTAGCTATTTCATCTGTTATGAGAGGATATTTTAATGCTAGACAAAATATTAAAGCAACTGCCAAATCACAGACGATAGAACAAGTATTTAAAACAGCACTTACTGTTATTTTAGTAGAAATTGTAGCTATTATTTCTCATGCATCTACAGAATGGATGGCAGGAGGTGCAACACTTGCTACTACACTTGCTACTTTTGCAGGTTTTGGATATCTATATTTATTTTTTAAAACCAAAAGAAGAGAAATTGCAAGAGAAATAAAATCTACCGTAAATTATAAATATGAAAGAGTAAAAACTATTATCAAAAAAATATTATTAGTATCTATTCCAATTGCGTTAACTGCTATCATGTCTTCTTTAAATAAAAATATCGATTCTTTTACGGTTGTTAGAAGTTTGAAAGAATTCTTACCAGAAGCAGAAGCAATTACGCAATATGGTATATTAGGTGGAAAAGTAGATACTTTAACTAGTTTGCCATTATCTATTAATGTCGCTTTTTCAACTGCATTAGTTCCTGCAATAGCAGCAGCAAAAGCAAAACATGATAAAAAAACAATTACCAAAAGGACATCGTTTTCTTTATTAACATCTATGTTAATCGGACTTCCATGTACGGTAGGAATGTTTATTTTTGCAGGACCTATCTTAAATTTATTATTTCCTAATGCTAGTGCGGGAGAAACGATATTACAAATTAGTTCTCTTACTATTATATTTACCATATTAGACCAGACCATAAATGGCGCTTTGCAAGGATATGGAAAATTGATGATTCCAACATTGTCAATGGGGTGCCGGAGTATTGGTTAAATTAATTTTAAATTTGATTTTAGTTCCTATTCCTTCTATAGGGGTAAATGGAGCTGCTTGGGCATCAGTGGCATGTCATTTAGTTGCATTTAGTATTGCTTTTACAGCTTTACGTAAAAATATTAAATTAAATTTAACATTTTCAAAATTTGTGATAAAACCAATTTTGGCAACTGTAATTATGGGGATTTGTTCTTATTTTATTTATTCCATACTTTCAGGTATAATTGCTGTAAAATTGGCTACAATAGTAGCAATAGTTGCAGCCATTATCCTATATGCTTTAGCAATTATTGCATTAAAGGTATTTTCAAAAGAAGAATTGTTAATGATACCATATGGAACCAAAATTTGTAAGATATTAGAAAAAATGAAAATATATTAAAAATACAGATAATTTATAAAAAAAAGAAGGATTTTGTGGATTTTTGGCGAATAAACTTAATTAGTAGTACATTATTGCCGTTATTTAAGGGAATAAAGTACATAACATTCAATCTTATAGGAGGTAATTTAAATGAACAAAGCTGAATTAATCGCAGCAATAGCTGCAAAAACAGGAGACACAAAAAAAGCAGCTGAAGCATCAGTAAACGCTTTCGTTGAAGTTGTAACAGAGGCATTAAAAAAAGGAGACAAAGTTCAATTAGTTGGATTTGGATCTTTTGAAGTTAGAAAAAGAGCAGCTAGAAAAGGAAGAAACCCACAAACTAAAGAAGAAATCAAAATACCTGCATCAAAAGCTCCAGTTTTCAAAGCTGGTAAAGCATTAAAAGATTTAGTAAACAAAAAATA
>CALXCD010000040.1 GCA_944386715.1 uncultured Clostridia bacterium
ATAAAAATATTCTATCAAATTGGTATCTCTTATTCAATTTTTTTATCAAATTTTCCCTACTAAAAGTTTATACTAACTATGTTATAATAATATTTATCATCATTCAATATTTTAGAAAGGAATTTATCAAATGCATCTAACTTATCAAATAAAAGAAACAGATGATTACCCTAATATTAATTCTGTCTTAATCAATCAATTTCATCTATCTACAAGATTATTATCCACGCTTATAAAGAAACAATGCATTATGTGTAATCATCAAAAAGCTGATAGTAGAAATCCCGTCAAACCAGACGACATTATTACAGTAGATTTAAGCTATGAAGAAAATAATTCTAATATTGTTCCTACCAAAATGGATTTATCTATTCTTTATGAAGACGAATGGATGTTAATTATAGATAAACCTGCTGGAATTGCAGTACATCCTTCTATGTTACATTTTGAAGACTCCTTATCTAATGGAATTAGATATTATTTTGACTCGATTGGATTAAAAAAGAAAATACGACCTGTTAATCGTTTAGATTTAAATACTTCTGGAATTGTTATTTTTGCAAAATGTGAATTCATTCAACAAAATTTAAGTATGCAAATGGCAAATCATACTTTTGAGAAAATTTACTTAGCAATCATAGATGGCTTTCTTCCAGAAAAAAAAGGAACTATTGAACTTCCTATTGCAAGAAAACCAAATAGTATCATAGAAAGATGTATTGATTTTAAAAATGGACAAAAATCTATTACTCATTATAAAGTATTAAAAGAATGGCATGATAAAAATTACTCCTTGATAAAATGTCATTTAGAAACAGGGCGAACTCATCAAATTCGTGTGCATTTTTCTGCTATTGGTCATCCTTTAGTAGGAGACACCTTATACGGCAACCCATCATCTGAATTTTCTAGACAAGCTCTTCATTGCTATGAATTAAAATTTATACATCCTATTACGAAAAAAAATGTAATCATAAAAAGTCCTTTATTGGCAATGGTTCCAGGTTTGGATGCCAAAAAATTGGCATCCAAACCTGGAACCAACGCCAAAAAATAAACACAAAAAAAGAGCAAATCTGTAAGCCGGGTTCTGTCTTTTAAAATAGCCATTTATCTAGGATATATATTACTATATATCTCAAGCCACACAGGTAAGAAGGCGCCGAGCAGGCTTCATCTTCTCATTTAGGTGTTGCTCCAGATGGGGTTTACACTGACCTATTATGTCACCATAATAGCGGTGAGCTCTTACCTCGCCTTTTCACCCTTACCAATTTCTTGGCGGTTATTTTCTGTTGCACTTTCCTTAAGGTCACCCTCACTAGACGTTATCTAGCATCTTTGCTCTATGGAGCCCGGACTTTCCTCTCGTAGTTCCTTTCGAAAGCTACCAGCGACTATTCAATTTACTCTAAGTTTCATTATATCATATATTATTTAATTCTTCTAGTAAATTTTTATATTTTATCAAAAAAACAGATTCTTCTTGCATTTGCACAGCATTTTGCAATTCATTTAGCATAACATAACTTTTATTGACACTATATTGCTTAGAATTATCAATTCCTGTAGTAGCTAACAATTGATTAAAAGCATCTATTGCATTTTGTACATCGCTTTGTATCCCCGCCCAATCTTTATCTTCCAATTTAGAATATGCTTTTAATATATGTGCTTTTGTTTGAATAGCTACTTGATATACTACATCCTCATTCACATTTTTTACAAATTTGGGAATATAATCATATAATGTTACTAATTGTGTTAAAGTATCTTTTTTATTTTCCTCTTTCACAGCCTTTGTTAAATTATCATATTCCTTATTAAATCCCAGAATATCTTCTTGATTAAGATTTACTTGATATAAATCTAATGTAATAGAAGGAATAGAAGTATATATAGTTTCTACCTCACTTTTTACATTATCCCAATTAATTTCATCACTAGCAGTTAATACATTTTGATGGATTAACTCAAATTTCTTTACTTCTTCTTTACTAGAAGTATTCGTATCTCCTCCTGAAGCTTCTGTTGAACTATTTTGGTCACTGCTTTCGCCATTACCACTTTTCCCTCCTTCAGAACCACCTTGACTATCTCCTTCAGAAGATTGTCCTTTTTGACTATTAGATGTTTTGCTTTCTTGCTCTTCCATTTTTACTTCTAACTTATAATTTTCAAAACTAATATTATTCATCGTATTACACAAATTAATGATTTTAGACTCTATCCATTCTATTTCTGTTAAAGTTTTCTGTTTTTGGTCTACTTGATTATTTTTAGAAGCGTTTACATAAATCACATAAAATAACACAACAATAATGGCTACTAAAATAATATATGCAATTTTTTGGAATTTCTTCATTTTTTCCCATTCTCTCCATTCATTTACAAATTTTTAAATATGTTGCTTTTCTAAGTAATATCTAGTATTTCCACTTTTATTTTAATTTATTCTAGTATAAAATCATTTTTATTTTTTATACTATAAATAAAATAAAAAAAATTAGGAGAAATAAGAATGGGTACGATTGTTCACTTATCCAGCAAAAAAAAAGGAGAATTAAATAAATTTTTAAGTAGCTTCTATAACACCAATTTGGAATTAGAAGATAGTTTAACATGGCAAAAAAAATACGCCAATCCAGTTGAATTGGCTGAGATTATTGGAGCCTATATTGATAATTCAGACGATTATGCTTTATGGATGTGGATTTGTTTAGATAAAAATGTTTTTATTCAAATCACTTCTGAGAATGCAGATGATGTGATAAAATATTTATATGAAAGATTTCCCTATTAACTATTTTATTTCTCTATTAAAATGGTAACTGGTCCATCATTTAATAAACTAACCTGCATATCTGCTCCAAAAATACCCTTTTCTACCTTTATCCCATATTTTTGTTCACATTGGTCACAAAAGTATTCATATAATTCATTCGCTTTTTCTGGTTTTGCTGCTTGAATAAAAGATGGTCTATTACCAGATGTAGTATCTGCATATAAAGTAAATTGAGAAACAATTAAAAGTTCTCCGTTTACATCTTTTAGTGCTAAATTCATTTTATCATTTTCATCTGTAAATACTCTTAACTGACATAATTTTTTTACTAAATAATCTGCTTTTTCTTTTGTATCTTCTTCTGATACTCCCAACAAAACTAAAAAACCTGTTCCTATCTCTCCTACCATTTTTTCTTCTACTTCTACTTTTGCTTCTTTTACTCTTTGAATAACTAATTTCATTTTCGTTTTCTCCCACCTATTATTCTGTTTATCACCTATTCATCTTTCTTTTCTTCATTACTTTCGTCATAATTACTTTCTTGTAAATTTTCTACCGGATCGGTAAATTCTGTTTCTACTTCATCTACTGTATCCATTGCAGATTCCATTTCTACTGTTTTTTCTAATGGTTCTCCTTCGCTATTTTCCATAGAAATATCATTTTCTTGTATTTTTTCTTGTAACCTATCTTTCACATCTTGCTTTTCTTGTTCTTTTTCTGGACTCACATCTGTTTTTTCCAAAGTTTCTAGTACTTCTACTTCTTTTGCTGGTTCTTGGTTTTGTTTTTGTCCACATTTAGGGCAAAACTTATCTTCTTTATCTATTTGATAATTGCAATTAGGACATTGCTTTTTATCCCTTAATGTCAAACATTCTTGTAACATAGAGTCAATCTCATCTGATAAAACATCTATTTTTGTGCATTGCTCCTCTAAATCCTTTTGAATATCAATCTCTTCTTCTCTAATATGTTTTTCATACACTTTTTTTCCAATTTCTTTATAAATGTCATTGATTTGAGATTTCAATTCTCCTATTTTTAATTTTAATTTTGCTTCTTTTGCAATCTTTCCTGTCTTATCTGCTGTCATTTTATATGCTTCTGTCGCCTTTTTTCCTAATTTATCAAAAAATTCCATGTTTATTTACCTCCCTTTATGATATTATTTGTATTTATTTCTTTCTTATTCAAATTATAAAACATTTTCGTTTTTTTAATTTTATTCTGCCTTTTTTTCTTTTGTCATTAAACTTTTGACAGCATCTTTAGGATTTAAATTTTCATAAATGACTTGATAAACAGTTTCTACAATAGGCATATATACATTATGAATTTTACAAAGTTCATAAGTAACTTCAATATTATCTATACTTTCAATAACCATTCCAACTTCTTTTTTGGTTTCTTCTAAAGACTTTCCTTGTCCAATTAATTTTCCGGCTCTTCTATTTCGACTATGTTCACTAAGACAAGTTACAATTAAATCTCCTAAACCACTTAATCCATAAAAAGTATTTTTTTCTCCTCCTAATTCCACACCTAATCTAGTTAATTCTCCTAATCCTCTGGTTACTAAAGCAGCAAAAGTATTATCACCTAATCCTATTCCAGCAGCTACTCCTGCACAAAATGCAATAATATTTTTTAAAGCTCCTCCTAATTCTACACCTTTTACATCTGTAGAAGTATAAATTCTCATTTGTTCACACATAAAAGTATCTTGAATCATTTTTTGGATTTCAGGATGTTTAGAAGCAATTACTAAAACAGTAGGAATCGCAATAGAAACTTCTTCTGCATGGCTAGGTCCTGATAAAACTCCTATTTTAACAGTTGGCATTTCTTCTAATAGAACTTCATCTAATGTTTTTAAAGTTTCTCTTTCAAATCCTTTTGAACAAATAATAACTGGTTTTTCTCCCACATATTGTTTATATTGTCTAAATATCTCTCTTGTAAATTTAGAAGGTGTTACATGTAAAATAAATTCACTATCTTTAATTACTTCCTCAAAATTATTAGAACACTCAATATTATCTGGTAATACTAATCCTGGTAGAAATTTACACTTTTTTTCTTGATTAATTAAATCCATTTCATCTTGTGCAAAAGACCATATTTTTATTTTATTTCCACATCTTGAAAGGTGAGTTGCTAATGCTACTCCCCAACTTCCACTTCCTATAATTGCAATTGTTTTCATTTCTTTTCATTCCTTCCTTAGTTAAAACATTCTTTTTATAATTTTTTACCATTATTCATCTATCATGTTGATATATTAATATTTGCAGACAAAGACCCGGATTGTTACACCCAAGATATGTTTTTGTCAAAAATATTAATATATCGAATTTTTAATTTTCTTATAAAAAGTAATAAGTTACCTTATTTCTTAAAACTCAACTTATTTTCTGTACCATTTAAAATTCTTTTGATATTACTTCTATGATTATATAAAACAATCACTGCCAAAATAATACTATACACAAAATAACTACTTCCTTCAGATACAATATAATTTTCACGAATAAACAAAGTTAATATTGGAAATAAAACGGCTGCCATACAAGAACCTAATGATACCATTCTAGTCAATATCATCAATACTAATGCAAACACTAAACAAATCAATCCAATTTGCCAATTTGTCATTAATAATATTCCTAAAGAAGTAGCCACTCCTTTTCCTCCTTTAAAACCAAAGAAGATAGGAAAAGTATGTCCTAAAACTACTGCCACTCCTGCAATTTGTACTAATAATGCTTTATCTTCTACTTGAAAAATATTTCCTAAGATAATAGCAATCACAATTGCTATCACTCCTTTTAAAACATCACAAATTAAAGTTAATGCTGCTGCTCCCTTTCCTACGGAACGAAGCATATTAGTCGTTCCTGCATTTCCACTTCCTTTTTCTCTTACATCAAACCCTGCTATTTTCTTACTTAAAATAACTGAAAAATTAATACTACCTATGACATAAGCAATAATACCCATGATAATCCAAAGTGCCATATTTTTTCCTCCTTTATTTTTCTTCTCCCTTTTCTCTTACCATTATTCTTACTGGTGTACCTTGTAATCCAAATTCTTTTCTAAACTGATTGACTAAATATCTTTCATATGAAAAGTGAAATAATTCTTTATTATTCACAAATATAACAAATGTAGGTGGTTTCGTACTTGCTTGTGTTCCATAAAATATCTTTAATCTTTTTCCTTTATCTGTAGGTGGTTGTACCATAGCAATTGCCTCATTAATCACTTGGTTTAAAACAGATGTAGATATTCTTTTACTATTTTCTTCTGCTACTTGATTAATCAACTCAAATAACTTAGGAACTCTTTGACCTGTTTTGGCAGATATAAAGATAACAGGTGCATAAGATAAATAAGAAAGTTTTTCATAGATTTTCTTTCGGTAATTTTCTAATGTTCCATTTTCCTTTTCAATAGCATCCCATTTATTGACAACAATAATAATTCCTTTACCAGCCTCATGTGCTTCTCCTGCAATTTTAGCATCTTGGTCTGTTACTCCTTCTTCTGCGTCAATCATCATTAAGCAAACATCTGCCCTTTCAATAGCAAGTAATGTTCTCATAATACTAAACTTTTCAATAGATTCTGTTACTTTACTTTTCTTTCTTACTCCTGCTGTATCAATTAAGATATATTTTCCCATTTCATTTTCAAAAGGTGTATCAATAGCATCTCTTGTTGTTCCTGCAATATTACTAACAATAGCTCTATTTTGCCCTAATATTTTATTAATCAAAGAAGATTTTCCAACATTAGGTTTTCCTATTACTGCTACCTTAATGATATCATCCTCTTCTTCTCCTTCTTGTTTAGGTGGGAATTTTTCATAAATCTCATCTAATACATCTCCAATCCCAATTGCGTTTGTTGCTGAAATAGGAAAAGGGTCTCCAATTCCTAAATGATAAAATTCATAAATTTCCTGTCTATCTTTTTCAAAATTATCTGCTTTATTACAAACTAATACAATTGGCTTACCTGATTTTTTTAACATTAATGCTATTTCTTTATCTGCTGCAGTCACTCCTTGCCTAATATCTGTCAAGAAAATGATGACATCTGCCATCTGAATAGCTAAATTTGCTTGTTCTCTCATTTGCGATAAAATGATATCCTCTGAATCAGGTTCTATTCCTCCTGTATCTATCAAGGTAAAATTTCTGCCTCTCCAGTTTGTATCTGCATACACTCTATCTCTAGTAACTCCTGGCGTATCTTGCACAATGGAAATTCTACTTCCTGCTAAATAGTTGAAAAAGGTAGACTTTCCCACATTTGGTTTTCCGATTATAGCTACGATTGGTTTTGACATATCCTTATTTAGGGGAATATCCCCTCTCTCCTTTCTTGTTTCTTCCAGTATTATATCTAAAATTTTATCTAAAATCAAGTTTTGGCTTATCTGCCTCCGCCGCCACCTCCGGCCTCCGGCCTCCTCCGCCTCCGCCAGAGAAGCCTCCTCCTCCACCGGTTGCAGAAGAATAACTAGATGACATAGAAGTACTTACTGCATTAGAAAAACTAGTTGAAAAATTAGTATGCATCATAAAATATAAATAAGTATAATTATTTATCTCTACCATTTCTTCTATATTTGGATACACGATTTTCAATTGTTTTAAAACCTTTTGAGCAATTCCAAAAACAGTTGCATAAACTAGAAATCTTTCCCATAAAACAATCTCTGGAAGTTCTTTTTTGTCCAGCATAGAAAATTCTTCCATATATTTCTTTAAGCCCTTCCATTTTTCAATTTCATCCACACCTTTTTGTGTAAACACATTGATTTTAGATTGTACATGGCTAATCACACCTAAATGAATAATTTCTAAAATAACTAATGGTATCACTGCAATTAATACCAATGGTGTTAATTCCATAGCAGTAATAACTCCTATCAAAATGGAAAAGATAAGTCCTACTACATTTCCTCCAAATTGTGAATTATATTTTGCATATTCTTCTTTTTCCTTTTTATCCTGTAACTCTAACTCTTGCAATCTACTTGGTACCCATTTATCAATATCATCTTTTAATTTTACTACTTTTGTTTGTGACTTTTGAATATATCTTTCTAATTCCTTAACTGTTATTTTATCTTTTCCATCAAAAGCTTCTATTAAAAACTTTAATATTACTCCTTCCTCTTTTGTTAAAGTAACAGTAGTACCTTCTTTTAAATCTAAATATATTTCTTCTTTTCCTTTTTCATTTTTTACCACTTCAAAAGAAATACATTTTTTTAAACTTAAATCTAATAAAGTGGCAGAAAAGATTTTACCGATTTCAGTACTGATAAAAGGCATGGTTTGCTTTTTCAATAAATATAAAGCTTCTGCTGGAGTAGCATCTTCTCTTGGCATTTCTCTAAAATACATTATCTCTTGTGTTGGTTCTATTTTCTTTAAGCCTTTTGCTTTTTTTAATTTTTCCCTAATGGCTTTTATCAAAACAATACATAATAGGATAGCTATAACTCCTTCGATTATAGCAATTCCATTTCTAATATTTTGTCTCATTTGCCTTTTTTGATTTGCTTCTTCTGCCCAAACCGTTTCTTCTTGAATCACTTCTTGTAATCTTTCTTTATTAGCCCCTCTATTCGTGCTTGTTATCATTTCTGTTGGGAATAAAGTTCTCACTTCTATAAAATTGCCTGCATTTCTTCCATCTACTTCAAATTCTATGGTATTAGAATCTACCACATAGATTTCTCCATTTAAATCTTCTGTATGTCCCCATACTCTTATTTCGTCTTTTGAAGTTGCACTTTGTGGCAAAGTAATGGTTCCCACCACTTTTTGCGCATTCACTTCAAAATCTTCTCCTACAAATTGCCAATATAATTCTGCTTTATCTTGGTATTTCGCAATAGCATCTTCCACTGTATACTGAATTTTATATTCTTTTGTCTCACTACTATTATCTAATCCAACTCCCCAAGCAATTTCAAACATACCATTTTTATTTACCAAACCATAATAACAATTTTTAGTCACATGATACATCTCTTGGTCTATTTTTCTAAAAGGTTGGTTTTGTCCATTTGTAATATCTGTTACAGTTACATCTGTAATAGTAGAATACCTACTGTTGTCTAACTTAAATGTCTTATATAAAGTATTCGTATCCTCTATATCAATATCCCAATATTCTGTTACTAGCATGCTTCCATCTTCTTGAATTTGTGCTTCAAATTGTAATAAATTTAAAAATAAATCACTGCTAGATGCTTTAGATATTCCTGTTTTCCATATCATACAAACACTTATTAATATAATAAAAATAATAAATCTTTTTAATCTTTTCATTGTTTCTCTATCCCCACTTTTTTTCTTATTTCTCTCACTCTTTCATTTGTATTTTCTAATAAATCTTCCAGAAATGTAATTTCAATATCTTTTATTTGTTTTTTTTCTTTTGCCTTTACTATTCTATTCACACTTCTATTTACTCTTGCTTCTAATATAGGATTTCCTTGCACTTTATCCACAATTTCTCGGATAACAGTATCATGTTCTATTCCTTTTATAATAATCATATCATATCCTGCATGAAATGCTTTTTTTACGGCTTCTTTTTTTCCATATCTTCTTCTAACAGCACTCATTCTCATATCATCTGTCATTAATATTCCTGTATAATGATATTTTTTTCGAATTTGTTTTACAACAAATTTCCTTGACATGGTTGCAGGATAGCCCCCTGTTTGTCCTTCTATTTTTAAATGTCCTACTAAAATTGCATTTACTCCTTGTTGTATCATCTTTTGAAAAGGATATTCATCTTCTTTTTCTAATAATTCCTTTTGTTTTCCTTTTATTATTGGAATTCCGAAATGAGAATCTTTTGTCGTAGCTCCATGACCAGGAAAATGTTTCACAACAGGTAATATTTGAAATTTTTCTAATTGCTTAAAATAGGTTAATCCATTTTCAAAGACTTCTTCTTTATCTCTACTAAATGCCCTATCTCCAATCGCATGATTATCTTCAAATCGTTTAATATCCAAAACAGGTGCCAAATTTAAATTAAAACCCATTTTTTCCATCATGTTACCCGCAATTTCTCCGAGCTTGCTCTACCAAATCCTCCTCTTGATACTGGGCCAATCGATAGGCAGAAGGAAGATTTAAAAATTCTTTTGGCATCCTATTAACCCTTCCACCTTCTTGGTCTGTGGCAATAAAGATGGGAATAGGATTTTTAGCGTTTATTTCTTTAATGCTATTGACTAGTTTTACCAATTCTTCTTGATTTTTGTAGTTTTTCTTGTATAATAAGATTCCTCCCACTTTATCTCTCGAAATATATTCTTTTATCAAAGAAATAGGATTGGTTTTATTTATCCCTATGATAAACATCTGTCCTACTTTTTCTTCTATTGATAATTGTTTTATCTTTTCTTCCATATTTCCCCTTTTCTATATTTTTTCAATATAAAACAAAAACTTTTCCTTTTATGCTCTAATTTTACTATATAAAAAATAAAATAGCAAGAAATTTCTTGCTATGGTAAGGATATGAGTTAAATAATCTGGGGAAAATAGATATAAAAAATTTTGAAAAAATATAGAAAAACAAAAGCACTAAGTATA
>CALXCD010000041.1 GCA_944386715.1 uncultured Clostridia bacterium
GGAATCTCAAAAATCAAGAAACAAAGTCAGTTCAGGATTTTACTGAAGAGAAATCCTACTAAAAATTTATGCTATCTGTTTAAATTACAGATTTGACTTTTTTTTAGTTTTATAGTATACTAGGCACGTGCTACTTTTTGGAAGAATATAATATTTAAGGAGAAGATTGACAATGAAAAGTAAAATGAATATAAAAGGCATCATCATCATTGCTGTTATCACCATGGTAAGTATGTTTTTTATAAATATGAGTTTTGCAGCCAATACTGGAAAAGTTAATGTGGAAACTGCAAACTTAAGAAAAGAACCAAATGCAGATAGCATCATTTTAGAACAACTTTCTATCAATCAAGAAGTTGAAATATTAGAAAAATCCGGAGAATGGTATCAAGTTAAATATAATAATATAACAGGATTTTTAAGACAAGATTTAGTAATTGTAAGTGGAGAGGCATCTAATACAACAACAGATACGAATCAGGTAAATACAGTGGCAGAAAATACAGCTGTAGATACTAATACAACAATACAAAATACTGCAACCGAGGAACAACCAAAAGAAGGAATCCAAAAAGGAACTTATGTGGTTTCAGAAGACACAAAATTAAAAATAGTACCATCTATTAATGCAACAGATATTATCGAAGTAAAAAAAGAAGAAGAAGTTAATGTAACTGAAGTAATGAATGGATGGGCATGTATTGAGACAATGACAACAAAAGGATGGATTAGAGAAGAAAAACTAAAAAGTAAAGAAACAGTAGAACAAGAAAAAAAGGAAGAACAAAACGTACCAACAGAAGAAGAAAAAACTGTAGCACAAGAAACAGTGTTAAAAACACAATATGTAAAATCAGCATCTGTTAATTTAAGGGCAGAACCAAATACGTCTGCAGCAGTTGTAACAACTTTGACTGTTAATACATCAGTAGATGTTTATGAAGAAAAAGATGGATGGAGCAAGGTGAAAATAAAATCACTTGCAAAAGAAGGATATATTTCAACTGCACTTTTATCAGATACAAAACAAGAAACATCCAGAGGGGCAGAAGCAACAAGAAATAAGACACAAAAGCCAACAACACCAGTTGTAAACGAAACAACTACAACAACCACAACATCAGGTGGAGGAACATCAGTAGTATCTAAAGCAAAGCAATATATTGGCTCTAGATATGTGTATGGAGGTTCTTCACCAAGTGGATTTGACTGTTCAGGATTTACTTCTTATGTGTATAAACAATTTGGAGTTAGTCTTAATAGAACAGCAGCTGGGCAATATAGTAATGGAACAGCTGTTAGTAAATCACAATTACAACCAGGTGATTTAGTAATGTTTGGTAAATCAGGAATTAATCATGTTGGAATTTATATAGGAGGAGGACAAATGGTGCATGCAGCTAATCCTTCTAGAGGGGTTACAACAGATACTATTAATTCAGGATATTATGCCAATAATTATGTAGGGGCAAGAAGAGTAATGTAACAACTAAAGAGGTGATACATATCAAAAGACCATTTTTAGTTGTAGTAATAGGATATATTGTAGGTATCTTATGGGGGTTATACTTAAAAAATAGTATAATCCTTTTTTATATTCCTATTATTGCAATATGTTTATTTTATCAAGTAATTAGAAAGAAGAAATCTTCATTTAAATTATTTTCTATGAGAAGATATTTCCGATATTTCAAACTTATTTTTTCTATCAAAATTATTTCTATTTTTATGATTAGTTCTATTATTTCAAATTTTATTGTTCTAGTTTTGAATCAAAAATATGAGAATATATCCCAAGATGGAGAAGAAATACAAAAAATAGTGGTAGTTGTCGGTCGAAAGGAAGAAAAACAATATAAGGTATCTTATCAAGTGAAATGGAATGGATTTTATGCCTATTTATATCTGGATAAAAAGAAAGATATGGAACTTGATATTGGTGACAAAGTAGAAGTGAGAGGCACTTTCCAAAAACCAGAGATAGTACGAAATGAAGGGGGATTTAACCAAACTTTGTTTTATAGGTCAAAAAAAATTTGTGGTGTTTTACAAGCAGAAGAAGTTTTTTTACTTTCACATACAAAAGGAATATCTATTGAAAAAATAATCCAAGAGCTATTAGATAAGATAGAAAAAAAGATAGAACTTTTATTGGATAAAGAAAAATCAGCTTTGTTAAAAGGACTTTTATTAGGGGACACTAGTCAAATAGGAAAAGAACAAAAAGAAGCTTTTAGAATTAGTAGTTTGACACATATTTTAGCTGTTTCTGGGATGCATATTGTTTACATTATAATAGGTATCAATGCTGTTTTATTAAAAGTATTAGGAAAAAATAAAACAAGATTAGTTTTGATTGTATTTTTATTGGTTTATGCAGCTATTACTCGTTTTACACCATCAGTTTTAAGGGCTGTTTTTATGGCAATCTTAGTTAGTATCTCTAAATTATTGCATAGAAAAAATGATACTATCAATACATTAGCATTTTCTTTATGGCTTATTTTATTAGATAATCCTTATGCCATTATGAATATCGGATTACAGCTTTCTTACATGGGAACTATTGGAATTTTGTTCTTTCATTCTATTTTTCAATCTTTATTCCAAGAAAAAGAAACAAAGAATAAACAAAAAGAGAGAAAAATTCAAGAAAATTTTATGATAAAAAAATTAAAGGAAATATTAATACCAATTTTAGCAGCACAAATAGTGATTTTGCCTATTTCTATCTTTTATTTTAATTCTTTTGGAGTTTATTCTATTTTAGCAAATATTTTAATTAGCATTTTTGTTGGTCCTGTTATTATTTTAGGTTTTATGATGGTTATAGTTTCTTTTCTTTTTTTCCCAGTTGCAAAAATGTTAGCTATTTTTTTACAATTTGGATTAAATATTATCATAGGAATATCTGGAATAAGTCAATTGCCGTTTGCTAATATGTATTTTCCTACACCTAGTATGAGCTTTATCATAGTTTATTATGTCGTGATATTTGTAATTGGAGAATTATATTTAATATATCAAAATAAATTGCCAAATGGGACGCAAATACGTATCAAAAATATAATTGCTATGATAAAAATTCATATTCGTCATCATTTTAAAAGATATAGAAATATTTCTATTGTATTAGTTATTTTTTTGGTGTTATTTAGTAATTTACCTCAAAAGCTAGAAATACATTTTGTAGATGTAGGACAAGGGGATAGCACTTTTATTGAAACGCCATTACATCATACTATTCTGATAGATGGAGGGGGAAGTGAATTTTCTAATTTTGATGTTGGTAAAAATACTTTATTACCTTACATATTAGATAAAGGCTATACCCAAATAGATTATGTTTTTATTAGTCATTTTGACCAAGACCATGTTCGGTCGGATTGTTGAGTATGATGCAAGAAATTGTAGTAAAAAATGTTATGATAAGTAAGCAGTCAGAAGATTCAGAAAATTATCAAGAATTTTTAAAAATAGTGAAGGAAAAGAAAATAAAGGTGAATTTATTAGAAGCAGGGCAGAGAGTAAATATTGAAAAAAATCTGTATTTTGATGTATTATGGCCAACTTCTTATAAAACTATTTCTGAAAATCCGTTGAATAATAATTCATTAGTTTGTAAGATGAACTATCTAAATTTTAGCATGATTTTTACAGGAGATATTGAGAAAATAGCAGAACAAGAAATATTAAAATTATATCGAGATAATTTAGAATTGCTAGATGCAACTGTTTTGAAAGTAGCACATCATGGTTCTAAAACTTCTTCTAGCATAGATTTTTTAAAGGCTATTAAACCTAAAGTTGCTTTTATTGGTGTTGGGAAAAATAATCGTTTTGGTCATCCCAATAGGGAAGTGATAGATAGATTAGAGAGCCTAGGAGTTGGAATTTATAGGACAGACGAAAACGGAGAAATTCATATGATTGTGAATAACGGGTATAAAATAAAGTCTACAATTTGCGATTAAAAATAGGAGGTTATATATCAATTAATGAATTGATAAAAGATGCGGTTGTTTTATATTAAAAAATGAATTAGAGTCTAGTATAATTTTAGAAAAACATGGTAATACTATAAAAAATGACAAAAGGAGTGTTTTATGGAAAATGAATAAAGTAATAGTAGCCATGATTTGCATTATTGTGATAATAGGTGCCATTTTTACAGGAATTTTTTTATTTCAACCAAAAGAAGAAGTACCAGAAGGAGAAACAAGAACCAAGGTAGCAGAAGAAGAAGAAATTCTAGATGAATGTACAGAGGAATATGAGCAAATGCAACAAGAAAATATGTTAGAAACAAATTCTGAGGAAGAGAAAATTTCTCCTAATTGTTCTTTTACACAAGAAAAGTATTATGAAAAATGTGGACATACTACGAGACAGTATTCTAATATTCCAGAAGAGTTAGTTAATAAAACTAGAGAACAATTACAAGAAAGTTATCCAGATTGGGAAATTGAAACTTTTGCTAGTAATGAAGTTGTTTTATCTAAAAAGGTAGAAGGAGAATGTGGCGAACATTATGTAGTTAGAGATACAGATGGAAAAGTAACTATTTATCAGGTAACAGAAAGTGGGCAAGAGATAGAGTTTGAACAAACAGAAATTAGTACAGAATATTTAACAGAAACAGATAAAATTAATATGAAAAATGGAATAAGAGTAAATGGAAAAGAAGAATTAAATCAATTGATTGAGGATTTTGAATAGTTGCCAACGGGGACGTTCTTTTTGGCAACTTCATAGTTTTAAAATAAAAAGTTAATATATTAATATTTTTGACAAAAACTTATCTTGGGCATAACAATCCGGGTCTTTGTCTGTCAATATTAATATATTAACTTTTTTGTAATAAAGCATAATATAAAAGTTGCCAAAAAGGAATGTCCCCGTTGGCAACTAGCAGATTACAATTTATTTTTCTTTTTTATCTACTGTAACTTCTTTTTTTAAATCTTCTTTATCAATGAAACCTTTGTTATATAAATCTTTTACATACATAATAAGAGAAAAGATAGTAGCAATTAGTGCAAAATAGTATAAAGCTAAATCTAAATGTTCCCAAATACCAGTTATTTCAAATTGTTTTAATAAAAGAGAAACTACAATAGCAATATAGAATAATACAGTAGCTAATTTTCCATACCATTTACTGTATACAACTACATCTTTTCCATAAAGGAAAGAGGCTCCAACAATCATAATAAATTCTTTTAATAAAACAATTAGAAGTATCCAAATAGGGATAATGTGCGTAAATACTAGAGATGCTAAAGTTGCTATTTGGGTTAATTTATCAGCAAGCGGATCCATCAGTTTTCCAAAATTAGAAATAAGGTTAAATTTTCTTGCAATAAATCCATCTGCGATATCAGTGATTCCTGATATTGTAAAAAATACAAAGGCAAGGATATAGTTACCTGTAAAAATGTATAGTACAATAAGTGGAATTAATAAAAAACGAATAATGGTTAATGTATTAGGTATGTGTTTTAACATAGTATTTCTCCTTTGGTTTAAATAACTTCAAATTTTAGAGTATCTTTTGCTAAATCTATTTTTACTTTTTGACCATCTGATAACTCACCTTTTAGTATCATTTCTGATAATTCATCTTCTATATATCTTTGAATAGCTCTTCTTAAAGGTCTTGCACCAAATTTAATATCAGTTCCCTTATCTAAAATGAAGTCTTTAGCTTTTTTGGTGACATCCATTTGGATATCTTTTTCCTTTAATGCAACTAATGTGTCTTTTAACATCAAGTCAACAATTTGTAATAATTGTTCTTTATTTAATGGATCAAAAGATACAATTTCGTCAATTCTATTTAAAAATTCAGGTCTAAAAACATCCTTTAGTTTATCTAAGATTTTATCTTTATCTATGGTTTGTCCTCCAAATCCAATAGAGTTAGAATTTAAATTAGAGCCGGCATTTGAGGTCATGATAATAATGGTGTTGGCAAAGCTAACAGAGTTTCCTTGACTATCCGTTAATCTTCCATCATCTAGTACTTGTAATAATATATTAAATACATCTGGATGAGCTTTTTCAATTTCATCTAGTAAAATGATGGAATATGGTTTCCTTTTTACTTTTTCTGTTAATTGACCAGCATCATCATATCCAACATATCCTGGAGGTGCACCAATTAATTTAGAGGTAGAATGACTTTCCATATATTCAGACATATCAATGCGAATGATAGAATCTTCACTTCCAAACATTTCATAAGCTAAACTTTTTGCTAGTTCTGTTTTTCCTACACCAGTAGGTCCTACAAAGATAAAAGATGGTGGTCTTTTTGTGCTTTTTAAACCTGCTCTATTTCTTCTAATTGCTCTTGCAACACTATTTACTGCTTCTTCTTGACCAATAATTCTTTTATGAAGGTTGGTTTCTAAGTTTAATAATTTTAAAGTTTCGGCTTCCGTTATTTTTTTCACAGGAATTTTAGTCCAGCTTTCAATAACATTAGCAATATCTTGTACAGTAAGTTGTTTTAGTTTCATGGTACTATTGATTTTGTCAATTTCTTCTGTTAATTGACATTCTCTAGTTTTTAGGTCTGCAGCTTTTTGATAATCTTCTGTAGAATCTGCAGCGATTACTTCTTCTTTTTCTGCTTGTACTTGTGCTAACTCTTGTTTTAACATTTCTAATTTAAAAAGTTCTTTATTTTCAAGATTAATTCTTGAACAAGCTTCATCAAGAATATCAATTGCTTTATCTGGTAAGAATCTATCATGAATATATTTTTCAGACATAATAACTGCTTGACGGATTACATCTGATGAGATTTTTACTTTATGATATTCTTCATAATATTTTTTGATACCTTCTAGAATTCCAATAGAATCTTCTGTAGATGGTTCTTCTACTAGAACTTGTTGAAATCTTCTTTCTAAGGCAGAGTCTTTTTCAATATATTTTCTATATTCTTTTAAAGTGGTTGTTCCAATTAATTGAATTTCACCGTTAGAAAGTGCTGGTTTTAGAATATTTGCAGCATTCATAGAGTGTTCACCATCTCCAGCACCAATAATATTATGGATTTCATCAATGACAAGAATAATATTTCCATATTCTTTACATTCATCAATGATTCCTTTCATACGTGATTCAAATTGACCTCTAAATTGCGTACCTGCAATGATAGATGTCATATCTAATAAATATACTTCTTTGTTTAATAATTTAGCAGGAACATTTTGGTTTGCTATTTTAATAGCTAGTCCTTGGGCAATTGCAGTTTTTCCAACACCAGGTTCTCCAATTAAACAAGGATTATTTTTAGAACGTCTATTTAAAATTTGTATTATCCTTTGAATTTCTTTATCTCTACCAATTACCATGTCTAATTCGTTGTTTTTTGCTTTATTGGTTAGATTAGTTCCATAAGTATCTAAAAATTTTTTCTTTTTAGTTTGTTTTGTATTTTTTTTCTTTTCTACTCTTACTTTTTTTCTACCATTAGAATCATCTAGTTGTTCTTGGTTTTTGCTATTTGCATTTCCTCCAAACATGTTAGAAAAAAGAGAACCAAGTGGAATAGCAGCACCTGCAATTTTTGGTGTGTTTTCATCATCTGTATTGTCATCTTCTGTTGTATTAAATGTGATAGCACCTTCTATGTTTTCAATATCTTCTAAATTGATGTTTTCTGCTAAATCTTTGAAAATGGTTTCAAACTGTTTTGTCATATCATTTAGATTAACTTTGTCTTGGGATAGAATATTATTCTGTTTTGCTAAAACTTCTGTAGGATTAATTCCTTTGGCTTTGGCACAATCATAACAATAGCCTTCTAAGCTTTCTTTACCATTTTCTATTTTTTTATAAAAAAGTATAGCTGGGTTTTTATTACATTCTGAACATAACATACTTTAAATTCCTCATTTCTATCTAATTTTCCATACTATATATCATACCCTAAAAATGAGAAATAGTCAATAAATTTGCTCATTTTCGATAGCATAAATTTTTAGTAGGATTTCTCTTTATTAAAATCTTGAACTGACTTTGTTTCTTGATTTTTGAGATTCC
>CALXCD010000042.1 GCA_944386715.1 uncultured Clostridia bacterium
AGAAACGCCTATATTTTGACGTTTCTCTTACATTTGGAATTTAGTTTTTCCTTTGGAAGTTACTTTTACAACTCACCATCCATTAAAACATTCTTGTACTTTCACATAAAATATGTTATATTGTATTCATCATATAATTTCAGAGGAGGTATTCAAATGAGTAGACAAACTCGTCGGCACTTTGTTCATCCACTTCTTCCCCTTCTTTATCCTTCATCAAAAAGGATTTTAGACAAAAAGGAAGGTAAACCTTCCTCTCAACCAAAAAGGGGAAAGAAATATCGAAGGAACTCTTAACCTCGCTCACTCCGCCATTTGGCGGAGTTCTTTATTTTTTAATCTTGATACCATTCCATTACATACTCTTTTTCACCGCGTGCTTTCATCTATTTGAATTCTAATGTTTTTAAATCCCATTGCTAGATAAAATAAAGTAGCATCTACGTTTTTTTCATAAACTTGCAATGTTAGTTTTTCTTTTCTTTCTTTACAATAATTTAATAATCTTTTTCCTATCCCCTGTCTTAAAAAATCTTTTTTTACAAATAAAGCTCCTATATAGGTATTATTTAATATACTAATAAATCCTTTTATTTCTTCGTTTTCTTCATATACATATGTTTCAGCTTGTTTTAGATATTCTTCTTTTACTTTGTTATAATTGCTAATCCAGTAATCTCTTTCAATAAATGGATGTGCATAAAAATTCCCCTTTGTCCATATTGTCATTACTTTTGTTGTATCTTCATCTTTCATTTTTCTTATCATAACTATCCTCCTTTGTTTACATTCCCCTACTATTTTTTATATTCTAAAATATCTCCTGGTGTACAATCTAAGGCATTACAAATTGCATCTAAGGTGGAAAATCGAATTGCTTTTCCTTTATTGGTTTTTAATACTGATAAATTAGCTGGCGTAATTCCTATTTTTTCAGCCAATTCTAGAGAACTCATTTTTCTTTTTGCTAGCATAACATCTAAATTCACAATAATTGCCATTTACTTTGCCCCCTTATATAGTTAGTTCATTTTCTTCTTTAAATTGGATTGCTTTTTTATATATTTCTGTTAATACAATTAGCCCTATTCCAAAAAAGAAAAATACGATTGCTATGATTGCCATTAACATTGGATATACAATAAATGTATCTATCCATTTTGTATCCAAAAGCAATATAAAAGTGTTTATCAGATAAATAGCACAAATGGTAAATGATGCTATGTAACTTACTTTTAAGAATTTTAGATTTTGTTTATCAAATGCTTTTTCATTTTTTAAATTTTGAAATATTTTGATAAATTCTACTACCATTATTAATACAGGTAAAGATGATAAATATGCGATGAATATTGTTTTTGTCAAAAAGAAGCCCATCCATTTTTCCCAATCTAATATTATCCACATTCCTACTGAAATGGTAATGAATATTCCTAAAATCAATAATACCACTAATCCTTTTTCAATTGCAGAAGATAGGCTTTTCTTTCCTAATATTTTCATTTTACAATTCCCCCTAATATTTGTTTAATCATATATGTTAGTATTGTATTTATTTAATTCTTTTAATGCATTTTTGGCTTTTTGTTTCGAATAATTAAATTCTTGCCATTGCATCTTTTCTCCTTCTAGTTCTTGTTTTTCTTGATATAAATATGCTTTTATTCTTTCTACTACTTTTTCATCTTTGGCTTTTAATAATTTAGTTAGTTCTGGTATAGCATCTGTCCCTGTATGTCTGATTAAATAACTGATATCTATTTCCCTTTGACTCTCATCTTTTAAATATCTATCCACATTTTTAGTAGCTATTGTGGAATCTATATTTGAAAAATTAATAAATACGTACATTGTTGTTAGAATAATAATACTAACTTTTAATAAATCTATTTTTTTCCCTATTATTGCAATAAAACATGGTATGATTAATATCATTTCTGTTGCTAATATGTAGTATACAAATAATCTTAAATAAGTATATCCATATTCTTGTTCATACAAGTTCATACGATAAAAAGCAGATAGGATAATAATTACTGTAAATATTAAAATGAATATGCTCATTCCTTTGGTATAATTTTTTTGTTTATGTGTTTGTTCTTTTCTATTATTATTACTTACTACTAGAATAACAAAATTTATGATGGATACCAACATTAATTGAAAAAATCCTTGTCTTGCATATTCAGCATAATTAAATTCTTCTGTATTTCCTATTTGCGTAAATAAGTTAGCAATTTGTATGGTACAAAAAATTGCATAAATGATGTTTAAAAGGGTAAGCATCATATTGATTGTCATACTTTCTATCTGAATGCCTTTGCTAGCTCCCTCTCGCTCTTCTGCTGTGAAAAGTGTATTATCTTGTATCAAATTTAGCAAATATCCTGCTATTAAGAAAAATACAATTAAAACTGTTATGATTCTTAAACAGAACGAAAAGGTTCCTTGGGTTATTGTTATATTTTTTATTCCTTGTGTAATTCCTTCAAACATATTTGCAAAAATGCTATCTGCCGTTGCTAGTAGGATTAGCACTACTAAGATGATTGGTAATACTATTAAGATTGATTTTCCTATTTTTTTCACTTTTTCTTGTTTTATATTGTTTTCGTTTTTGTATTTTTTTAAGTTTTCTACTACTTCTTGCATTCCTTCTAAAGAACCTACACCTAATTCTATCATATTTTTTAGAAATTGTGGTGTTTTTATTTTTGTTTTTGTTAGATAAATACACATGATAAAAGTCAAAATAACGATAGCTATGATATTAGTAACTTGAAAAAATGTATTATTAAATAAAAAATAGGTGCTACTTAATAAAATAATTGGTAGGATGAACCATAAAGCTTTTTTATTTACTATTTTTTTATTTTGATATAATACATATATTAAAAATAAGATGGCTAATGTTGTAAATAAAAATACAGATATTCCTAAGTGTTTATCCCAAAAAAGAATAGATTGTAGGATACTTAAAATGATGCTTCCTGTCATAATTGTTCCCATATTTTTCCCTCCTTATTTGGCAATAGTATATCTTCCATTTTATCATTTGTCAATATTTTTTTATCGTTTTTCGATAATTGTTTTTTATAAAAATAGTTTAAAGTATTTACATTTCCTTTAAACTATATCTTTTATATTTTTTTAATAAATTCTTCTATTGTTATGGTTTCTTTTTGTAATTCTTGTATATTATTTGTTTTTTCTATTTTTTTCATAATATATTCAGAATAGTATTTTACTAATGTTGTTAAATCTTTACTATTCCATTCCTCTAAAGGTATATCTTTAGAAAATTTTATTTTTTCTTTTTTATTTATCTTTTTAATGTCTTTTTGCATTTTTATCTCTTCTTTTTGCATTTTTTCTAACTTTAAATTAGATAATTCTTTTACGGAATAATAATCTCCATGGCTAATGCATGAAATAATAGATTTTAAGAAGCTAAAATATTCTTCATTCTTTACCATAATTTTACAGTCCCTTTTTCCTTTCTTTTCTTCTAGAAATATTTTCGTATAAAAATTTATTTTTCTGGGTATCACTAATAGTGATACTGTTATTTTTTAAAATACTATCACTTTTCTTTTGGTTTTTCAAGCTGTTTTTTAAATTTTTCATAACTTTTTGTTTTGCTTTTAGTTATAGTATTACTGTGTTCAAGATTTTTCTAATGCTTGATATACTTATTGTAGTAGTTTTTTATCGGAGGTACGAAATGGATTCTATATCTAAAGAACAAGTTGATAAAACGATTGGACAAATCTTAAAAAAATATCGTAAAAGTTATCATTTGACTCAAGAAAAAATTTCTGAGCAAGTCGGTATTTCCTTAAAATATGTTTCTAGAATAGAAAATGGCAATGGAGGAATTAGTACAGAAACATTAATTAGATATATGAATACTTTGGGAATTACTCCTAACACCATATATAAAGATTTTATTCATCATGAAACAATTAAAAACCAAATTGAAATTTCTGAAAAATTAAGTGATTTATCTGAAGATAAACTAATTTTTATTAGTAAAATTATTGATTTATTGAAAAATTTATAGTTTTTTATGTTTAGTCTTCTTTTGCTTTTATTATATAAAACAGGAATATTTAGATTTACTTTTCCTAAATATCCCTGTTCTTTTTTAGTTCTTTTTCCAAAATGCTTGATAAGTTCTATATGCTTCGTAAATATCAAATTTACTCGTTACTTCATAAGGTGCATGCATCGATAAAACTGGTACTCCGCAATCAATAACATCTACCCCTTTATTAGCCAAAATGTATGCGATGGTTCCTCCACCACCAATATCTACTTTTCCTAATTCTGTTATTTGATATAAAATATTATTTTTTTCTAATATATCTCTTACCCATGCAACATATTCTGCATTTGCATCAGAAGCTCCTGATTTTCCTCTTGAACCTGTATATTTATTTAAACAAATTCCTTTTCCTAAAAATCCTGCATTTGTTTTGTCAGATACAGAACTATAAATTGGGTCAAAACCTGCATCCACATCAGAAGATAACATTTTACTAAAGCAAAATACTTTATCTAATAAATTTGGTTTATTGATTCCTAATTTATTTAAAATTTCAGAGATAAAGAAATCGAACATGTGTGATTCCATTCCTGTATTTCCCACACTTCCTATTTCTTCTTTATCTGATAAAATGCATATTGCTGTTTTTTCTACTTTTTCTAGTTCCATCATGGCATGTAATGAAGTGTATGCACAAACTTTATCATCTTGTCCATAAGCTGCTACCATACTTTCATCAAATCCCAAACTCTTCGCACGAAATGCTGGTACTAATTCTAATTCTGCACTGGTGAAATCCGCTTCTGTGATGCCATATTTTTGATTTAATAAATTTAAAATATTTAGTTTTACTTTTTCAGAAACATCCGTATTTGCATAAGGAATACTTCCAATTAATAAGTTTAAATCTTCTCCATCAATTCCTTCTTTTAACTTTTTATTCATTTGGTCTTGTGCTAGATGTGGTAATAAATCTGTAATGGTAAAAATAGGGTCCTCTTCTGCTTCTCCTATATTGATTTCTATTTTTTCTCCATTGGCTTTTACAATTACTCCATGAATGCTAAGTGGAATGGTTGTCCATTGATATTTCTTAATTCCTCCATAATAATGTGTTTTAAAATAAGCTAGTCCGGTATCTTCATATAAAGGATTTGGTTTTAAGTCTAATCTTGGAGAATCTACATGTGAACCAATAATATGCAATCCTTCTTCTATGGATTTTTCTCCAATGATTGCTAAATACATACTTTTTTCTCTATTAATAAAGTATACTTTATCTCCTGGTTTTAAAGTATCAAACATCATAATATCTTTATATCCATTTTCGTCTGCCATCTTTTTTGCTTCTTTTATAAATTCTCTTTCTGTTTTTGCTTTATTTAAAAATTCTATATAACTTTTAGATACTGCAAATATTTTGCTTTTTTCTTCTTCCTTTATGGTTTCCCATCCGTCTTTTTTTTGAAGAAAAAGTTTTTCTTTTAATTCTTTACTCATTTTTCTTCCTCCTTATTTTTTATATTTATTCTTTGGTAGTATATCATTATTTTTATTATTTTTCCACTTTTTTTATGATTTAATCATTTTTCTTATTGAAAATGGTTATACTATGATAAAAATAATGGAGGGTATAAAAAATGAATTCTTTATGGTTAGATTCTGTTTCAAAAAATATATCGTTTTCTTCTTTACCAGAAAATAAGAAAGCACAAGTTTGTATTATTGGTGCTGGTATTTTTGGGCTTACTTGTGCCTATTATTTAACAAAATTAGGATATCACGTAATTGTTTTAGAAAAAGATGATATTGGGGAAAAAGCAACTGGTCATACAACTGGTAAAATAACAAGTCAACATAGTCTTTTTTATGATTATTTAATACAATCTTATGGTGAAAAGTTTGCTAAAGACTATTTATCTGCTAATGAACAAGCCATTCAAGATATACAAAATATCATTCAAGAAGAAAAAATCAAGTGTGATTTTGCCTTAGAAAACAGTTATGTTTATACAACTAAAAACTCTGAATTGCGTGCTATCAAAAAAGAAATATCTGCTCTTGATTCTCTTGGATTTCATTCTGAATTTGTCACTAAACTAGGCTTACCTTTTGAGATAGAGGGAGCTATCTGTTTTAAAAATCAAGCTCAATTTCATCCTTTAAAATATTTGTATGGTTTGGCTTCTTCTATTACTAATCGTAATGGCGAAATTTTTACACATACGACTGTTACAGATGTACAAAAAGAGGATGACTCTTATGTGGTATTTACTAATCATCATACCGTAGTAGCTGATTTTGTTATTATGGCTAGTCATTACCCTTTTATCAATTTTCCTGGTTTTTATTTTACGAAAATGTATCAATCTACTTCTTATCTAATCGCAGTGGATACGAAGAAAACTTTGCCTCATGGTATGTATATTAATTTTACCAATCCTATTTTTTCTTACCGAACAGCAAGATATAAAGGAAAAGATATTTTACTAATTGGTGGTGGTGAGCATAAAACTGGGCAACCTACTTGTTATCAAGATAGTTATGGTTTATTAGAAGAGGAAGCTTTTCGTTATTATCCTGATGCTGAAATTTTATATCGTTGGAATACAAGAGATTGCATTTCTCTTGATAAGCTTCCTTATGTCGGTATCTATTCTAGCATGATGCCTAATGTATTTGTGGGAACTGGTTTTAAAAAATGGGGTATGACTTTAACTAATGTTGCAGCCAATATTATTGTTGATGAAATTTGTGGAAAACAAAATCCTTATCAATATTTATTCCGTTCTACTCGTTTGAAACCTTTAAAAAATCACGATGAAATGAAAAATATATTAGTACAATCTACTACTTCTTTATTTTTCGATAAGTTAAAATTATCTCCTATGCAATTCGAAGATATTGCCAACAATTCTGGTGGCATTGTTGAAATAAACCATGAGAAAGTAGGTATTTATAAAGATGAAAATGGTAAAATTTATGCCGTAAAACCTATTTGTACTCATCTAGGTTGTTTACTTTCTTGGAATGATGTAGATAAAACTTGGGATTGTCCTTGTCATGGTTCTAGATTTGATTATCAAGGTAAGAATTTGTATGACCCGGCTTTTAAGGATTTGGATTTTTATGTTCTAGATTCTTAAGTATTATTTTCCATGTGAGTTATTTTATTTTAACTCATAATCTTTTTTTCCTAAAACTTTATATTTTTTATAAATGGCAATAATAAATTTCCGGTTTATTATGCACACATTTCACTTAAGATTTCGTTGGTACTTTTATAATT
>CALXCD010000043.1 GCA_944386715.1 uncultured Clostridia bacterium
AAATTTGAATCAAA
Source organism: uncultured Clostridia bacterium (assembly GCA_944386715.1). Taxonomy (GTDB): domain Bacteria; phylum Bacillota; class Clostridia; order TANB77; family CAG-508; genus CAG-269. Next base: position 15 of record CALXCD010000043.1, read on the forward strand.
TTATAACTTAGAGCTTAAAAATATTGAAATCTAAGGAATTCCCCAGTCAAAAAAACTCATACATGGTAAGGTAAAAGTATAGTAAATTTAAGTAGGTTATGATATAATATAAAAGTAAATTAAGAAATTTTATTATATTCCCAGACAAAGGAGAACTGTAACATGGCATTTGATGGAATCGTTACAAAAGCAATAACTTCTGAATTACAAGAACTATCAGGAGCAAGAATAGATAAAATATTAGAGCCTAATAAAAACACCATTATATTAGGCTTATATCATCATGGTCACCATTATGCACTTTACATTTGTATTGATGCACAAAATGGAAGAATTCATCTCACAACACATTCCAAACCCAACCCTTCTGTCGCTCCCAATTTTTGTATGTTACTTCGTAAACACCTAATTCGGAATGCGTTTAAAAAACATTTATACACAAGAATTAGACAGAATTATTACCATAGAATTAGAAGGATTTGATGAAGTAGATGATATTTTAGAAAAAACATTAGTCATAGAATTAATGGGAAAACATGGTAACATTATTTTAAAAGATGATAATAACATCATCATTGATTGTTTAAGACATATCCCAAATCCTGAAAACACAGAACAAAGTAGATTACCTAATACGGTTTATCACTACCCTAATGCTACGAAAAAATCTCTTTTAGAGATAAATGATTTAGAAACTTTTAAAAAATATTTACCACTAGAAGTTTCTACCACTACCAAAGACTTACCTAATCTTATTTCTAACACTTATAATGGTATTAGCCAAGCTACTATTCAAGCCTATTTAAACTATTTTTCACTAGAAAATGTTCCTTTATCAGAAGCACTAGAAAAAATCTATTCTTATTTGCAAGACCTTATTTTTGGAATAGATACCCTACAACTAACATTTGAACCAATAGTAAATAGTAAAAATAAGAAAGATTATTTCCTAATACCAAAAAACAATGACCTATCCTTTTCTTTAAACTTTTTTATAGATGATTTTTATGAAGAAAAAGAAACAAATGAGAGTTTTAAAAATTATCGAAATAGTGTTTTAAAGCTAATTTTAAGCACTTTGCAAAAATATCAAAAACGTTTAGAACATATTAATCAAAAATTAAAAGATTGTGAAAATATGGAACAATATCAATTATATGGTGAACTACTAACAGCAAATCTTTATCATATCCCTTCCTATAATTTAGACAAAATAGAATTAGAAAATTATTATGAAAATAATAAACTAATTGTAATTCCTTTAGATAAAAAATACTCTCCAAGTAGCAATGCTAAAAGATATTTCAAAAAATACAGAAAACTAAAAAATGCTTTAGAAATTGTTTCTATACAAAAACAAGAAACCATGCAAGAATTAAATTACATAGAAAGCATTGTTTATGAATTAGAAGCATGTAACAATATAAAAGATGTTTCTGATATTTATGAGGAAATTTCTGAAAATGTCATTTTTCAAGACAAGATAACACTATTAAAAAAGCAAAAAAATAAGAAAATTAATAAATCTAAATTAACGAAAAATAAATTTAGCTCTTTTAATCCTATCAAATTTACAATAGAAAATTATACATTTTTAATAGGAAGAAATAATGTGGAAAATGATTATCTTACTTTAAAATATGCTAAAAAAACAGATTTATGGTTTCACACTAAAGATATCCATGGCAGTCATGGTATATTATTATTAGAAAATAAGCCTATCCCAGATATCAATATCATCACTCAATGTGCCCAAATTGTTGCTTTTCATAGTAAAGCAAAACTTTCTTCTAATGTACCAGTAGATTATTGTGAAGTAAAATATGTTAAAAAGCCAAATGGTGCAAAACCTGGTATAGTGATTTATACCAATCAAAAAACTCTTTATGTAGAACCTCTTAAAAGCTAAAAAAGAAAACCTATTCTAAACTAGGTTTTCTTTTTGTTTTATATTCTTTACATAGCAATTAATAATATTACAATAGTTGTTGCAATAATTTCTCCTTTTGTCCAATCTTTTGGAATCCATTCAATTTCATCTGCTGGCTCTTTTTTATCTGCAATAACCACTTCATAAGAACCAACTTCTTGCAATTTGAAAAACACTTCAAAACTCATGGTTCCATTTTGTGCTAAATCTTTCACTTCTATATATCTTCTTCCTAAAAATACATCTCTTTTAGAATAAAAATCTATTCTAACATACTTTCCATTTAGCTCTTCTGGCTCAGAATTTGTAATAGTTCCTCTTATCCTTCCATTGACTAATGTTGCTTCTGCCTGATAGATATTTACCTGCTCTATATTATCTTTTCTATTTATTTTGCGATAAGTAGAATTTAATCCTACATTAATTAAGAACTCGGAAAGAACAATAAATGCTAAAACCCATACAGCATATTTCAATAAAGTTTTTACCCTATCCATCTTTTATTTTCTCCCATCTTTTTCAAAACTAGTTCTATTATACCAAAAAATCCCTGTATTTTCAAGAGTTTGTCTTTACTTTACCTCCAATTCTTTTCCTAAATAAGTAGAATAAATATAAGACTTTTCAACTTTTTGATTCATGGCTTCCTCTAAGGCATACTGATATAATTGTAATTGTTTATTATATTTAGATATCAGTTCTTGTTCTTTACCTTTTTCTACATAATCTGTTTTATAATCCACTAAAACTAATTTTCCATTTTCATCTTGATAATATAAATCAATGATACCTTGTACTAATATCCATTCTTCTATATCTTGTCCATAAATTTCTTTGGCTGGTATTTGAATATAAAAAGCTTTTTCTCTTTCTATTTCTTTTGCCTGTTGTAATTGTTTCCAGATGAATGATTTCGTAAATTGTAAAATTGGATAAGGATTAATATTTTCCGCTTCATTTTCAGTAATAATTTCTTTTTGTACTAAATCTTGTATCAATTCTCTTACTTTTTCCAAATCATACTGTATATTTTCCTGTAAATGTTGCATACATAAATGTATTAAAGTACCTTTTTGTGCATTTGTTAACTTTTCTTCTTGTGCTTTTAAAAATTTAGGTTTCGCAAATGTGATTTCAGAATTTTGTATGGCTACACTTTTTTGACTAAGTTGTTTCAATTGTGTCACAGAAGCTTTTGTGGGAATGGTTGTTGCTAATATATTAGGATATTTCCATTGTAATATATTTCTAATATTTTCTATCTGTTCTGGCTGTAATGTTTTTGATTTTTCCTCTAACTCTTTTTTTATATCCATCTTTTCTTTTTCTTCTATCGCACTATCTGTTAGGACTTCTTTTTTAGAATATACCTTCCAATGAAGTAATTGATGAATCGTAGATTGCTCATATAAATATACTAATAAAAACCAATCGATATATCTTTTATATTTTTTTACTAAAATTGGTTCTATTTTTCCATCTTTTTTGGGATATCTATCGACCTGTTCTTGCATTTTTTCCAACATTTTTGGATAATCTTTTACCATACCTGTAATAATAATTTTTTCCTTTGCTCTTGTTAATGCCACATAAAGTATTCTCATTTCTTCTGACAAAGTTTCTATCTTCATCTTATTTTTTATGGCTTCTTTTGTTAAAGTATCATATTGTATCTGCAATTCATCGTCTTTATATTTCACACCAATTCCTAAATCTTGGTGTAATAAAATAGCATCATTTAAATCCATCAAATTAAATTGCTTTCCTATTCCTGCCAAAATTACTACTGGAAATTCCAAACCTTTACTTTTATGAATACTCATAATTCTAATAACGTTTTCATTTTCTCCAATTATTTTAGCTGTTCCCATATCTCCGCTACTTAATTGCAATCTTTCTATAAAATGAATAAAATGATATAATCCTTTAAAACTTGCTTTCTCATAAGATTTTGCTCTTTCAAATAACATTTTTAAATTTGCTTGTCTTAATTCTCCATTTGGCATTAATCCCACATAATTATAATAACTAGTATCTGCATAAATTTTCCATATCAATTCATCTAAACTTAAAATTTCCTGTTCTTTTCTCCATTCTTCCAATTGATTTAAAAATTTCTCTATTTTGTTTCTTAATTCTACATTCGCATTTACTTTTGCTTTTTTTAAACATGTATAAAAATTATCTTGTCTATCATTCAAACGAATTTCTACTAAATCATTATCGGTAAAACCTCCTATACTAGATCTAAGTACACTTACCAATGGAATATCTTGCAATGGATTATCAATAATTTTTAACAAACATAATATTGTTTGTATTTCAATGGAGTCTAAATACCCTTGTGAACTATCTGAAAAGACAGGCATCTCTAATTTTAAAATTTCTTGCTCATAAATAGGTGCTGCCTGTGTGGTTGCACGTAACAATACTACAATATCTTTATATTGAATATCTCGAAAATGACTTTTTTTTCTATCCCATACTTGAAATTTCTCTTGTATTAACCTTTGAATTCTTTTTGCTACAAATCTAGCTTCCACTTCAATATCTTCTACTCTTTCTTCTGTTTCACCTTGTTCTGTGTCATCATCTAAAGAATCAGTTTCTTGTTCGTCACCGTACTAAGTCAATAACATTTATTTCTGCTTTCAAATCCTGATTGCTTACCTCATAATCTGCTCCCAAGTTCAGATATTCCTCTTGATTATAATCCACATCTCCTAATAAAGAACTCATCATATTTTGAAACACCAAATTAGTTACTTGTAATACATTTTCTCTACTTCTAAAATTCTTGAATAACTGTATTTTTAAATTTTCCTCTCCCTTTTGTTTTTCTTTTAATGGATAAGAAGCATATTTGCTCAAAAATAATTCTGGCATAGCTTGACGAAATTTATAAATACTTTGCTTAACATCTCCTACCATAAAAATATTATTGCCTCTAGAAATCGCTTTTAAAATATATTCCTGTACTAAGTTACTATCTTGATATTCATCAATGGCAATTTCCTCAAATTTTTCTTCATATTCTTTTGCAATTGCCGTTTTTTCAATTGTTCCTTCTTCTGTTTGATGACAAAGGATTTGCAAAGCAAAATGCTCTACATCACTAAAATCTACAATATTTTTTTCTCTTTTCTTCTTTTCGAATTCTTGCTGATATTCCAAAATAAGATTTTCTAATTTTTTCAAGATTTGATACATATCTAAAATATCTTGATTTACTTCTATAGAAGAATACTTTAAAATTTTGTCCAATCTTTTTTGTAACTTCTTTTTGACATCGTCTCTTATTTTCTTAGCCTCTTCTTTGTACATGGAATCCACTTTTTGCCTTGACCAAGTAATAAAACTCAAATTTTGATATTTTTGATAGGTTTCATCCCAATGATTTACACTATTTTTTAAGTTTTGTAACATATTGATATCATTTTGCAAGGTTTGTACAAATTTTTCTAACTCTGGTTCCCATATTATCTTTTCCTTGGCTTGCTCTAAAGAAGAAATCGCATCTGTCAATTCTTCTTCTACTTCTTGCAATAAAACTTTTCCCCATGGCGTTTCTGAAAAATCCTTTTCTACATCTTGCTCTAAATGATACATTTCTACTTTTTCTTTTAACCATTTTTGTGGAAAAGGATTACTTTGCATGTAATTATCTATTTTTAGAATTAATTCTTTTAAAGGAGTATCATCTCGATAAGTAGTATACACATTTAATAATTTTGCAAAATCTGCATTTTCTTCCTCATATTTTTTTTCAAATAATTCTTCTAATACCTCTTGTTTTAATAATTCTATTTCTGTGGTATCTCCAATTCTAAAATTAGGAGATATATTATCTAGTTCATAAAAATAATTTTTTACTACTTCTAGACAAAAAGAGTCTATGGTACAAATGCTTGCTTTATTTAATAAATTAATTTGTCTTTGTAACATTTGATTTTCTGGCTTTACTTCTAGTTTTTTATCAATGGCATCTAATACTCTTTCTCTCATTTCAGAAGCTGCTGCATTGGTAAAAGTTACTACTAATAATCTATCAATATCTATTTTTTGTGTTAATATCTTTTGGATAATTCTTTCTACTAATACTGCTGTTTTTCCACTTCCGAGCTGCTGCTGCAACTAAAATATTAGCATCTTTTTCTTCTATTGCCTGCTTTTGTTCAGGTGTCCAATTTACTTTTTCCATTTTGAATCCTTTCTGCTAGTACATACTAACATTATTTCTTTGTTCAAATAAAATAGCTATCATTTTCCAAACTTTTGTAAGTTTTCTTTTAAGTCTTGTAATGCCAACTTTCGGTGGCTTATTTGGTTCTTTTCATCTAGTGTCAATTCTGCAAATGTTTTTCCGTTTGGCAATTCAAATATTTCATCAAAGCCAAAACCATTTTTTCCTCTTTTTTTTGTTGCAATTTTCCCTTCTACTTCTCCCTTTCCTAGAATAAAGTTTCCATCTTCATAATAAGCCATGCAACATATTACTCTTGCCGTTCTTTTTTGTTCCTTTTTCATTTTCTCTAAAATAGCATTATTTCTTTGCTCTTGCGTTGCATTTTCTCCTAAAAATCTTGCTGTATGTACTCCTGGCCATCCTTTTAAAATATCTATACATAATCCACTATCATCTGCTATAACTGGCATTTTTAGAACATTTGCTATTTCTTTTGCTTTTTTCATTGCATTTCCTTCAAATGTATCTTGGTCTTCTTCTACTTCTATTTCACAATTCATATCTTTTAATGTCAAGATTTCATAGTCTTTTAAAATTTCTTTTATTTCTTTTATTTTTCCTGGATTATTTGTTGCGATTACTACTTTTTTCATATTTTAATTGACCTTTCTTTTTTCTCTTCGTTTCCAATATTTTATACCATTAAATAAGCAATATTTCAATACTTATAAAAATAAAATATAGTATCCTTGACCTAAAAGGAATTGCCAGCAGGGTATCACCCCGCTGGCAAGAAATACTATTCCATCTCTAAAAATCCCGTATTGCTTTCTATTTTATTCAGTAGAAATTTTATAAAGTTTCTTTTAATTTTGAATCGCTCTTCTTCTGAGTAACACTCCGGAATAAAAAGTTCTCCGCTCTTAGAATTGTAAAGAGCTAATATCTTAGGTGCTCCTTTTCCTTCTATTGAAAAAACACCTGCTTGCTCACTTGCCTTTTCAACAAATCTTACTGCATTGTAAGATAAGTTGAAAGCATAAGAAGTTTTTATATATTCGCTCCTTATGTTTATTACATTATCATCCCGGATACTTATTTTTTGCATTGTGTAGAGATTCATACTATCTTTTTCAATTTCATTAAAATGTATTATCTCAAAAGAATTTTTAAATAAATCTAATGTTTGTTCTTTAGATAAAA
>CALXCD010000044.1 GCA_944386715.1 uncultured Clostridia bacterium
AATTCGTTGTTTGCTTATACACCTCCTGTGGACTATCAATTTAACTTAACAGAAAATAGTAATATAGATAACAGTCCTTCTGATGGTGATGGAAAAAATATATTATTAGAAGATTCTAAAAAAGTATTTTCTAGTCTGCAAGTTAATTTAGAATTTATGCAAACAATTTATAATTCTTTCATCAATAGTGATATTATTTTACGCCAGTTTACTATCAATGCTCGTGGGAAACAATATAATGCTTTTATTGCCTATATTGACGGAATGGTAGATTCTCAAATCTTAAATGAATTTATTTTAGAACCTTTAATGTTAAGAAATAGAAACAATTTATTTGAAGGTTCCCAAAATAAAGTTATTTCAGAAGCAGTTACTAATAATATCACTGTTAGAAAAGTAAAAAAATTTGATTTGTCTAATTATTTGATAAATTGTTTAATGCCACAAAATTCTATTAAAGAATCTAGTGAATTTTCGCAAATCATTTCTGGTATTAATTCGCGGAAATTGTGCCCTTTTTGTTGATACTTTGAATATTGCTTTTGATATTGAAGTTAAAGGATTCAAGCAAAGAAGTGTAGATTCTCCTAATAACGAAATTGTTATCAAAGGTCCTCATGAGGCTTTCGTAGAAAATATTAGAACTAATACTTCTTTAATTAGAAGAATTGTAAATAATGAAAATTTAGTAATCGAAAATTTAGAAGTTGGCAAAATCACCAAAACCAAATGTGCTGTTTGCTATATGCAAGATATTACTAATACCGACTTGGTAAATGAAGTAAAATACCGATTAAATAATTTAGAAATAGATGCTTTACTTTCTTCTGGAGAATTAGAACAACTTATTGCAGATTCTAATTTTTTAGGAATTCCTCAAACGCTTTCTACAGAACGACCTGATAAAGCCACTAAATTTTTATTAAATGGTAGGGTTATTGTTCTTGTCAATGGCACTCCCCACGCTATTATCATGCCTGCTATTTTGATTGATTTTTTAACTTCACCTGAAGATTCTAATTTAAGAGTAAATTTTGCTAACTTTTTACGAGGTTTACGCTTTTTAGCTGCTTTTATTACTTTATTATTACCAGGTCTTTATGTAGCTATTACTAGTTTTCATCAAGAAATATTGCCAACCAGTTTACTTCATTCTATTCTAGCTTCTCGTGAAAATGTGCCTTTTCCAGTTATTGTAGAAATCCTGTTAATGGAAATTTCTTTCGAACTGATTCGTGAAGCAGGTCTTAGGGTTCCTTCTCCTATTGGTCCTACCATTGGAATTGTAGGTGCTTTGGTATTAGGACAAGCGGCTGTAAGCGCAGGTATTGTTAGCCCTATTTTAATTATTTTAGTAGCTATTACTGGTATTGCTTCTTTTGCTATTCCTGATTTTTCTTTTGGTTTTCATTTAAGGTATTTTAGATTTTTATTTGTATTACTAGGATTTATGGCAGGATTTTTAGGAATATCTTTAGGCTTTTTTGTGTATCTCTCTATTCTTTGTAGCCTTACTTCTTTTGGTGTATCTTTTACAACGCCTTATGCTCCTTCTACTAATTCCAAAGGAAATGCTTATTTGTTACAGCCTATTTGGAAAAGAGAATATAGACCTACTTTTATGGGAAGTAAACGAACAAAAGAACAAGATAAATATGCAATGAAATGGAAATATCATTCTAATCAAAATGCAAGGAGGTAATTTATGTTAAAATATAAAGTTGGTACATTAGAAGCTGTTATGTTAATACTTACTATTGTAATAGTACACACTATTCTTTCTCTTCCAAGAGATATTTTAGTGATAACTAGTTCTGCCACTATTCTTAATTTAATCTATATCACTGCAATCGCCCTTTGTATTGGTTATTTTATCTACCGCTTACTAAGGAATTTCCCTCGGTCTAGATATTATTGATATTTCAAAAATATTGGGTGGTAAGGTTTTTCAAAAAATTATAGGTATTATTTTTATTTCTTACTTTATGATATCTGCTAGTATCATGCTTAGAAATTTTTGTGAAGGTTTGAAAATTATTTATTATCCTATGACAAATATTGTTTTTATCCTTCTTATGTTTGTTATTGCCGTATGCATTGCCAATAAATTAGATTTTAATTCTACCTTAAAAACTAATTTATTAATCTTGCCTCTTGTTTTAGCTAGTATCATTTTCTTATTTTTTGCAAACATTCAGAATTTTTCTCCCCAAAGAATCTTTCCCATTTTGGGGCATGGGCTAACTGAAACATTTGTCACTGGATTACTCAATTTATCTGCATTTGGTGGTATTGCATACTTATATTTTTTACCACCTCTTTTAAAAGAGCCTCAAAAATTAAAGAAGGTAACCCTTCTTTCCATTGGAATGACTGCTATTTATTTGCTTCTATGTATTTCAGCTATTTTATTTATGTTTCCTTCCTTTATTAGTGCTAATGAAATATCCCCTTTATATAATGCTGCAAGATATATAGAATTTGGTAGTTTCTTCCAAAGATTAGAATCTATTTTTCTTTTGTTTTGGATGTTAGCATTTGCTTGTTATTTAAGTATTGTAACTAAGTTCTCCATGAATATTTTTAAAAAAATTACTTCCATTAGTACAAAAAAACCTTTAATCGATATTTTTGGTTTGCTTATTTTTGCAATTGCATTACTCCCTGAAAATTTTGCAGTTTCCTCTAACTTTGAATCTTCTATTTATCCTTATCTAGTCTTAGGGATTGTCTTTATACTAGGTATTAGTATTTTAGTTTTGGCTAGTTGGAAAAAGCATAAAAAAAGGATTGTTAATACAGAGGAGGTTTCAAATGAATAAATTAACTCGAAATATTTTTATCTTTATTTTGGTTATCATTTTTATCATGGCATTTTCTAGTTCTTATTTTTCTTTAAGTATGGATAATTTAGCATATGTTCTTGCTATTGGAATTGATAAATCTGATGAAAATAAATTAAAGGTGAGTTTTCAATTTTCTACTACTAGTCCTGTTGCCGAATCTGGTTCAACTAAAAAAGCACCTTCTGTTATTGACACTGTTGAAGCTTCTTCTTTAAGTAATGCTATTAATCTTATGAATAATTATTTAAGTAAGCAAGTTAATATGTCTCATTGTAAAGTTATTATTTTTTCCGAAGAACTTGCCAAAGAAGGCATTTCTTCTGAAATTTATACCTTAATTAATGATACACAAGTTAGACCTTCTTCTAATATTGTTATTACCAAAACAGATGCGAATTATTATATGCAAAAAACACAGCCTCAATTAGAGAATTTAATTGCTAAATATTATGAAATTTTTACAAACTCTAGTGAATATACAGGATTTATGCCAAACGCAACTATTGGAGAATTTTTCAATACTTTAATTTGTAAAGAATGTGAGCCTTTTGCCATTTTAGGTGGTGTTATTGCTTCTAATTCTCAAAACGATCAAAGTTCTAATAGTAGTAGTACTAACAATGCACAAAGAGATTATTCTATAAAATCTAGTCATTCTCCTATTTCAGGAGAAACTGATTCTGAAAATATTGGTGTAGCTGTTTTTAAAGGTGACACTTTGGTAGGTGAGTTAGATGCTTTAGAAACAATTTCTTTTTTGAGCATTAAAAATAAAGCAGATAGATTTTTGATTTCTATTCCTGACCCTACTACTTCTAATTCTTATATTGATATTTATATGACACCTGAAAATATGACTCAAATCAAAGTAGATACCAAAACAGGCTCTCCTTATATTCAAGTTTCTCTTCGTTTTACTGGTAGAATTTATTCTATGGAAAATAACGAAAATTATTTAAAACCTGAAGTTTTAGAATTAATATCAGATTCTTGTGATAGTTATTTAGAATCTACTTTTTCAAATTTTTTGTATAAAACCGCAAAAGAGTTTCATTCTGATATTCTTGGTTTTGGGAAGTCTGCTAGTTCCAACTTTTTTACTATTGAAGATTTTGAAAATTATAATTGGTTAGATTCTTATCAAGATTCCTTTTTTGATGTAGATGTAAATACTTCTATTAAATCTTCTATGTTAATTACAGAAACCAATTCTTAAATGGAAGGAGTAAATATTATGATTACTATTGTTCATTATATTATTTTTCTTTTAATAACCATTTATATTTTATTAAAGGTAATTGGATATGGTATTTATGAAATAAAGCAAGAAAATAATAAATTTGGTGGTATTGTTGTTATCTCTTTTTCTTGTTTGGTTGTAATTTTTGCAAATCTTGTTTTATGGCTTAAATAATTTAAAAAACTTATCGTATTTCATTTTATCATTTTGAGTGTGATTAGAGGAAAGTTAGAATTTCTTAAAAATTTTATGGAAAATGTTCAAGATTTTCTTGAAAGGGTGCCATAAAATTGTTTTAGAAATTCTTACATTCCGCCTTGAACAGAAAAATGATAAAATGAAATACGATAAGTTTTTTTGTGCTTATTTATATTAATTCAAAATCTATCTCTCTTAATAATTTGCTAGCTTTTATGACTCTAATTTTTACTTTATCTCCAATCTTATATGTAATACTTGTTTTCTCCCCTATTAGTCTTTTTCTATCTTCATCATAGATAAAATATTCATCACCTAAATTTTCAAATCGAATTAATCCTTCTACTGTATTTTCTAATTGTACAAATACACCAAAAGAAGTAATAGAAGAAATAATTCCTTCGTTTTCTTCACCAATTCTACTTTCCATGTATTCTGCTTTTTTGATATCTTCACTTTCTCTTTCTACTTTCGTAGCTATTTTTTCTCTTTCAGAAGATTGTTTTGCTCTTTCTTGTGCTTGTGTTTCATATTTTTCTATTTTACTTTCTGGTACATCATAATTGTTTTCTAAATACCAAGAAATAATTCTGTGAATAAATAAATCTGGGTATCTTCTAATTGGTGATGTAAAATGGCAATAATATTTACTTGCAATTCCAAAATGTCCTTTATTTTCTGCCTCATATCTTGCTACTTTTAAAGTTCTTAGTACTAAATTAGAAACTACTTTTTCCTCTTCTTTTCCTTTTACTTCTTGTAGTATTTTTGCAAATTCTTTTGGGTAAATGGCTTCTTTATTCGCTTTTATTTTCATCCCAAAATTCCATAAAAATTTATTTAATTCCTGCACTTTTTCCCAATCAGGTTCTTCATGTACACGATAAATAAATGGTGCTTCCAACCAGAAGAATTTTTCTGCTATAGTTTCATTTGCAGAAAGCATAAATTGTTCAATAATTTCATGAGCAAATGTTGTTTCATATTTAGAAATATTGGTTACTTTTCCATCAATATCTAATTCAATCTTACTTTCCGGAATATCTAAATTTAAATATCCTTTTTCCATTCTTCTTGCTTTTAGAATTTTAGCCAATTCTTCCATCAACTTAAAATCAGAAATATATTTTTCGTTTTCTTTTAAAACTTTTTTATCTTTTCCCTCTATTATTTTTTGAACTTCTGTATAACTCATTCTTTTTGTAACACAAATAATGCCTTTTACTACTTCTGAGGAGATAACTTCTCCTTTTGGATTGATTTCCATGATACAAGATAAAGTTAATCTATCTTCTCCTGCATTTAAGCTACATATCCCATTAGATAATTCTCTTGGAAGCATTGGGATTACTCTTCCTAACATATAAATACTAGTTCCTCTTAGTAAAGCCTCTTGGTCTAATAAGCTATTTTCTTTCACATAATAGCTTACATCTGCAATATGAACTTCTAATTTATAATTCCCATTGTTTAGTTTTTCCACTCTTACTGCATCATCTAAGTCTTTAGCATCTTCTCCATCAATAGTAAAAACCGTTCTTTCTCTAAAATCTACTCGATTTGGAATTTCTTTTTTATCCACTTTATTTCCACATCTTTTGGCTTCTTGTACGACTTCTTCTGGAAAGGTAGAGGGTAAGTTATATTCTTTAATAAGTGATAACATGTCCACTCCTGCTTCATTTACATTTCCTAATACTTCTATTATCTTCCCTTCTGCTTTTTTCCCATTTTGTGGATATTTTATAATTTTTACTAATACTTTATGATTATTTCTAGCTTTTCCAAAATCTTTTTTAGAAATAAAAATATCTGTTCCAAAGTTTTTATCATCTGGAATGACAAATCCAAAACTTTTATTATTTTGGAAAATTCCTACAACCGTATCTTTTTCATGTTTTAATATTTTGACAACGATTCCTTCTGCTTTTTTGATTTTGTTTTCTTCTTCTATTCTTTCTACTAAAACTCTATCACCATTTAAGGCTTGCTTTGAATTTTCTTTGGCAATATAAATTTCTTCTTCTGAGTCTCCTATTCTAACAAATCCGAATCCTTTTTGATTTTTTCTATAAATTCCTTCATAATATGTTTTTTCTACTAGTCTGTATTTATTTTTTCTATTTTTTTGTACTTTTAAATTTAATTCCAAGTTTCCTAATGCTTCTAAGAAAACATTATATTCTTTTTTGGGAACTCTCATTAACATTGCTATTTCCTTTGGTTTCATCGGAATATAGTCTTCACTTTTCATAAATTCTAATATTTTTTGTTCTTTTTCTTCCATCTATTTTCCTTTCTATATATAACAAAAGGACTGCTTTTGATACAAAAACCGCCCTTTTACTACATTTTTCTCCATTATGCCATATATATGATACCTAGTGCAATTGTTAGTATTGCAAATACAATTCCTAATATGATGGTCCATCTTTTTTGTTTTCCTTCTTTTGTTCTTCCTTTGTTCTTTTCAAAGAAGTTATTGGTTGATGAACCTGTGATGGTGGATGATAATCCTGCATCTTCTTTAGATTGTATTAATGCTAAAATAATTAGTGCTAATGCTACTACTAGATATATTACAATTAATATCCATTTTGCTATTTCCATTTTTTATTGATTCCTCCTAACGGTCTGCTCTATTTTTTCTTTCGATATTGTAACATATATTTTTTCAAAATGCAAATCTTTTTCCACTTTTTTATTTTCTTTTTCCATTTTTTGTGATATAAT
>CALXCD010000045.1 GCA_944386715.1 uncultured Clostridia bacterium
AAGTTCTTTAAATATCTTATCATGATATTTATTTATTTCTAATTGACCATAATCATAACTTCCTTCTGGTTCCGCAACTTTTAAAGTTGTTTTACGTAATTCTTCATAAATTAAATAGTCTTGATATGTAAATAATTTCATTTGATTACCTCCATTATACTTCTTTTAAATTTTCATGTCAATATTTATCTAAAAGTAAATATATTCGTTTTTTATTATAATCATGTCATAAATATAATTATTTTATTTTTAACACTTTGTGTGTCGCAATCTACTGAATTAAAATCATTATGTAGATTGCTCCAAATCGCACTCGCATTACTTGTTTGGTCACTTACGCAGTGTTAAAAATAAAATAATTATATTTAATTTTAAGTAAAAAGTTGATTTTTGATTTTAATTAATTTGACAAAATTATTTTCACTTGACCAAAATCCAAGGAATAAAAAACAAATGTAATACTAATTTGTACTACATTTGCATTTTACTATATTTTTCCAATATTTTCAAGTATTTATGTTGATTTTTCTCACTTATTAGATAACAACTCATTGATTTCGTCCAAATCAGAATATTCTATTTTATATTCTGAATAATCAGGAACTTGGACATCTTCCTCTTTCACAACATCAAATTCATATCTATATTCTTGTACATTATCTGATACCTTTTTTACAATATCTGTTCCTGGAAATCTCGTCATTGAACCACCTTTATTAATTTCTCTTAGTGGCAAACCTGTTTCTTTATCTATCCATATTTCCCATCTTTGATTTTGTTCAAATTGATTTCTTATCACATAATATTCTCTACCAATTTCATAAGTATCTACATCAATAGACATAACAAAAGCAGCTCCTGCTTGTATGTAAAGAGAATTGCTCAAATCTCTAACAAATGGTACAAATTTTATACTATTTTCCTGATTTTTCATTTTAGCAAATTCCCCTTTATCTATTAACACCGTTTTATTATTATCATCTATTGTTATTACCTCATCAGAATTTATACTTCCATAAGTAGTAGAATATATTTTACTTCCTTCATCAGTATAGATTTCCCATACAGATTTATATTTCCCATCTTTTATATATTCCTTTGTAATAGCAACTTCTCCTTCTCCCATCATTTGTCTAGTCTCTATATAAATATTATTGGCTTGTAAAGATTGTGATGATTTATTTGCGATACGATTTATTTTTATAAATTTACTAATATAAATTCCTAATACTATTACTAGTATAATCCCGATTGCAATCAAGATAGATTTTATTCTACTTTTTCTCCTGATTTTTTTTAAATAATCAATTTCCTTTTTCTGATTTTCTTCTTTTTCTCTCATATCTTCTCTTATCATTTTTAATCTCTCTTTACAATTTGCACATTCACTTAAATGTTTTTCTACTAATTTCTTAGATTCTGCATTCAAAGTATCATCTACATATCCAAGTAATAAATCTTGTACGATTTCACATTCGCTTCTTTTTTCCATTTTCATTTACCTCCTTCATTTTTTGCTTAGCACGATAAAAATTAACCCTTGCCCAATTAGGTGTTTTTCCCAATATTTCTCCTATCTCTATAAAGTTCAAATTACCCACCATTCTTAAATACAAAATTTCTCTGGATAGCTCATCTAGTTTTTGCATATCTTTGAAAAGTTTCAATTTTTCTTCTTGCTTACAGACTTTGTCTTCTGTTGTTTCTATTTCTGGAAGTTCTTCTATTTCTTCTATCGAAATATTCTTATTCTTCCTATTCTTCTTTAATTCTTTATACCATAAATGTTTTGCAATTTGACATAGCCATACAGATACTTTACAATTTCCTTTAAACTTTACAATCTCTTTAACAGCTATTGCAAAGGTTTCTTGTGTTAATTCTTCTGATAAATCTTCATTACCTGTTAAGCAGAATAAGTATTTATATACTGTATTAGAATGTTGCTTATATATTTCTTCTATATTCTGCATAACTTTTTACCTCCTTCTATTTTATATGAGATTTTATTTTTGATTTTATTACATATTTTTTTCATTTTATCACATTTTTTTTGCATTATAAAAGAGGAGTATATAATACTATTCTTTATTTTTTATTTTTGTAATACTTTGTATAAAAAAAATAAAAAATAAAGAATATGCTTAAAATCTCCTCTTAAAACCAATCTTATTATGATGCCATTCCAGCAACTAATTCATTCATAAGTGCATGAACAGAAATAATTTCTTTCACTTTAGAAACATTACTTCCACAAAAAATCAAAGCTTCTTTCATATTACCTTTTACAGCATTTATTAATGCTTTTGTAATACAATATGGAGTAGTTGCAACATTACATGTTTTAATACATTGATAACATCTGTCAATCTTATTTTTTTGTGTTTCTGTTTTTTTAATAAATTCATTATAAATAGCTCTACCTGGTAAACCAACAGGGCTTTTAATTATCTTAATGTCCTCTTTCTTTGCATGAATATATGCTTGTTTAAATTCCTCAGATGCATCACATTCTTTTGTTGCAACAAATCTGGTTGCCATTTGCACACCAGAAGCTCCTAAATCTAAAAATTTTTGAATATCCTTTCCATCCCATATTCCACCTGCTGCTATCACTGGTATTTCTTTGCCTGTTTCTCGTTCTATTCCATTAATATAATCTACAATATCTGTTGTAATATCTTCCAATTTTGGCTTATTTTCTTCTACTAGCTCGTCCTCCTTAAATCCTAAATGACCTCCTGCCTCTGGTCCCTCTATTACTATCATATCTGGTACATAATCATATTTTTTTCTCCAATGTTGTACAATTAATTTACAACATCTAAGAGATGATACAATTGGTGCAATTTTAGTTTGTGTTCCTTTTACATATTCTGGTAACTCTTTTGGAATTCCTGCTCCGGAAATAATTAAATCAATTTTTTGTTTGACACATTCTTTGGCAATTTCAGCATAATTTTTCATTGCCACCATAATATTAACTCCTAGTATTTTGTCTTCTCCTGCTATTTGTCTTGCCTTTTTAATTTCTTTACCAATTGCTCTTAAATTTGCTTTTTGTGGATTTTCTGAAAAATCCGGTTCTTGATAACCAATATCTGCGGTAGAAATAACACCTATTCCTCCTTCTTTACTAACGTTTCCAGCTAGTTTATGTAGGGAAACACCTACACCCATTCCACCTTGTATGATTGGATATTTAGATATTTTATTTCCTATTTTTATGCCTTTCATTTATCTATCCCTCCTATTTGTTATTCCACTCTATCTTATAACTTTAGGACAAGGATTTCAATAAATATGACCACTAATTCAATACAAATTTTTCCAATTTTTTCGAAAAAATAACTTATCTGCCATAAAAAAAGAATAGACTTATTGTGTCTATCCTAATGCCACATCTAAAATCATCATAATAACAAATCCTATTGCTACTCCAATTGTTCCAATATTAGAATGGTCTCCTGCTTGCGATTCTGGTATTAATTCTTCGACCACAACATAAATCATAGCACCTGCAGCAAATGCTAATATATATGGAAGTACTGGTACAATTGCGTTTGTTAACACAATCGTAATAATAGCTGCTATTGGTTCTACTATTCCTGATAAAGTACCATAGAAAAATGCCTTTCCTTTTGAAGCCCCTTCACTTTTAAGAGGCATTGACACAATCGCTCCCTCTGGAAAATTCTGAATCGCAATTCCAACAGCTAACGCAATCGCCCCACCAACGGTCATTCCTGTATTTCCCAACATAGCACCTGCAAATGTTACTCCTACTGCCATTCCTTCTGGTATATTATGAAGTGTTACTGCAAATACCATCATAGTCATTTTCTTAAACTTTGATTTGATTCCTTCTGGTTTATCATTATTTAAATGTAAATGAGGTATCAAACTATCTAAAACAAGTAAAAATACGATTCCCAATAAAAAACCAATCGCAGCTGGTACCCACGCAATTTTCCCCTGCTCTTCTGCCATATTAATGGATGGTATTATCAAAGACCATATAGATGCTGCCATCATAACACCTGATGCAAAGCCTAATAAAAGTTTTTCCACTTTTTTATTTATCTTATTTTTCATTAAAAATACAGTTGCAGAACCTAATGTAGTTCCCAAAAATGGTATCAATAGTCCTATTAACAATTTCATTTTACTTTTCCTTCTTTCACTTTTGTAACAAATTGTTATTTATTAATTTGCTTTATCACTTTACATGGATTTCCAACAGCAATACTATTATCTGGAATGTCTTTTACCACTACACTTCCTGCTCCAATCACGCAATTGTTTCCGATGGTTACCCCTGGTAAAACTACTACATTTCCTCCAATCCAAACATTATCTCCCACTTTTATTGGCTTGGCATATTCTAATCCTTTATTCCTTTGTTCTACATCTATAGGATGTCCTGCTGTATAAAATCCACAATTAGGTGCAATAAATACATTATCTCCAAATTCTACTTTAGCAGCATCTAAAATAACTCCATTATGATTCATGTAAAAGTTTTCTCCTACAAATATGTTATAACCATAATCACATTGAAAACTAGATTCTACTAAAATATTTTCTCCTGTTTTTGCAAATATTTTCTTTATTAGTTGCTCTCTTTCTTTTCTATTAGATGGTTTTATTAAATTATATTCAAAACATAAATCTTTAGCTTTTTCTCTTTCTTTCATCATTTCTTCATTATAGTTTCCATCATACAATTCCTGATTATCCCTTTTTTCTTTTTCTGTCATCCAAAATCTCCTTCCTTTCATTTACCTTTTCATTCTACTATACTAACCAAAAAATGGCAAGAATATTCTTGCCATTTTTCACTTACAGTTCTATCTCTATTCAACTTATACTTTCAAATCATCCTTAATTCTATTTTTGCATTATAGTCTGCAACCCCTGCCTTTATTTTATTTGGTCTTGTATCATCATAAAATAAATCAAAGACATTTTTCGAACAAATCAAAGTTAAAATTGCATTTTCATTTAAAGATACTCTACCAAAACATCCATCATAATCGTAATGTGTAGCATCTATCAATTTTCCATTAATATTAGCTTTTATTATAATTCTTCCACTTAATGCTTCACATCCAGCAAAAGCCTGAAACATATTTATCACAGTTTCCGGAATTAAAATATTTACATTATTAAGTAAAGAACATCCTTCTGAAGTGAACCCAAATTATTAGACAAAAAAGTTTAATAAGGAGGGTTTATTTGTATGAGTAAATATTCAGGTGAGTTCAAATTAGAAGTAGTAAATTATTATTTATCAAATGCTGTTAGTTATAAAGATGTTGCCATATACTTTAATATTACATCTGCTACTTCAGTTCAAAGATGGGTTAGACAATACAATAAACATGGAGGAAAAGGATTGTTAAAAAATTTTAAATCATCTTATGATGGTAATTTCAAACAGAATGTGGTAGAATATATGCATAACAACCATTTATCGCACAATGAAACCGCTATATATTTTAATCTAGCACACGATAGAATTGTGAGTAAATGGGAACGTATATATTATGAGGAAGGACCACAAGGACTCTATGAAGAGAAACGTGGAAGAAAGAAAAATATGAGTTCTAAACCAAGAAAAAAGAAATTATCTAAAGAAGTAGAAGAAGATTTAATAGCAGAGAATCAAAGACTTAGAATGGAGAATGCATACTTAAAAAAATTGCAAGCCTTAGTTCAGGAAAGGACAAAGCCAAAACATCCGAAAAAGTAATAGTAATAGATGAATTAAGGCATGAATTTAAATTAGAGGCTTTGTTAAAATATGCAGAAGTAACAAGAAGTACATTTTACTATCAATTAAATAGAATGAAAGAACCAGATAAATATAAAGAAGTAAAAGAAGAAATTACAGCTATTTATCACGAAAATAAAGGAAGATATGGATATAGAAGAATGACTATGGAACTTCATAATAGAGGCTTTAATATTAATCATAAAACAGTTTCAAAACTTATGAAAGAATTAGGATTACAATGTTTCATAAGAGTGCAAAAATATAAATCATATAAAGGTGAAATAGGAAAAATATGTGAAAATCTACTAAATAGAGAA
This sequence comes from uncultured Clostridia bacterium, assembly GCA_944386715.1. GTDB lineage: Bacteria > Bacillota > Clostridia > TANB77 > CAG-508 > CAG-269. The sequence goes on from CALXCD010000045.1 coordinate 6,097, forward strand.
TTTGAAGCTGAAAAACCAAATCAAAAATGGGTTACAGATGTAACAGAATTTAAAGTACATAATGAAAAACTTTATCTGTCACCAATAGTAGATTTATTTAATGGAGAAGTAATTAGCTTTAACCT
>CALXCD010000046.1 GCA_944386715.1 uncultured Clostridia bacterium
TCAGTTGGTAGAGCAGAGGACTGAAAATCCTCGTGTCAGTGGTTCGATTCCACTTGAAGCCACCAAAAAAAGACTTACAAGTTTTTGTAAGTCTTTTTTAGTTGGTAATTGTCAATGGTTCCAGGTATGGATGCCAAATTTTTGGCATCCATACCTGGAACCATTGACAATTAATATATCAAATTCTAATTTAATACATTCCGTCCATTCCTGCTGGCATTGCGTCATGTCCTCCACAATTGCAATCTTTTTTCTCTGGTGCATCTGTTACTAAACTTTCTGTTGTTAACACCATAGAGGCAATAGATGCTGCGTTTTGCAAAGCACTTCTTGTTACTTTTGTTGGATCTACAATTCCTGCTTTTTTCATGTCTACATATTCTTCATGACTAGCATCGAATCCGATTCCTGGTTTTTCATTTTTTACTTTTTCTACAATAACAGCTGGCTCTAAACCACTATTTCTTGCGATTTGCTTTACAGGTTCTTCTAAAGATTGTAATACTATTTTAGCTCCTAATGCTTCTCCACCTTCTAAAGTTTCTACTAATTTTTCAACTTTAGGGATAACATTAATTAAAGCAGTTCCTCCACCTGCTACAATTCCTTCTTCCACAGCTGCTCTTGTTGCAGATAGTGCATCTTCTATTCTTAATTTTTTATCTTTCATTTCAACTTCTGTTGCTGCTCCTACACCAATAACAGCAACTCCACCAGCAATTTTAGCTAATCTTTCTTGTAATTGTTCTTTATCATATTCGCTAGTAGTATCTTTAATTTGTGCCTTGATTTGTGCTACTCTATCAGCAATTTGTTGCTTATCTCCACTACCATCCACGATAATAGTATTTTCTTTTTGTACTTTTACTTGTTTTGCTCTACCTAATTGGTCTATTGTTGTATCTTTTAATTCTAATCCTAAATCAGATGTAATAACTTCTGCTCCTGTCAATGTTGCAATATCTTGAAGCATTGCTTTTCTCTTATCTCCAAATCCAGGTGCTTTTACTGCTACTACATTTAATACTCCTCTTAATTTATTTAAAATTAAAGTAGATAATGCTTCACTTTCCATATCATCACAAACGATTAATAATTTTCCTGATTCTTGCATTAAAGCTTCTAATAATGGTAAAATTTCTTGAATATTGCTTATCTTTTTGTCTGTTAATAAGATATATGGATTATCTAATACTGCTTCCATTTTTTCTGTATCTGTTGCCATATATGGTGATAAATATCCTTTATCAAATTGCATTCCTTCTACTACATTTAATTCTGTATGAGATGTTTTTGATTCTTCGATAGTGATAACACCATCTTTAGAAACTTTTTCCATGGCATCTGCAATTAAATTTCCAATTTCTTCGCTATTAGCAGAAATACTTGCAACTCTAGCAATATCTTCTTTTCCATTAATCACAGAACTTACTTCTTTTAATCCTTCTACTGCAGTATTAACAGCTTTGTCAATACCTCTTTTGATAGACATTGGGTCAGCTCCTGCAGCTACATTTTTAACACCTTCTTTTATCATACTTTGTGCTAAAACGGTAGCTGTTGTTGTTCCATCACCAGCAACATCATTTGTTTTAGTAGAAACTTCTTTTACTAAACGAGCTCCCATATTTTCAAATTTATCCTCTAATTCAATTTCTTTTGCAATAGTAACACCGTCATTGGTAATTAATGGTGCTCCAAAACTTTTATCTAATACTACATTTCTACCTTTTGGTCCTAAAGTAACTTTTACAGTATCAGCTAATTTATTAACTCCTTCTAATAAAGATTTTCTTGCATCTTCTCCAAATTTTATGACTTTTGCCATTTTCTATCCTTCCTTTCTTTTCGTCAAGTAATCATCCATCAACATTTTCCTTGACAACCTTCTAATTTATTTTTTATATCATTCTCAATCTATTTCCTTTTCATTATGATACAATTGCTAAAATGTCATCTTCTTTTACAATAATATATTCTACACCTTCATATTTTACTTCTGTTCCACTATATTTAGCAACAATGACATTATCTCCTTTTTTAACATTCATTGGTTCTATTTTATCATCTATTTTTCTTCCTGGTCCTACTTCTATTACTTCTGCTATTTGTGGTTTTTCTTGTGCATTTCCTGCTAGAATAATTCCACTTTTAGTTGTTTCTTCGCCTTCTTTCATTTTTATTAATACTCTGTTTCCTAATGGTTTAATCATTTTTATTACCTCCTTTAAGTTTTAGCACTCTTGTTAAGTGACTGCTAATAATTTATACCCATTTTAATTAATTGTCAATACCTTTTTTTTATTTTTCACAAAAAGTTCACATATCTATTATATTCATTGATTTTATCTTATATTCTTATCTTCTAACAAATCTCAAAGAAAAAGCTCTGGCATAATGCCAGAGCAAATTCGAGGATTTTAGAAGAAGATGCCTTTTGCAATGACATCATATTTTGCCTCAGCTGGATTCTTTGTCATTTTTCTCAATACTTTTATAGAACTTATAGAATCCATTGAAGTTTCCTCTTCTGCCCATTCCAGAAAACTGTCCTTGATATGTTCCAAAAACTGGACCTGCTTTGCTTGATTCGGAATCCAAATTCCAATCTCAAATGCTTTTCCGTCATCAGTTTCTGTTTCCAATAATCCGATTGTTCTGAAGCATTTGTCTCTAATAACAAACATTACATTTGTGAAATCGTCTTTAGATTTTTGAATCATATAACTCCAATTTTCCTCGAGTTTCTTTCTTTCTTGAGGAGTCTTCCTTTGATATAATTTTACGATGTCCTTCACATCAGACATCCGGACCTTTAATAAGGTCACTTTCTTGGTTTTAAAACCATACTTCTCTTCTTTCATTTTTTATCCTCCTATAATCTTTAGTATATCTTTAATTATATCACATTTTACATAAAATCACAAATTTAGCACAAAAAAACAGATTATTTGAAATATAACTTTACAAATAACCTGTTTTAATTATATTATACTTTTAGTTATTTTTTAAATCTTTCACCGCTTTTACTAAACCAACAAATAATGGAGCTGGTTTATTAGGTCTTGACTTAAGCTCTGGGTGAAATTGTCCGGCAATAAAATATGGATGGTCTTGTATTTCTACCATTTCTACCAATAATCCATCTGGTGAAGTTCCTGAAACTTTTAGACCAGCTGCTTCCAATCTCTCTTTATAACTATTATTATATTCATAACGATGTCTATGTCTTTCTGAAATCTCTTCTTTTCCATATATCTTACTTGCTAAAGTTCCTTCTTTTAATATACATGGATATGCTCCTAATCGCATTGTGCCACCTTTTTTATCAATTCCTTTTTGTTCTTCCATAATATGAATGACTGGATTTTTAGATTTTTCATCAAACTCAGCAGAATCGGCATCTGCAATTCCTAATACATTTCTAGCAAATTCTACCACTGCCATCTGCATTCCTAAACAAATTCCTAAAAATGGTATTTTATTTTCTCTAGCATATCGAATGGTTTCGATTTTTCCTTCAATTCCTCTATTTCCAAAACCTCCTGGAACTACAATTCCTTCTATTCCTTCTAGTTTATCTTTTACATTATCTTTATTAATAGTTTCAGAATCAATTAGTTTTATCTCTACTTCTACTTTATTAGCAAATCCCGCATGACGTAAACTTTCCATAACAGAAATATAAGAATCCTCTAGTTTTACATATTTTCCCACGATTGCAATTGTAACTTTATTTTCTTTATCTATATTTCTAATATTTTCTATCATTTCTTCCCATTTGGTATTATCTGGCACATATTTATCTAGCTTTAAATGATTACATACTTCTCTTGCTAGTCCCTCTTCTTCTAACATTAACGGTACTGCATATAAGCAATCTGCTGTCTTATTTTGAATCACACTTGTTTTTCTAACATTACAAAACAAAGACAATTTTTCTCGAATCGTATCTGGTATATCTGTTTCTGTCCTACAAACTAAAATGTCTGGTTTAATTCCAAAGCTTTGTAATTCTTTTACAGAGTGTTGTGTAGGCTTTGATTTAATTTCATTAGAACCGAAAATATAAGGCAATAATGTAACGTGTATATATACCACATCTTCTGGATTTTTTTCCAATCCTACTTGTCTAATAGCTTCAATAATAGAAAGTCCTTCAATATCTCCTACAGTTCCCCCTAGTTCTGTTATCACAATATCTGTATCTGTGTCTTCAAATCCATAAATTCTTTCTTTTATTTCATTTGTAATATGAGGAATTACTTGAACCGTTTTTCCTAAATAATCTCCTCTTCTTTCTTTTTCGATTACATGTTGATATATTTTTCCCATTGTAACACTTGAATTTTTAGTTAGATTTTCATCAATAAATCTTTCATAATGTCCCAAGTCTAAATCTGTTTCTGCCCCGTCATCTGTCACAAATACCTCTCCATGTTCATAGGGATTCATGGTTCCTGGATCTACATTAATATAAGGGTCAAATTTTTGAATGGTTACCTTATATCCTCTATTTTTTAATAATCTTCCTAAAGAAGCTGCTGTTATTCCTTTTCCTAATCCTGATACTACTCCACCTGTTACAAAAACATATTTTGTATTCATAATTTCCTCCTATATGTTCATTTTTAACTAAAATAAAAAAAGATTAAAAAAATCACCGAAAAATTTGGTTTTTTTTTAATCTATGTCTAGTTTACCACTTTTTTGGACAAAATACAAGTGTTTTTGCTATATTTTACAACTTGACTTATAAATACGTTACAATTTACAGTTAATATATTAATCCTTCAAAAAAACCTGATATATAGATATTTGAAAATTAAGACCCGGATTGTTACACAAGCTATATTTTGATTAAAAATAGCTATATATCAGGTTTTTCTAATATCATATAAGATAGTTGTGAATGTAACATAAATACAAATCAATATTTAGCAATTAAAGCTTTTATTTTAATTCCTTGTTCTGTAAACATTTTCTCATGTTCTGTTTCTATATTATTTTCAAATATTGGTTCTTGATGTAAATCAAAGGTTTTCTCCAATATCTTAAATCCACACTCTTCCAAATAACCTAAACTTGCCCTAAATAAATCATCATCATCTGTTTTAAAATAAATTTCTCCTCCTGGTTTTAAAAATGTTTTATATTTTTCTAACTGCCTTGTATGTGTCAATCTCTTCTTTCTATGTTTTCCTTTTGGCCATGGATTACAAAAATTAATATAAATTCTTTCTACCTCATCTTTTGGGTCTAAAATAAGAGGTATTCTTTCGATATCAAATCTTGTAAGATATACATTATCTGGTTGCAAATTTTTTTCTTGATAAACTGTTTCGATATTTCTCTTCGCTAATCCTAACATGGCATCTACTAAGTCAATTGCTATATAATTAATATTTAAATTACTGGATGCCAAGGTTGCAATAAATTGTCCTTTTCCACATCCTAATTCCAAATGCAATGGCTGTTCTGGATTTTTAAATTGTTCTTTCCATTTTCCTTTCTTATCTTCTGGATTATCGATATAAAATTTACTAGCCTCTAATTCTGGTCTTGCCCATTTTTTGAATCTAATTCTCATGTACTTTTTCTCCTATTTTTACATTTTTTAATATTTTATCCTATTTTTTCTTATTTTTCAACTATTTCTATGTTATAAGATAGCATAAATTTTTAGTAGGATTTCTCTTCAGTAAAATCCTGAACTGACTTTGTTTCTTGATTTTTGAGATTCC
>CALXCD010000047.1 GCA_944386715.1 uncultured Clostridia bacterium
TATATATTGGAAACTGTTTTTTATTGATTTTTATATTATTTTAGAACTTTTAAAATTTTTTTCATGTCTTTATCCTGAAAACTAAGAAAATCATATTGCGAAAGAAATGAAAATATAGTATAATTAAAGATACTTGGGGATGTAATGGTTTCGACATGATACCAGAAAGATGAATAGCAAGTAGTGGATTCTCGTTGGCCACTTAAAAAAACGGGAGATTAAAAATAAACGCTGATAATAATAGAGAATTAGCATTAGCTGCCTAATTGCAGCTACGCTTTCCTAGGTAGTCCCACCTATTTAGAGAAAGTGTCATAATAGTGGGAAACGAAGCTACTTTTGCTTTTAAAGTAGGGGGTATTGAAAAAGCTTTCTTTCTTTTTAACCTGTTTGTCGGTGAAAAAGAAGGGAATAAAAAAGACAAACTAAACTTGTAGAAGTTCATCTGGAAAGTATGATGGACAGGAGTTCGACTCTCCTCATCTCCACCATTAAAAAAATCATTACCTGACTGTTTATATTAGATATTGTTAGCTAGAAATGATAGGGAATGTATATGCTCTAATCGATTTGTAAGAAATTAATTTATAGGAGAAAAATGATGAAATTATATATTGTTAGACATGGGCAAACAGAAGCTAATGTGAATCATTTATTTAATGGGAGAAATCAAAAAGACTTAACTGATTTTGGAATAGAACAAGCTGAAAGATTGGCTAGTCAGCTTAAAAATTTAAAAATAGATTTGATTTTTTGCTCACCTTTAAAAAGAACAATACATACAGCAAGTATTTTAAATGTTAATAAATTAGAAATAACTACTGATGACAGGCTTATTGAAAGAGATTTTGGCAGTTTTACCTTGAAATCAGTAGAGTTAATAAAAGATAAGTCAAAGCTATATAACTTAAAAGAAAATGAAATAGAAGAAGTTGAATCTTATAAATCAATTTATGATAGAGTATCAAACTTTATTGAAGAAATAAAAGAAAATTATTATGACAAAAATATCTTAGTTGTTACTCATGGAGATATAGTTGTTGCTTTTCAGGAATATTTAAATCAAAAAAGTAATGAGTATCCAAAAACTTGTACATTAATAAAATACGATTTGTAAAAATAATTTTATTAATTTTAAGAAAGTATTGTAGATAAAAAACAATAAATTAGAGACGAAAATATCGTACAACTGAAAATGAAATCGCTAAAAGATGGAAAAAATTATTTGACTGATGCAATTGATATCTGAATCAATCATTAAGAAAAACCAAAAGTTGTGAATAACTACGTTAATGGAAGCAAAAAAACTCTCATAAAAAGGGAGTTTTTTATTATACTATTATTATAATAAACAAATAATTACACATAATATGATAAAAAGAAAAAGGATGATAAAATGATAAATGATATTAGTGTAATTATGAAAGAATTAAAAAACTTAGGTGACGAACAGATAAAACATATTTATATAAAACATGGAGCCAAAGAGCCTTTATATGGTGTAACAACAGGAAAATTAAAACCAATTGTTAAGAAAATCAAAAAAAATTATAAACTATCTATGGAGTTATACGAAACTGGAAATTATGATGCAATGTATTTAGCAGGAATGATTGCAGAACCTGACAAAATGTCCAAAACAGATTTTGACAAATGGATAAAAGAAGCCTATTGTTATGGAATTGCGGACTATGTCGTTTCTGTAACGTTAGCAAAATCACCATATGCACAAAAAATGGCAGATGAATGGATAAAAAGTGATAAAGAATTATATGCTGCTGCTGGTTGGGCATGTTACTGTTGGCTTATTAGCTATCAAAAAGATAGTTTTTTTGAAAAAGAAAAATTACATGGCTATTTAAAAGAAGTAGAAAAAAATATACATTCTAGACCTAATAGAGTTCGTTATGCAATGAATAATTTTGTAATAACAATAGGAATTTCGTATAAACCATTACACAAAGAAGCTTTAGAGGTAGCAAAGAAAATAGGAAAAGTATTTGTCCATATGGGAGAGACAAGCTGTAAAACACCTATTGCAACTGAATATATACAAAAAGCAATACAAAAACAACGAATAGGTTTTAAGAGAAGAAATATTAGGTGTAAAAAATAATAAATATGTGTTCAACTATAGTAGACTTTTTTGACAAACCTACAATAAAAATTTAATAAGAATGAAAAAATAATCGACATTTACAAACAATTCAAAAGAATCATGTAAAAATAGTGATATTACCGTTTCTGAACATTTTGTCGACGTCGACAAAACGATAAAAATGCCTAAAAGTGCAACAGAGAAGTAATTGAAAAAAATGGTGGCACTATGCCAGAAAATTTGCCAACACCGAAAAAGAGCTTAAAACAATTAGAAAAAGAAAATAAAAAGATTTATAAGATAGAAGAATTAATTTATAAAATCAATTTAGGATAGGAAAATGATATTCCATTTAGTTATCACAAACGAACATTTATGTATTTCTAATAATATAAGTATTATGTTAAAATAAAATACAAAATATTTTATATTAACAGACACTAATAATATTAGGAGGTAAATGAGATGAAAAAACGGGTAAATACTTATTTAGCAATAGCATTGACAACTTATTGCAATTATCAATGTTTTTATTGCAAAAAGGGTGGAGAAAGCATTTCAAAGGAAAGAGAAACAATTTCTTTTTCTAATATTAAAAGAATTATTTCTAATGCACATGAATGCGGTATCACAAATTTTAGAATAACAGGAGGAGAACCAACAAGTGTAACTTATTTTGGTAAGCTTATTGAATATATTATGGAATTCAAAGATACTAAGATTAGAATTAATACAAATGGGTTTAAAATTTTAGAATATATAGATATACTTAGAAAATACAAAGAAAATATAGATATTGTTTTTAGTGTTGATAGTATATCAGAATATATAGAAGGAGTTCATTTTCCCAAATATCTTTCTAAAGATGTTATAAAAATAACGAAAGTGTTAAAAAGTAATGAAATTTCAGTACGATACAATATTGTTGTAACTAAGTTAAATCAATGTGAAGTAAAATTATTTGTATTAAAATCAATAGATGAGCTAAAAGTGAATGTGAAATTATTGGATTTAAATAAGTTCTCTGAATATTTTGGTTATTCTAATAATGTCAAAGGAGAAGATGCTCTTAATTTATGGAAAGAGCTTTTTGTTCCAATGAGCAACTTTTCTGAGTTCTTATGTGAAATTTCAAATTATTCAGAATCAGATTGGACGACACAATTAATAAGCAAGGGACATGGAATTCCAATGAGTTGCTATTTTAGAGGCAATAATTGGATTCAAGTAAAGGATTCTACAAGAGGGGCAAAGTATTCTGAATTTTGTATTAAGAATTGTATATTATATAAAACAGGTAATTGCCAAGAAGGAGTATTTAGTGTATTTTTATCATCTAATTTAGTGTTGCACTTGTCTGGGTGTAACAATAATGAAATCCATTTTAATTTAAAGGGAAAAAAAGATAGGCAAATAAAAAAAGCCTTCAAAGATTTATTGAAGTTACTTGATTGATTTCAACTACAAAAGCATGAGATATGTTGAATGTTTCATGCTTTTGTGGTATAAAAAATATGCAGGAAATGTATAAAATACAGGAGTGATATAATATGATAGATTTTGAATTATATAGAATTTTTGTTGCAGTTGCCAAGGAAGAGAATATAACTAAAGCAAGTGTAAAATTAAATATTTCTCAACCAGCCGTTACTAAACAAATTAAAAATCTAGAAAACCAAGTATCGCTAAAATTGTTTGACAGAAAGAATAAAGGACTTTCCTTAACAGTAGAGGGAAAAGAACTATATGAAAAGCTTAAGAATCCAATTGAAGAACTTAATAGAGTGGATAGAGAAATAAGTAAAGAAAAATCTATTAATATTGGAACGCATAATCATATGGGAAGTTGCATTTTTGGAGATGTTATAAATAAATATTGCTTAAAATATCCAAATGTTAATTTAAATTTAATTTGTGAAAAAACATCTGAAATGATGGAAAAGTTAAAAAATAAAGAACTAGATATAGTATTCTCAAAAAGGGACAATAAAGATAGATATATGGAGCGGAATTAAATATACTAAATTAGGGTATTTACATGATGTAATTATTACAAGTAAAGAATCCTTATTTGCAAGTCAAAAACTAACACCTGAAAATATAGAAAATCAAATTATATATGCACCCAGAACATATGCACAAGCTGTAGAAAGAATAAAAGAATTAATACCAGGCAAGAACCTAACAATAAGAAATAGCAGTTATAAAACTATTCTAGAACTTGCAAGCTCAGGAAAAGTTTTAGGGTTAATAACACGAGAATATGTAGATAAAAATGATTATAAAAAGTTTAATTTAGTTGAAGTAGAAACTACAATAGATTTAGGTGCAGTTGAATTTGGGATTTATGTAAATTCTAATAAATTTAAAGAATTAAATGATTTGATAAAATTGATAGAAGAATTTTTTTTGATATAATACTAATTCTATTTAATTAGAGAGAAGGAAATAATAAGAGAGATAAAACAAATCAACTAAAACTATTGATTTATCAGGCATTTTGTGATATACTATTAATAGATTGGAAAAAAGAGGTGAAAAAATAAGGAAAAAGACCTTATTAAAAATATGGAAAGAATAAAATTAAGTTTTAGAGAATTATGGAAAGCTTTTACACAAAACGACGGAGAAGAAGTTAGCGAAGATGTGGATGTAAAAGAAATAATAGAAAATGATGCTACACTTTCTGAACAAGATAAAAAAACATTATTAAATTCTATTAAAAATAGAGATAAACTAGAAAAGAATTTGTTTAAAGATTCTTTAATAGTGAAAAAGAATAAAGATGACATAGAAAAAGAAAGTGAAAAAGCTATTAACAAATGGAAAAGGCAAAATAGTAAAATACCAGAAAATGTGTTATCTGATAGTGCTAAAAAACAGATAACAGAAGAAAAAGCACAAAAAGTACAAGAAGAAATAGAACAAGAAAGTGGAAGATAAAAGAAAAAATACAAGAAATTGAAATTTCTTGTATTTTTATCTTGACAAATGGCAAAACTATCAGTATAATAAATATCGTTACAAAAAATGGCGAAGTAGCTCAGTTGGCTAGAGCATTCGGTTCATACCCGAAGGGTCATGTGTTCGAATCACATCTTCGCTACCAAAATTAAAAAACTCGTAATGTATGATATAAACATTTACGAGTTTTTTATATTTCAAAGTTGTCGATAAAATAAAGTTATTCATTATTATCATTTAATAACAAATTTAAAATTTTAGGATAAATAGTAGTTGCATTTTGGTTCCAATTATCCACAATACGTTTTGCTCTATCTCTTGAACCAGCAAAAGTTTTCACTTCAAAAATGGTTTCATTATTTTCAACAATTTTACACTTAATGGTATAATCATTTTCATTTTTAGGAATAAATTCTGCAATAACAGAAGACTCTTCCTCAATCATAGAAAATTCTTTTTTAAAAATATTATCAGCTTTTAATTTCATAATTCCTGGTAAAACATCTTTTGTAAGAATATATGCATTTTTCCCTTCAGATGTAATTTTTACAACCTGCTCATCTTCTTTTGTGTAAGTACCTACTAGCTTTGAATCAATTAAATCTGTTAAAACTTGTTTAAAATAAAAATAATTAATATTATTAATAGAAGA
>CALXCD010000048.1 GCA_944386715.1 uncultured Clostridia bacterium
TTGATAGAATTCCTACAAATTATAAGCAATGGAACAGGAGATTATACAAAGGAAAAATATGAAAGTGATGAAGAATTAACAATAGAAGATTTTGAAAAATTTTTAGCAGAAAACAACTAATTAAATATAAATCAAAACTATTCTCAAAAGAGAGTAGTTTTTTATTGCATTTTTTAGAACAATATGCTAAAATGTAACAGAACGAAATTAAAGATACGGAAAGCAAAAAGAAAGTAGTGATGTTATGAAAATTGCAGCATATTGTAGAGTTTCAACTGAAAAAGAAGCACAAATTGATTCTCTTGAAAAGCAAATAGAGTTCTTTAATGAATTTACTAAAAAGAACGGTTATGAGTTGTACAAGCTATATGCAGATGAAGGAATTTCTGGAAAGCAAATAAAACACAGAAAACAATTCCAACAGATGATGAAAGATGCAAAGGCAAAGAAATTTGAAAGAGTAGTTGTAAAAGATGTAAGTCGTTTTGCAAGGAATACAGTAGATTTATTGCAAAGTATAAGAGAGCTAAAATCCTATGGAATACAAGTAGATTTCTTAAACAATGGCGAAGTTATGGAAGGTGGATCAGAATTTATACTAACCATTTTAGGTGCAATGGCACAACAAGAAAGTGCAAATATGTCTAAAAGGGTTAAATTTGGAAAAGACATTACAGCTAAAAAAGGTCGAGTACCTAATTTGGTATTTGGTTATGACAAAATTCCAGATGAAAGATACACCTTAAAAATAAACGAAGAAGAAGCAAAAATTGTAAAAGAAATATTTGAAAGCTATGTATATAAAGGAATGGGAACAACTAAAATTGCTTGGGAATTAAATGATAGAGGAATAAGAACTAAGAAAACAAAGTCAAAATGGGTACAAACATCTATTGTAAGAATGCTTAAAAATCCAATATATACAGGTAGAGTAACAAATAAGAAATCTGAAGTTACTGACTTTATAACAGGGACAAGAAAAGACTTACCAGAAGAAGAATGGATTATAGTAGAAAAGCCAGAAATGAGAATTATATCAGATGAATTATTTAATAGAGCACAAGATATTTTAAAACAAAGGTCAAATGAATTTAAACTAAACAATAAAAGAGAAAAAACAGAATATGTATTTAGTACACTTATTTATTGCAAACATTGTGGTTATTCATTTAGAAGGATAAGAAGAAAATATACAGCTGATGGACCAGAATATATAAGATGGGTATGTAGTGGAAGAAACTCAATGGGTGTAAATCATTGCCCTAACACAACTGTAATCGATGAAGAAGAACTTTTAAATGCTATTAAAGAATATCTTAAAAGTATAATTTCTAATAAAAAGAACTTCATAAAAGCTGTTGAAAAAGAATTTGAAAAAATAACAGCATTAAGAGAAAATAATGAAAGAAGTGAAGAAAGCTTACTCAAAGAAATAGAAAAAGTGACAGTTAAAAAACAAAAATATATGGAAATGTTCCAAAATGAAGTAATCAATATGCAAGAACTAAAACAATATACAAATCCATTAAATGAAGATATAGCAAGATTAGAAAGAGAATTAAAGTTAATTACTTCTGAAATAAAAGAAAAAGATGTATTAGAAAAAGAATTAACAAAAACAATAAGAACAGTAGATGACATTTTAAACAATAAGACAATTACAAATGCAATGCTAAAAACAATAATAGATGCTATTTACGTAGATAGTGAAGGAAATGTGGAAGTAAGATTAAAATTATTAAGTGAAATTGGAAGTCAACCTACAGTAATTACGAATTTTGATGATATAAATTCTACCGTTACGAAAAGTAACAACGGTACATAAAGATGTATCAGAAAGATTAAAGAAAATAAATCCCAGTCTAGCAAAAGAGGTTAGGATTATATTAGATGAGAATAAAGCTGAAAGGCACATAAGAGGAGGAATGGCTACAAAGTTGAAATATAGCCATTTAAATAATAAGGGGGTATCTTAATAGATATCCTTTTGTTTTGTTACCTTATATAAAGATAATTTTTGTATTAAGCATAAATGTCACGAAATCACCTTTTTCGACATAAAATACAATAGGCAATAGGATGAGGTGATAAAATGAAAGAAATAAAAAAGGGAGCTATCGTAGGAAGAAAATCCTATGGTAAAGATGTGCTATTTGTTGTTAAAAATATTATCTCTACAAAAAATGGTGATATTGCTATTTTAAGAGGAATGATAGAAAGAGTAGAAGCAGATAGTGATATAAATGATTTAGAAATCATACAAAAAGAAGATGTAAGAGAGTATTTGAAAAAGAAAGATGAGGAAATAGATAACAGAATAGAAAAATCCCAAATAGAGCAACAGAATAAAAACTACAAAATAGGGATATTAATGAAAAATACAAGGTCAAAAGAAAAAATTGTAACAGGGAAGATTTTACATTTAGATGGAGATAGTTGTTTAGACAACAAAAACTCTCTACTTGCTTAAAGCATTTAATTTAAAGAAAAAATACCTAACTACAAATTAAATTGTTTTTATATGTTATTGCTTTAATGGTGCGTGATAATATTCATTTAAACACAATTACTAGAACTAAATTAATTGATATATAATATAACATCCTAACGTTAGGATATATCTGTACTTTCTCTGTATTTTTTTGCTGAAAGCAGAGAACTAGAAAGCTTGCCTTTCTAAGTATTTGTGAAATACTTTCTGTATTTCTTTCCTGCCTTTTGCAAAAGCATAATTAGTAAAATTTTTTAGAATATTGCATAAATAATAATAATAAAGAACTACAAGAAAATTGGATATAATCTACAAATTATTTTATTAGAAAATTAATAAAATCACTTGAAATAAAAACATATGTTTGATACTCTGTAAGAGTAAAATACTTTTATGTTTGGAGTGTGATTATGTGAAAGAATCTTATATTAAATGCCTAAAAAAATTACGACAGTTTAGAAAGTCATTAAATAAAAAAGAAGATCAAAAAAGAGGAAAACTTTATTTTATTTGGATTAAGGATAAAACAGAAAAAGTAGAGAAAGAACAAGACGAAGAATATATTTATAGAAATATAGCTAAATATACTCTAAAAAATTATGTTATTAGCAAATATACTTATAATAAATCAAATAAAATTGTTAAATCTATTATTAAATCAAACTATATTTTTAAAGACAATAAATATATATTTAGCAATCAAAAAATACCTTTAGAAGATGTAAAAATACTTATGAAATATGTTTTATTCAAAAGAGGAAATGTTGTATGGATAGATTTTGGTTTTAATGTTGGAAATGAATTTGGTGGTATGCATCCGGCAGTCATATTAAAAAATTTTGAGAAAGATTTATTTGTTTTGCCTATATCATCAAAAAAACCAATAGAATATATAAGAATAGAAAAAGAGTTGGAAAATGGTAAAATTACAGTACAAGAATCTAAAAAACAGAAAAATGAACTTACAGAGATAATTGAACTAGATAAAATAAATGGTTTTAAGAAAATGCTTAGATGGGCAAGGATTACAAGAATGAAAAAAGTAAGTATATTAAGATTGAATTTTTCTGGAACAATAGGAACATTAGATGGAAATTATATGGACAGTATATCCAATAAAATATGTTTAGAATTTAATAATACAAACAAATCTACTCCGAAAATATAAAAATTTTATTGAATAAATCGTTGACTAATCGCATAAAATATAGTATCATAGTATTAGAAAGTAATCATAGAGATTGCTATGAAAGGAACGAAAGTTCCAGTTGAATTGCTATGAAAGGCGACTAGTTAGAAATAATTAGTTGCCAGTTTTTTTCTATTATAGTAATTATATTTATAACGAGAAAGGTTAGATAAATTCACTGAAAATAAATTTGAATTTTGTGATATTTGACAAAAATTACTAAATATGCTAAAATAAGAAACATATTTAAGAGTTTACATAGAGCAATATAGCTCGAGCTGTAAAGGGTAGTATAAAATACATTAACTACCTACACTTATAAAGTAAGATATATCAAGTCTTGCAAAGGAGTCTTAAAAGATTTTTTTGCAAGGCTTATTTTTATATCAAAAAGTTAGATTTGGAATATATGAAGAAACACCGACACATTATAAGATGAGAAGAAAAGTAAAAGGGGGAAATAAAAATGTATAATAATTAAAAAAATAAAGCTTATGGAAAGTTAGAATTAATATTTCCAACAAAAGAATATAAAAAAGAAGTTGAAGAATATTTACAAGAATTTTTAGACAATGGAGAAAACGAAATTGCAGGAGATGGTGGACTTGATAGAATTAAGGATTTTGATAAATGGTTAGAAAAAGTAAAAAATGATTTATCTATTGATACAATAGATAAAGATAGAATTCCGGCAACAGTATATTTAACTATAAGGAAATCAGATAAGAAAATAGTTGG
>CALXCD010000049.1 GCA_944386715.1 uncultured Clostridia bacterium
ATTTTATTTAAAAGTACGAATGATTATGTTTTTTATTACTAAATAGGTATAATAGGCTCATTTTTTATATATTTTTTAGGGAAGGAGGTTTTTATTTTTCAATTTTGTGTTCTTGTTAAATAGGTATTAACCCCAAATTTAAAATTTGGGAGGAACACTTATGGAAAGTAAAAATGATTACAAGGAGGAAAGGTTTGATAGTTTCCTAAATAAAACTATTATTTTATCAGCAAGGACTTATTTTAAAAAACAAATGAATATCATAGATAAGGAAAGACCTATGATTGATGACTTGGCTTATTCTGCCATTTTAGATGATTTTGTTACTATAAATTCTAGTTTTTTAAGTACAGAAGATATTGATGTATCATTACAATTAAAAAGTGCATTAAAGTCGCTGTCTGCTATTGAGCAGGCAGTTATTTTTTTACTATTTGATAAAGAACTTTCTCAAAAAGAAGCAGCAAAAATGTTAGAAGTATATTCAAAAACAGTTAGTAAAATCAAAATAAGAGCAATAAACAAACTAAAAAAATATTTTAAGGAGGGTTCAGAAAATGAAAAATAAAAGTTTATATGAATTGGGAAAATTAGCACAAGCAGGTGATGATATGGCTATGTTAGAGATTATTGAAAGAAAAAAGAAAATGCTTAAAAGATACAGTTTTGGCGATGAAGATCGTTATCAATTTATTATTTTAAAACTAATCGAAGGAATAAAAAATTATAAATTTTAAAATTTTTTCAAAATTAGGGGAGAATTTTGCTGACTTACTCACTGTATATATTATGAAGGGCAAATTAGGAAGCACTATATTAAACAAAGGACAGGTTGGACTAGCTCTTATCTGTCCTTTATCTAAATTTACGAAAGGAGAAAATATAGATTATGTTTGTCAGATGTCTATTATTAGGAATATCCCTTGTATTATTACTTTTTATATTTGATATTTTACTACCAAAACTAAAATTAAAATATCGTTTATATAAAGAGTTAAAAGAGAAGAAAAAAAGACAAGATGCTTTCGCTAAAAAAATGAAAGAATTAGAGATTAAATAGTTTCTCTAATAGTATTGTCATATCTAAAAAGTGTCGACAAAAAATTAACCAACAAAAATACAAGGTGGTATTAGATGAAAACACAAAAAGATAAAATAATTAACCTATTTTATATTAAGCACCTAAAAGTAAAAGAAATAGCAGAAATAACAAAAGTAACATCTGCTTATGTAACAAAGGTTATTAAAACAGATTTCAGGTATATGGAAGAAAAGAATTTTAGAAAAGAAAAATCAAAAGAAAGAAGAAAACAAGACCAAAACAATTTTATTAAGCAAAAAAGAGAAAAAAAGAGAATTGAAGATAATTACGAATTTGTTAAATCACAACATATAGAAGCATCTATCGAATTATCTAAATCAAAGAAATTAACAGATGAAAATTATAGAAAATGGAATAAAAGTGCTTACAAATATAACCCTTCAAAACATAGGTACGAATTTAGGGAAGAACTTGGAAGGTCTTATGATGTACCTAAATATATTAAAGAAAGGTAAAATGGTATCAAGATATGGAACAAAAATTGTTAAAAGTATTTAAGTTAGCGGATAAATTAAATACCAAGCAAAGTAAAATATATGCAGAAATTAATTATACCGCTAATGATTATCAAAAATTAGAAATATACATAAGGAGAAAAAAAGATTTTTCTTATATTGAAAAATGTGAAATCTGCATTAGAGATAGTTCAGAAGTAGAGTGGGACAAGATTATTACATTATTTGAAACCTTTGTTGGAGGTGTCAAAAATGAATAAAAAAGAGGCAGTGGCTTATGCACAAGTAACACTTGATTATATGCAAAGTTCAAAATATAAAGGAGAAATTAACCCTAAAACTTTTGGTATAGAAATGAAGCAATGTTTTAAATTATATCCTCGCAATATTATTCAAAATATTGCAGATTCACAGAACTGGGCTAGAAATAAACTAGAACAAGCAAAAAATGGTTGTGATGCAGATGCAGAATAATATTGAAGAAACAATGAGATTTGGTATAAGTGTTGATGAAGCAAGAAAACAGTTAGGAATAGGAAGAAATTTAATGTTAAAACTTGTAACCGTTCCAGGTTTTCCAGCAATTCGTTTTAAAAGAAAAATCATAATTAATGGTGCAAAATTACAAGAATGGTTTGATAATAACTATGGTACTTATGGGAAATATTAACCCTTTTATAACATTGATTTTTATAGAAGATTTATTATATAATTTAAAAAGTTTTATAATAAATCTTTTTTATTTATCTTAAACCATTCGGAAGGAGAAATGAAGAATGGAAAAGATAAGTAGTAAGGTTACTAGAAAAACTAATAAAAACAATGAAAAAGCCGAAAAAGGTACAGTAACAATAAGGCAAAGAGGAAACAGTTTTGAGGCAAGAATTAGGTTGGAATTAAAGAAAGGAGGAGATAAAAACCCTAGATTATCAAGGTCAGGACCAACAGAAGAAATTGCAAAACAAAGATTAGCACAATTAATAATAGACACATATATTGTTAAACAAAATTACGAAATTGTAGAGGAAAGTGTATTTTCTGATAATTGCGAAGAAAACTTGAAAAGTTTTTCTGAGTATAAAGATGCAAAAGAAGATGTAATATTACATAAAGGGATACATTCTTGTATTAACTTTTATGATTTTGCAGTAATGTGGTTAAATTATAAGAAAGAATATGTAAATCCAAGTACAGGAAAGACAATAAGTCCCAAAACTGTTGAAACATATGCATACACATTAAAAAAACATATAAAGGAAAATTTTTCACAATATACAGTACCAGAAATGACAAAGGAAATAGTTGAGGAATATGTTTCAAATCTTCGTAAAGTCTATCCTCGTGCTGCAAAAGATGTATTTTTAATGATAAGACAAATATTGCAGTATGCTAAAAAAAGAGAATTAATTAAGGAAGTACCTGATTTTGAATTAAAATTTCCTAAAAAGAAAAGGTCAAAAAAAACAAAGTTGGTATATCTTCCAGCAGAAAGACAACCTGTTTGGTTAGACATATTAGAAAATGATAGTAGAAGTTTTTGTAAATTGTTTGCTACTCTATTACAAACAGGAATGAGACCAGAAGAAGGTTGTGGTTTATTACTTTCAAATATTATGTTTGAACAAGATATGATTTATGTTGGTAATGCTCATAAGGATATAACATTATATGATAATGAATTTAATATTATCGGACATAAATATATTGATGATGAATTAAAAACAGATGAAAGTTATAGAGAAATACCAATGGGTGAAAGATTAAAGAAAATGCTTAAATCTATTTACAATGAAAGAAAAGAACAAAGAGAAAAGGAACATAAAAAATTTGATCCGTCAAAAGAACACGTCTTTTTAAACACTATCGGTACACCATATTTACCAGAAAGACTGAATCATAAATTAAAAACTATTATAAAAAAATATAATTTAGAACATATGACAGTTTATGGTTTTAGACATTCTTTTGCAACTTTAATGAGTGAAAACGGTATGGATAAAGAAGTGTTAAGGGAAATAATGGGACACGCCGATTTTGAAACGACAGAATTTTATTATATTTATATATCTGACCAAAGGAAGAAAGACGAATTTAATAAAGCACATGAAAAAATAAATAAAGAGATATTAGACAAGTTATATGAGAGTAAAGGTATAGATAATAATACAAATGCTACAAATAATACAAGTGCAGATGATAAGAAAAAATTAGGATATACAGGAAAGAAGATAATTAGACGAAAAATAAAAGCACTTACGCCAATAAGTGCTTAAATAAAAAACTCACAAATGCCTAATTTGGTGCGGCTAGAGGGACTTGAACCCCCAAGCTCAGACTTCGTAGGCCTGCAT
>CALXCD010000050.1 GCA_944386715.1 uncultured Clostridia bacterium
CCATATAATACTGTTATGTTATCGAATATAAATATGTCTGGCTCTTTATTTTGTAATACATTAAATGGATATATGTTGTTATTCGTTATCCTGCTATCACTTAGTTTAAATGTTTTTATGTATATCATTTTTCATTCCTCAAATTATATTTATCAATATTTTCTTTAGTTGCAAATCCATTAGGTCCTTTTACTTTTTCTAAAAATACTATCCCATCTAGATGGTCACATTCATGTTGCACTAATCTTGCAAAAAATCCATTTAATTTTTTTACTATTTTCTCTCCATTTTCATTATAATAAGTCAATTCTATATTCTTATATCTTTCTACTTTTCCTCTGATACTAGGAACACTCATACATCCTTCATATTGCACATCTGTATCTTCTGATAATTTCTTCCAAGTTGGATTAATCATTGCCGTTATTGGTATTTCTTCTGCATCATTATATTTTATATTTTCTTTTTTGGCTCCTACTACAATAATTCTTTTATCTACACCTATTTGAGGTGCCGCAATTCCTAATCCTGTTCCATACTCTAGTGTTGATTTTAAATCTTCTATAATGTCTATAATATCTTCATTAATATTTTTTATATTAACTTCATCACATTCTTTTTTAAGGATAGGTTCTCCCACTTCTCTTACTTTTAATACTTTACCCATTTCGTCTTACCTCCATATATTACCATATTTATATCACAGATTTACCTTTTCCTCAACAAAATCAGCAAAATTCGCATTAAATATATTAGATTTTTGAGCAAAAATAAAGCACCTATCATACAAGGCACTTTACTTAGGATTCTCTTTAACTTTAAAATTTTATTTTAATAAATTCATATGTTCATCAATATACAACCATATCATGTGGTGTGCTGACCATAGATATATAATCTCTGCAATTTACTCACAGTAACTATTATATCATTTTTTTAAATTCATTTTATATGTTTCCACACTCCATATCTAAAACAACCTTAACATTAATTTCTGAATTTTGTACTTTTTCTAGTCCAAATCTACTCTTTTATGAAACATTATTGTATCTTGAAAGCTAGTAAATTCAAGTATTACTGGCAATTTTTCAACTCTAGCACCGCTACACACTCCACATGACTTGTAAATGGAAACATATCAACAGGTTTCAATCTTTTTATTTCATATAAACCTTCCAAAGCACTCAAATCTCTAACCAGAGTTGCTGGGTTACAGCTAATATACACAAGTCTTTTAGGAGAAATTCTCAAAATATTATCTATACTCCTTCTATCTAACCCTTTCCTTGGAGGGTCTACCATCACAATATCTGGAATAATTTTTTGTTTATTTATCAAATCATCTAATATCTTTTCCACGTCACCTGCAATAAACTGAGCATTATCTATCTTATTTATAAGTGCATTTTCTCTTGCAGCGTATACCGCTTCTTCTACCAACTCTATTCCATATACACTTTTAGCAAAAGGAGCCATAAACAAAGAAATCGTTCCAATTCCACAATACAAATCAAATACGATATCTTGTTTTGTTATTTGGGCAGCATCTACTCCTATTTGATATAATCTCTGTGCCTGAATAGGATTTACTTGATAGAAAGAAAGTGGAGATATCTTAAAGACAAATTCTCCTAATTTATCCTTAATAAAACCATCTCCATAAATAGGAATATTTTCTTTTCCCAAAATAACATTGGTATTTTGTTTATTTATATTTTTAACAATTGTTTTTACATTTGGGAAATGCATGATTACTTGATTTATTAATTCCTTTTCTTGTGGTATTTCATTTCCATTTATTACAAGAATACACATTATTTCCTCTGTTTTAATTCCTATTTTAGTAACAATATGCCTCATCAAACCTTTCTGCTTCTTTTCATCATAGATGCTAACTTTATTTTTCACAATAAAATCAAAAATAAATTTAGCTACTTCTTCTGCTTGTTTATTTTGAATAAGGCAATTTTGGATAGGAATTATTTCATGTGTTCTATTAGCAAAAACTCCCATTACAGGTTTTCCTTCTTTATTGATTCCTAATGGATATTGTGCCTTATTTCGATAATGATAAGGATTTTCCATTCCCAGGGTTTCTTCGACCTCTATTTTTTGTTTCAGAGTTTTATTGACTAAACTTTGTACTGCATTTTGTTTTATTTTTAAGGTTTCTTCATATTTTATATGTCTTAGTTGACATCCCCCACATCTTTTATAAGTTTGACAATCTTCCGTTTCACGCACAGGAGATGCTTTTAATATTTCTATTAACTTTCCAAAAGCATGAGAAGATAGAACCTTTACAATCATAATTCTTACTCTTTCTCCCTTGATTGTATTAGGAATAAATATCGTAAAATTGTCTATCTTTGCAATTCCCTCTCCTTCAAAACCATTATCCATAATATCTACTACATATTCCTTGTTTTTACTAACTGGTATTTCCATTTTTTCTCCTTTTCTGCCCACATCAACCTTATAAATTCAAATTACATTTCCTTTTCTATTTCATCTTCACAACTTCTCATTGCTTGTATTGTTTTATCAAATAATTCATCTAATTCCCATCCTAATTGTTCTGCCCCTGTTTTTATAGTATCTCTTGAACAACCAGCTGCGAATTTTTTATCTTTAAATTTCTTTTTTAAACTAGAAACTTCCATATCTTTTGTACTCTTAGATGGTCTCATTTTTGCTGCTGCCCATATTAAACCTGTTAGTTCATCTATAGCAAACAAAATCTTTTCCATTTCATGTTCTGGTTTAATATCAGAACATATTCCGTAACCATGACTACAAATTGCATGCACCATTTCTTCACTTGCATCTATTTCTTGCAATAACTCTGGTGCTTTTTTACAATGTTCCTCTGGATATTTTTCAAAATCCACGTCATGTAATAATCCTACTAATCCCCAAAATTCTTCATCATACCCATATTGCTTTGCAAAATATCTCATAACTGCTTCTACTGTTAATGCATGACGAATATGAAATTCTTCCTTATTATATTTTTTTAATAATTGAATTGCTTTTTCTTTTTCCATTTTTTACCTCCGCTATATGTTTTCTTTTCTATTTATATCAAAACTGTTCTTTCTTGTCAATTTCACCTACTTTTTAACCTTGGGTTTTCATTCCTTCTGCTTAAGAATTATTCTTTATCATTTAATACATTTTTATCTATCAAATCATATCTTTTAAATATGGTAATTATCATACTATATACTAATTTTTTACCTAATAATTCTCTAAATTTTGTAGTTTTTACTTTGCCCTCTTGTCTTAAAACTTCTAATTCTTTTCCTATTTTATGATATCCATCTATAATATCTTTGAGTGCCTTTTCAAATCTTTCTAATCTATCCATTTTTATCTCCTTTAAAGAAATAAGATGGACTATTTCTGTACTGAACCCAAAAAATTGGACATTTTTTGATTAGGTACTAGGCAGCTTGGGAATGAATTCTGTATTGTACAGGG
>CALXCD010000051.1 GCA_944386715.1 uncultured Clostridia bacterium
GAATCTCAAAAATCAAGAAACAAAGTCAGTTCAAGATTTTAATAAAGAGAAATCCTACTAAAAATTTATGCTATCTTTTTATGACAATACAATTGACCTAAAAATATATTTATGATATATTATAGGAGGATTGGATTATAAAATATTAACTGTTAAGGAGGATTATCTATGAAATCAACTGGGATTATTAGAAGAGTCGACGAGCTTGGTAGAGTAGTTATACCAATTGAAATTAGAAATCAATTTAATATTGTCGAAAAAGACCCTATCGAAATCTACGTAGACCGCTCATCTATCATATTAAAGAAGTTTGAACCAAACTGCATATTCTGTGGAAATACCAAAAATTTAATAGAATATAATGATAAATTGATATGTGAAGATTGTTCAAAAAAAATTGCTGATTTAACAAAACAACAATAAAAATGATGATATTAAAAAAGCAGTGTATTCTATTAATATCACTGCCTTTTAATATCTATTTGTCCTTTATTTTGCAATAAAATATTGATAAATTTCATTCTTACTAACATTTCTGTCTTTTGCTATCTTTTTTATAATTTCCTTTTTTTCTAGTCCTTGATTTTCATAAACCAGATAATGTTCTTCTAAAGATAAATCACCAAATAAATTATTTTCTATCATAGATTCATTTTTTTCTATTACCAAAATCATTTCACCTTTTAATGTCTCACTTTTAGCAAGTATCTCATCAATTGTTCCTCTGATATACTCTTCATGAATTTTAGTAATTTCCCTTGCTAAAACCACTTGCCTATTTCCCAATATTTCTTTCAAATCTTTTAAAGTTGTATTTAATTTATGAGGAGCCTCATATAAAATTACAGTCTTATTCGCATTTTTAATTTCTATCAATTTTTCTTTTCTTAACTTTTTATGTAATGGCAAAAAACCAAAAAAAATAAATTCTTTTGTATCAATTCCTGAAACAATTAAAGCATTAACCATAGCACATGCACCAGGAATAGGAATAACAGATATTCCACATTCAATACAAGCTTTAATAACTTCTTCCCCTGGGTCACAAATCCCTGGAGTCCCTGCATCTGATACCAATGCAATATTTTGCCCTTCTTGTAATTTGTGAATCAGAATATCTGTTTTAACATCTTCATTATGCCTATGATAACTAATAAGTGGTTTTGAAATTTCTAAATGGTTTAACAATTTCAACGTATGCCTTGTATCTTCTGCTGCAATTAAATCCACTCCTTTTAAAACTCTGATAGCTCTTAATGTAATATCTTCTAAATTTCCAATTGGAGTTGCTACAATATATAACTTTCCTAACATTTCTTTTCCTTCTTTCCCTTTCTAATCCTTTATATGATAAATATCTTTTATTTCTTGTGTATAATCTCCCTTCTCATCATATACATACAAATTTTTTTCTATCGTTAAAAAAGGTTTAGCATTTTTTACTCCCTTTATCAACACTAAATTAGGTGCTTTCTTTTGATTCGGATATACAAATCTAATGACCTTAGGCTCTATCCTATATTCTCTCATGCTATACAAAATATCCACCAATCTATCTGGTCGATGCACCATATAAAATTCACCCTTATCTCTCAATAAATCTTTTGAAACCTTAATAAAATCCTCTAAAGTTGCTGTTATTTCATGACGTGAAATCAACTTTTTTTCTTTATCATTTATGACACCTGCATTTTTCTTTTGATAAGGAGGATTTGTTACAATGACATCAAAACTATTTTTTTCTAACTGATTAAAAATATGATTAATATCTTCATTTATAATTTCAAACTTATTTTGTAATTCATTTAATTGAATACTTCTCATAGCCATATCTGCTACTTCTGATTGAATTTCAATTCCTACCACTTTACTTAAATCTGTTTTACCACATAATAAAGTAGCAATAACTCCTGTCCCAGTCCCTAAATCCAAGACAGTTGCATTTCTTTTTATATCTTTTGCAAAATCCGATAACAATACAGCATCTATTCCAAAACAAAAACCTTCTTTGTCTTGTATTATTTTCAAATTTTTTAATCCTAAATCATCTATTCTTTCATTCTCTTTTACTATTATTTTTTTTCCCATATTATTTTCCTTATTTATATTTTCTAACTTACTATTTTTTATATAAATTTGCCTACTGAACAAATTTATTTCTTTTGCATATTATACAATAAATAATGTTTTTTGTAAAATAATGTAATAGGAGATGTGATGAATGGAAGAAAAACCTTTAGAAAATAATAGAGGAGAAAAAAAATGCCCACCTAAGAAAAAAATAGATTTTAAATGTTATCCCAAAAACACCATAAAATCTTTAAAAGAGGTAGAACATTTTTTAAACAATTTTCAATATTATTTCAAATATATTAAATTATATAAATTATTAAAATAAAAAATATGTGTAGCCGAAACCACACATACTACTACTCAGGCTTGATCGAAATTAAAATCAACACATCTTGTAGTAATCCAATAATAACATATCATTTCCTGTTTGTCAAATAAAAAGTTAGATTTTTATTTTTTATTTATAATTAAATTTATTTTTGAATCCCTCGCTTTTTGTTGATTTTAAATAGATTTGCAAAATTTATACAAATAATGTGAAAACTATAAAAATAGTACTAATAGTGGTAGTATTATTTTTTTCTTGTGTAAACATCTTTAAATTCTTCATTAGATTGCCCATCAATCATAAATTTTACACTATTAACCTCTGTCAATTCTGTCAAAGTATTCACAATACTATCAATCATATTTTGTTTTTGTTTAGTATCTTCCTTTGAATAATTTAAAAACTCTTTTGATAAATCTAAAACCACACAATCCCCCTCCGTATAAGTCCTTAAAACTTTTGTATTTTCAGGAATAACTTTTGTGGCTTTTTCATTTTTAGGTCCTTCTATCAACAAATTTACTAGCTTTTCATACGGATTATTCATAATTTCTTTAATATCTACTAATCTTGCTTCTGGCATTAACTCTCCAGTCTCTTTATCTGGGAAATATAAACTAACAATTGTCTGTCTAAGCTGTTCTTCCGTTATTTCTTCTTCCGGAGTATACTCTTGTGTAGATTCTTGAGCCTCTTTTTCTTTCGCATATCGAATTCCAAAATAGCCAGCTATTAATATTATCACTAATAAAATTGAAAAAATGCAAATTATTTTTTTATTTTTCATTTTCTTCCTCCTCGTCCTTTTTTTACATTGTATTATTTGTTTGTCCCTTTTAGAACCAAATTTGGCAACTCTGGGACAGGTCCGCTTTAACCAAAATTGGTTAAAGCGGACCTGTCCCCTGCGAAAACTCCCAGCATTTACCATTTGACAAAATCCTCTTTTCCGTATACAATTAGGGTGATTATATATCGAATTTTAAGAACTAAAAAGGAGATTTTATCATGGAAAAAATATTACATGTTGGACTAGATGTTGGTTCAACCACAGTAAAAATAATTGTCATGGATGAAAATAAAAATACCATATATAAAGACTATCAAAGACATTATTCAGACACTAAAAATACAGTTTGTCAAGTATTAGAAAATCTGTTAATAAAATATCCTTTGAATAGATTTACATTAGCATTAACTGGTTCTGGAGCAATGTCTGCAGCCAAATTTCTAGGTGTCAACTTTATTCAAGAAGTAGTATCTTGTAAACGTGCTGTTGAAAAATATATCCCAAAAACAGATGTTGTCATTGAATTAGGAGGAGAAGATGCTAAAATCATTTATTTTGACCAATCCATTGAACAACGTATGAATGGAACTTGTGCAGGTGGAACAGGAGCTTTTTTAGACCAAATGGCTTCTCTTTTACATACAGATACTGCTGGATTAAATGAACTTGCAAAAGGATACCAAACGATTTATCCTATTGCTTCACGTTGTGGTGTATTTGCAAAAACTGATATTCAACCTTTAATTAATGAAGGAGCTGCAAAAGAAGATATCGCTGCATCTATTTTTCAAGCAGTAGTCAATCAAACGATTAGCGGTTTAGCCTGCGGAAGACCTATTCGTGGAAATGTAGCTTTTTTAGGTGGTCCTTTAAATTACTTATCTGAATTAAGAAAGAGATTTATCGAAACCCTACAATTAACACCTGATGAAGTTATTGTTCCAGAAGAAGCACATCTATTAGTTGCCAAAGGAGCAGCTCTAGATTCCATTAATTCAGATGTCATAACTACAGATGAATTAGAAAAGAAAATAGAAAACTTAAAAAATTCACATGATAATACAACACATCCATTAGAACCACTTTTTAAAAGCAAAGAAGATTACGAAACTTTTAAAGAAAGACATGACAAAGATAAAGTTGAAAAAGCAGATTTAACAACTTATGAAGGAAACTGTTATTTAGGAATTGATGCTGGTTCTACCACAACAAAATTAGTATTAATCGACCAAGATGGCAAATTACTTTATTCTTTATATGGAAGCAATGAAGGAAATCCTTTAAAAAGTGTTATGAATATGTTAAAAGAACTATATAGCGTATTACCACCAAAAGCCATTTTACGATACAGTGGTGTCACAGGATATGGTGAAAAATTAATCCAAACAGCTTTAAATGTAGATTTAAATGAAATTGAAACCATTGCACACTATACAGCAGCCAAAACCTTTGAACCAGATGTTACTAGCATTGTAGACATTGGCGGTCAAGACATGAAATATATTAGGATGAAAAATGGTTCTATTGATAATATCATGTTAAATGAAGCTTGTTCTTCAGGATGTGGTTCCTTTATTGAAACTTTTGCTAAAAGCTTAAATTTAGAAATCTCTGAATTTGTAAAAGAAGCTATTTCTGCTAAAAGACCTGTTGATTTAGGTTCTAGATGTACGGTTTTCATGAACTCCAAAATTAAACAAGCTCAAAAAGAAGGATATAGTGTAGGAGATATTTCTAGTGGTCTTTCTTATTCTGTTATTAAAAATGCTATCCAAAAAGTAATGAAAGTAAGAGATGTAGAAACACTTGGAAAACACATTGTAGTACAAGGTGGTACTTTCTATAATGATGCTGTTCTTCGTGCATTTGAGTTAATTGTTGGAAAAAATGTAGTAAGACCAGACATTGCAGGTCTTATGGGTGCTTATGGAATGGCATTATTAGCCAAAGAACAATATGAATCTAATTTAGACATGGAATATACTTCTACCATATTAAAAGCTAACGAATTAGATACTTTACAAATAAAAATTACTCATACCCGTTGTAACAATTGTGAAAATCACTGTAAATTAACTATCAATAAATTTAGCAATGGTCAAATTCATGTATCTGGAAATCGTTGCGAAAAAGGTGCTGGCATTATTACAAAAGGGAAAAAACTACCAAACTTAGTCCAATACAAATATGAAAGATTATTTGAATATAAACCATTAGAAGAACAATTTGCAACAAGGGGAACGATTGGAATCCCTAGGGTTTTAAACATGTATGAAGATTATCCATTCTGGTTCACCTTTTTAACCACCTTAGGTTTTAGAGTTATCCTTTCTGAAAAAAGTACTCGTAAGACCTATGAAAAAGGAATGGAGTCTATGCCATCAGAATCTGTTTGCTATCCCGCAAAACTTTCTCATGGTCATATCGAAAGTTTATTGGAACAAGGAATAAAAACTATTTTTTACCCATGTATGCCATACTCTAGAAAAGAATATGAAAAAGCAGATAATCATTATAACTGCCCTATTGTCATCTCTTATTCTGAAGTATTAAAAAATAATGTAGAAGGACTAAAAGACCCAAATATCAAATTTATCAACCCATTTTTACCATTTGATAAAAAGAATTTAGTCCAAAAAGTATTAGAATTAGATGAATTTAAAGAATATCATTTTACAAAAGCAGAATTAATGGAAGCTGCTGAAAAAGCAGAACAAGAATATCAAAAATTTAAAAAAGATATTAGAGATAAAGGGACTCAAACCGTAAGATATATGGAAGAAAATCACTTAAAAGGTATCGTTCTTGCAGGAAGACCATATCATGTAGATCCAGAAATCAATCATGGTATTGATACTTTAATCACATCTCTTGGTCTTTGTGTATTAACAGAAGATAGTGTTGCAGATAAAACAGAAGCTAAAAGACCTTTAAGAGTTGTAGACCAATGGGTATATCATGCAAGATTATATGCAGCAGCAGACTTTGTCGGAAAACATGATTGTTTAGAATTAATTCAATTAAACTCTTTTGGTTGTGGTGTAGACGCTGTCACAACAGACCAAGTAGAAGAAATACTATCTAGTTATGATAAAATGTATACTTTAATCAAAATAGACGAAGTCAATAACCTAGGAGCTGTTAGAATACGTATACGTTCCCTACTTGCTAGTATGAAAAAACGTGAACAAGAAAAGAAACAAGAAAAAGCAGATGGTGACTATGGTATACACAAAAATATTTTTACCAAAGAAATGAGAAAAGATTATACTATTTTAATCCCTCAAATGGCTCCAATACACTTTGAATTAATAGAAGCAGCTGTTTCCTCTTGTGGTTACCATGTAAAACTATTAAGAGAATGTACACCAAAAACAGTAGAAACAGGATTAAAATATGTCAATAATGATGCTTGTTATCCTTCTATCCTAGTAACTGGACAAATGATAGAAGCTCTGCAATCAGGTGAATATGACTTAAATAAAACCGCTTTAATCATGTCTCAAACAGGTGGAGGATGTCGTGCTACTAACTATATTGGATTTATCCGTAAAGCATTAAAAGATGCTGGACTGGGACATATTCCTGTTATTTCGTTCAACATTGTAGGAATGGAAAAAATGCCTGGATTTAAATTAACAGTACCATTAGTCGAAAAATTATTAAAATGTGTTGTTTATGGAGATTTACTTCAAAAGATGCTAACCAAGAATAGAGCTTATGAAGTAAACAAAGGAGAAACACAAAAATTATATGAAAAATGGATGGAAAAATGCAAAAAACTTTTAACCAAATCGACTAATAAAGAATTTAAACAAAGTATTTATGATATGGTCAATGATTTTGAAAAAATAGAATTAGATACTTCTATACAAAAACCAAAAGTTGGAATAGTTGGTGAAGTTTTAATTAAATATCATCCATTTGGAAACAATTTTGTGGCAAACCTTTTAGAGCAAGAAGGTGCTGAAGTTATTTTACCAGATTTTATGGGATTTGCAAAATTTATGTGTACGCATAAAATTACATTTAATAATTTACTTAATACAAATAAAACATCTTCCAAAATCATGAAAGTTGCTATTAAATTAATCGATATTCTAGAAAAAGACACCAAAATTGCTTTAGCAAACTCTAAAAAAGATTACTTACCACCTTGTGACATTTGGCACTTAGAAGATAAAGTAAAAGATATATTATCTATTGGTAATCAAACAGGTGAAGGATGGTTCTTAACAGCAGAAATGATTGAGTATATAGAACATGGAATTCCTAACATCGTTTGTGTACAACCTTTTGCATGTTTGCCAAACCATGTCGTTGGAAAAGGAGTTATCAAAACAATTAGAGAAAAATATCCAGAAGCAAACATTTCTCCTATTGATTATGATCCAGGTGCTAGTGAAGCAAATCAAACTAACAGAATTAAATTACTTATGACTGTTGCAAAAGATAATTTAAAAGCAAAAGAAAATAGTAAAAAAGCAATTGATAAAGAAAACGCTACTAATGCTACTAAAAATCCTTCTACTCGTCAAACAATAAATAATTAACAAAAAAGTTATCAAGGAAGTAAGTTATAATAAGCTTACTTCCTTAAAAAATTCTCCTATATTAAATTTTTTATCCATTTTATTTGTTTTTTGGTTTGATGATAACCTAACCAATACAATTCATCCAATTTATCCATATCTAATAAACCAATTTTATTACTCTTTATTTTTAAGACATCTTCAGAACCTTCCATTTCATAAATAGCAAGTTCCCTACAAATTAATCCAATCGACCTACTTGCCACTTCAATTAGGTTTTTACAACAATTAGCATCCACTTCATCTTCAAAAGTCACATTTAAAACCTTTTTTACACCTAACATTTTTAATTCTTTCCATGGTACATTCTCCCTAATACCACCATCAATCAATTTATATTGACAAAATCTACATACTTAATTTTCTTGCAATATTTCTTAAAAATCTGATAAATCTCATCTGCCGAATATCCAACAGCATATAATGTTGCTACAATACTTCCAGAAGAAGTTCCAGCAATAGCATCTATTTGTATATTCTCTTCTTCTAATGCTTTTAAAAATCCAACATGTGCCGCCCCTTTCACACCTCCTCCTGCTAAACAAACACCAAAATTCATTTTTACCAATATTCCTTTCCTTGGTTCAAGACCAATTGTAATTTTATTAGTATATACTATGAATTATAGTAATAAATGGGTTCCTTTTTAACAAATAAAAAAGGCAGGTTATCTAACTTTAAACCCACCTCATATTTTTTATTATAATCTTTCCAAAAACAATATCTTTATTATCTATTGGCAATTATTTATTTTTCTTTTTACCTACATAATAAACAATTAATAAAATAATAATTAATGTAACTGTAACCCCTATAATCAAAGGAACTTGGATATTAGCTTTTGGCTTTTCGTTTTGTACTGATTCGGTTGGGGTATATTTATCTCCTTCCACAATTTCTACACTTACAGCTACTCCATCATTTTCAATTGTATTTTCTGTATCAGATACTTCAAAACCTGATAATTCAATTTGAGTTTCACCTAATTTAGCATAACCTTTTACTTTTAAAACTAATGTCATAATTTCTTGATCTTCTTTTGCTGGTTGCATACTTTCTCTTGTAGAATGAATCATATCTTCTACTAAAGTAGGATCTAACCACTCGTCTGCCTTCTCTAATCTCACTGTTTCAAATACATTTTTATCATAGTTTATAATTGTACTAAAGGATACTACACCTTGATCGATGTCAATATCTTGTATTTTAACAGGAATATAAATAGTAGCTCCTTGTTTATATTCTGTATTTTCTAAATACATATTCACACTATAAGTATTAGATGCTGCTGAAGTATAAGAAACCATTGTCATTATTATGAATAACATTATTACCATGGAAACAAATTTTTTCATAAGTTCCTCCTTTGTATTTATTCAATTTCTGTGATATCTTTATCTACTTCTAGTACAATGCAAGCTGCTGTCATTTCTGCTGTTCCAACCATTCCTTCTTCTAACTCATTCACTTTATATTGTACTGTAATAGTATTATCTTGTATAACACTACCTTCATACTCTACTGTCATACCACCACTAGGCATAACTACATAAACAAGTGCTAAAGATTTTTCTTTAAAATATTCTTCATCATATTTGTTGTTTATTACAGTCGTCATTTTATCATCTTCTAAAATTGCTTGTAAATAAGTATCCATATCTTCTTTACTTGATAACACTACTTTAGAATTTTGCTCTAGTTCTTGTGAATATTTAACATCATATATTTCAGCTGTTATTTCATTTTCTGTTCC
This sequence comes from uncultured Clostridia bacterium, assembly GCA_944386715.1. Lineage (GTDB taxonomy): Bacteria > Bacillota > Clostridia > TANB77 > CAG-508 > CAG-269. The sequence continues at coordinate 9,537 of CALXCD010000051.1, forward strand.
TTCTTGATTTTCCACAGGATTTTCTTCTTGTTCTTCTGGAGCTTGCAAATCTTCTGGTAATTCTTCTTGTACAGGTTCTATTGCATTTACTGTTACCCAATCACTCTTTATTTCCCAATCAGGATGATTTTTTTGTACTACCTCACTCTTTGTAAATGCAATATGTCTTTGTAACTTCAATACGTCTGTAATATCAATTCTTCCGTTTCCATCAATATCTGCAATAACATAAGAATCTCCTTGGATTAACCAGTCTTGATGTTTTGATTTAATATCACTACTTGCACTTGCTGCCACATGTCGTAACATAGAAAGTAAATCTGATGAATCTATCTTAGTATCTCCTGTTACATCTCCTAAAGCTGTTGTATTTTCACTTGTTTTTTCTATTACTGTTAAATTAGTAGAAACTGATTTTCCATTTTCTGTAGTAGCTGTTATAACTGTTGTTCCTACTGCTTTGATAGTAACTTTTCCATTTGGATCAATAGTTGCTACTTCTTCATTACTACTTTCGTAAGTAATTCCTGTATTAGTATTACAGTTGCTTGGTGTTAATCTCGTTTGCATTTGCAATTCTTCTGTTCTGCCTAAGATAACAGATGGATTAACTGTTAAAAATTCAATTCCTGTTGGCTCAATTTCTGTAGGTGCACTATCTTTTACTGTTACCTTACAAGTTGCTGTTGTTCCATCTTGAGTTCTTGCTGTTATCGTTGCATTTCCTACTCCAACAGCAGTTACTTTTCCTGTTTTACTATCTACTGTTGCTACTTTAATATTACTACTTGTCCATGTAACTTCCATATCTGTTGGTTCTACTGTTGCTTTCAATTGTTCTTCTTTTGTTCCACTTAGGTCTAATTCTAATTGTGTTTTATTTAATGTTAATTTTGTTTCTCCTTTTGTTGTATCTTTTACAACTACCTTACAAGTTGCTGTTGTTCCATCTGGTGCTGTTGCTGTCACTATAGTTTCACCTATTGCAACAGCTGTTACTTTTCCGGTTTTACTATCTACTGTTGCTACTTTATCATCTGCCACACTCCATGTAAGCTCTAATCCTTCTGGTTTAGTAGTAGCTACCAATGTTTCTTCTTTCGTTCCGTTTAAATCTAATGTTAATTCTGTTTTATTTAATGTAACAACTGCTAAATCTGCATTAGCACTTATAGAACTTCCTGTTAACGCTGGTCCTGCTACTAGCACAGTTCCATTTCCTACACTATCATAAATATTTTGACTACCATCAAATGCTTCACTAGGATTTACTTTTAAGGTTCCTCTATCATCACTTTGAATAATATATCTATATATTAAATAATGTTCTGATTCATTTATTGTTTTTATTTCTGGATTCTTTACTTTTCCATCTCCGAAGCTAATATTTAACTTAGGAACTGTTTTCGTAAGTAATGGTACTCCTGAATCATTTCCATATACTTTTTCATTAAAGGTTACTTTAATTTCAATTTCTTCTCCTGTTTGATAAGATCTTTCTTCAGAAATAGCTTCAATTGATTGTACACTTGGTGATATCGTATCTGCCACTACAATAGGTGTTTCACTCATTTCTTCTATTTTAGTAAGTAATAACATCTTACCAGATTCATCATATACTGTTCCTTTAAAGTTATCTCCTTGTCCTAACACTAATCTTCCATTATCACCATCAGCTACTTTATAAGTATAAACAAGGTTTCTTCCACTTACAGATTCAAAGGTTGCTTGTTTACTTGCCACATTAGAATTATTTTGTCCATTAGCTTCATCTACGAAACTAATATATAAACTTGGAGCTGTTGCTTTTGTAATAGCAACTTTTTTAGCTGTTGCATATACATCTTTACTAAATGTTACTTTTAATTTAATTTCTTGACCTGCCCTATAAATACTACTTTTAAGTGGTGATGTAATAGCTAAAGATTTTACTTCTAATGGTGTTGTGTCATCTGGATTTTCTTCTCCAGGATTATCTTCCCCATCGTCTCCACCAGGATTTTCTCCTCCTCCTGGTTTATCGTCATCATCAGAATCAGACCCTCCAGAGCCACCAGATCCTCCAGAACCTCCCGATCCTCCTGAGCCACCAGATCCTCCAGAACCTCCATCAATACCTGGAATTTCATCTCCTGACATATCTGGATCAACAGGTATCTGTGCTCCATCTGGATCTTCTGGATATAATGATGGTGCATCCTCTTGTTTACTACCATTTTTTTGCCATTGTAAAATATCTTGTAAAAGATTAACCGGTACATCATCTCTTTCTACTCCATCTTTATCATATATTTGCCCATATAATAAACTAATTAAATCATCAATTGCATCTTCAGAAAAATCTCCAAATTGTATTCCTGTTGCATCTGATGCTAACGCTTTTTGTGCTATTCCTATCCAAAATTGCGTATAATTAGTATATTCTTGATCTGGATCTTGTCTATCAAATAATCCTCTTTCTGACATCTCCATAATCCACTTATTACGATTTCCTCTCCAAGTCACCCATTTATTATGTAATATTTTATCTTTTCCATATATATTATTAATATCTGCATTTGCTACTTCCAACACTTTTTGCTTCGCTTCTTCTAAAGTATCTCCAATACCTAATACGCCATTACTAGGATCATAGGAAAATTGTTGAGTAACATATTCTTGACCTTTATATTCCCACACACCATATACCTTTGGTAAAAGATTTTCACTTATTTCATCATCTGTACCTGGCTCTATATATTTGAAAATTACTTCTGGTTGTTCTCCTGGATCCTCTATATACTCTGGCTTTGTTGTAACATCAATTCCCTTATATAAACAATATAAAGATTCCAAATAAATGAAATTATTATTACCGTTTTTTTCTGTTTCAAATTCATAATCAATTCCTATATCACCATAACCTGTAATACCTGTCAATTTAGTATATCCAAATCCAAGTCTTGATAAATAAGATTCTATTTGAACAACTCTATCAGGACTAATATCTGGTCTTACTGATACTTGACCTTTATCACTATTCTCTTCTAAAGCACGTTGTAAAACAGGACCTGAAACCAAATGTTGTGCAACTTTTAATACATCTTTATCAGCACCTCTTAAAAGAGTACATCCACAAATACTAGCAATTGTTAAGACTGCAACAGTAGATGTACCTATAATAATGCCTTTTTTAGATTTCTTTTTTTGGTTTGGATCAATTTTATCTAATTTCATATCCTCACTCCCTTTTTATCTCCTTAACATAAAATAATTACCTGTTTTTATTTTACCACGTTTTCCTCTATTTGTAAATGCTACTATCATTAAAAATTCCTTAGAACTACGCTAAATTTTAGACATTCCCTTAGGGAAACAGCATTCTTTAATTTAAATTTTTTTATATTAAATTTATATGACAAATCGAAAGAAATTTATTGTTTTTCATAAAGAAAACGGATGTATCAAATACACCCGTAGTCTTATATTAACTTAATACTCTAAATGACATCACAAAACCATCATCCGTTAATTTCATTACTATAGTCTCTGGAACTGTCATTTTTATCTTTGCTGTAATATCTGTTAATAAAATCTTTTGAATATACAAACCAGCTTCATTTGAATAATCTGATAGGTTTAATCCATAATAATATGGAAATTTTCCTCTCATATATTCTTCAAACCATTCTACTGTTTGAAAATATTGAGCTTTAAAAGATTCATCTAATACTGCATAAGCTGCTTTATAATCCCTATAATTTAGCATTTGAATCCATTTGTCTACGTTCATTTCTACCTTTCTTCGTTCATCAGCATTTTGATATCTTTGTTTTACTTCATCACTTTCAATCGTATAAGTATCCAATTTTACTTGAAACTGCATTACTGCTGATACTTTAAATATATAACTATGCTTATATTGGTCTTGACAAATATATTCTGTTCCATCTTCTAAATTATTAACTTCATATTCTTTTGCCACATAAGTTTGAATCTCTTCTTGGTTCTTAGAAACATAGTTTTTAAATTCTTCTACACTTCCAAATCTTTTATTTCGATATTCTTCGTCTAACAATAAATATGCCATATCAGGATTTTCTTGCATCAACCTTTTATAATATGAAAAATATTTTAGCATAATATCATTTTCTTGCATTACAGTATAAGAGAAGTAATTATTATCATTTAATTCAATTGATGTATCTTCATCACTTAAAGGAATGTCTTTCACATTAGCATATTTTGAAAATTCCACAGGTGTAATGTAAAAAGAACTATTTGTCTTATCTACATCTACAATGAAATAAGATTGTGTTTTTTCTTCTGTTTCCATATTTTCCATTTCACCATATACTGCATATTGTGTTCTATAATTTCCTAACAATTGATACATCTCTAATGGTGTAAATTCTACTTTACCATTATTTGGTACTTTTTCCAAAACATTTTCAGTTGTAATTCCATTTTGAGATATATAGTTCGGATTTAAGAAATTATATATAGCTTGCCTTTTACTTTTTTCATCCATAATTCCTTCATCTTGTGCATACAAAGTCGCTGCATTTGGCATTTTAGAACCTCTTACTGGTTGTAAGGAAATGTCCTCTATATTAAAAGAAATACTATTTAAATAATCTTGAATGGCATCACCCACTGAAAAGAAAGTAGAATGGTCAGTTACAATTTCTTTTTCAAAAGAAGTAGGTGCATGATTTCCTCTTTCTAATATTTCTTTATCTCCTGGCAATGTAGTTTCCTTTTGATAAAGCATAATTATAAATATAATGATTATAATTAAAATGATACAACTTATTATAATAATAGCCTTTTTCAACAAAGATATTTTCTTCATTATTTCATGCACCTCCTATTTCTTTCTTATAATAATTCCTGACCAAGCTGGACTTCCTGCTGCAAAAGAGGTATATTCAACTGGTCCCGCATTTACAGCATCTCTCCAACGGCTCGGACCACAGTCATAAACATATACCGCTCCATCTTTTACTTCAACCACTATCTGAACATGACCATTTGCTCCACCACCAGAATCTTTATTTAAAATGTCTCCTGGTTGTAAAATACTTCTTACATCCTGTCCTGGTGATACTGGTATTGTTTCAAATCCCATTTTATCCCAATCTACAGTCATTAATGTCATTGTACTATGTTGACCGCCTTGAAATTCTTGAACTAGAGCATCATTTTTTGTTGCAACACCATATTCATATAATACCCATGAAACATAACTACTACAATCTATTGTAGGTGCATCCCAAGGTATTCCTACACCTACCATATCATAATCAGGATTTTTTTCACATACAATCTTCCAACATTCATAAGCAACTTCTAAGAATTCTCCACTTCCTATTCCACTAAAAGCATCTGGGTCTAAAACTTCTCCATTTGGTGTTTTATATTTTCCTGTATCAAATAACTCCCAAACTAAACCATTTCTAATATTTTGTTTTCTTTCTTCTTCTGTGGTATTTCTATCAGAATCATCTACGTAAAATGGTCTTATATCACCTTCTATTGGAAGCTTAAATTCCTCTTGGAATTTTTCTTTTTCATCCTTTTCATAATATTCTTGATAAGCTTCTGCAAAATTATCTGCATATTCATCAGACCATCCATATTCATATGCTATTGTAGCTAATGCATCTATTTGATAATCTTCTAATTCTAAACCTATTTTCTCAATAGATTCCTCTACTTTATCTCGCCATTTTTGAATCTCTTTCCTCATAACTTGGTCCACAGTACTAGTATCCATTGTTTGATTCATATCCACATAAGATTTAATATTATCAACACCTACTTCTAGGTAATGCTCTATAATTCTATCTTCATAACCGTCTCCTGTATTCCAATCTGTTTCATTTAATCGATGGAAAATATTAAATCCAAATCCTCTTCCATCAAATTCATTCGTTATCATCTTATATTCTGGCTCATCACCTGTTGTAATATAATCATATATTTCTCCCTCATCAACAGAAACATGATTACTCATATATAAACGTAAAGGATTGTTTTCTAAACCTTTAATAAATTCTTCTAATATAGTTGAACTTCCGTAAATTTTATTTAAGTCATTGTTCTTATATACATCAAAACTATATTTTTCGTCGTCATCTTGTTGACCACTATATTGTTCTTTTGCTTTGTTATATAAATATTTTGTCAAATCAATCATATTAACAGTTTTTTCATCTTGTGCTAATATTTCTGACATCCATTTTATATTAAACTGATTGAAAAATCCTTCAGCATTTAAGAATATATCTATTACTTTTTGTTCATTAGATTCTTTTTCTTCTGTACCACTATCATATTTATTGCTAATCGTTCTAACTGTTGTAATTTGTTTACTTTCCGTTATATCATAAGAACCTGCTCTACCAGCTTCTGTACTAACAGTTGGTAACGCTTGTTCTGTAACATTTGTTGTATCTGATACCTCACCATAAACACTTGCAGTCGTATTAATTCCTTTTATTAATTTATTCTTTTGTTCTCCAGTCAACTCATCTTCATCTGTCTCTGTATCTTCTTCGCTACCAGCTTCTCTAACATTTGTTGCCACATAAACAGGAACACCAGATTCACTTCTATCACATGCACAAGCTCCATTGTTTGTTGGAACATACATATCTACCCACATAGTAGGTCTCCAAGTTGGTCCTACGTCATCTACTCGATATACATTTCCTTCTATAATGATATAATCTCCATTTTGTAAATGGCTACCTGCTGAATGGAACATATCAGGATGAACTGCAACAGTCAAGTTTTCTGTTGCTGGTCTACCAGAAGCTGTTGCCGTTGTTCCGAAATTTCCTGAACCATCATCATTACATGCATAACAATATTCTGTTATTAAACAATTTCCTATTAACTCACCTTGGTCTGCTGTTAAGTCATTTCCATCTACTGATAATTGCGTAAAGGACATCGTTGAATAACTAGAGCTTTTCCAGAATTTTACAAACCAACTATCTGCATAAGTTAATTCAATTTCATTACTTACAGTTTCTTGTACATTAACACTTGTTGATACAGTATGCCAATCTACAAAGTCACTAATATAATATCCATCTCCCACTCCTGGAGTTGAAGTCTGTCTATAAGTTCTTTCCTGCACTTCAACTGTTGTTTGAACTGTTGTCACATTATCTTGTATGGCAATAACATATTCCGAATCTAAAGCTAAATCAGCTAATTTACTAACCAATTCTGCATCATCTGTATGTACTAAAAAGTCAATCATATATTCTATTGGCATTGTATATTTATTTAATACTGCACGATAATTAATTGGATTACTTGCCTCTATTTTTAGACCACCATCTGTTGTAAAAGACCAATTTGCAACAATTAATTTATATGTTTTTGGTTCCAAAGTATAAGTCCTTAAGGCTTGCCTACTATTAGTATCCACATATTCTTGGAATTTTTCTGGTGATACATATCTTAAATCATAAATTTTTGAATTAATACCAGTAGATTTTGATGTTGTACTCATAACATTAGAAACACCATCTACCCCCATATTTTCAATTCCATAATATTCTAATATAGCAGATGCAATTCCTTTAGCATATTTCTTCAAACCTGCTTCATTTTCTGCACCAATTACTTCCATATCAGAAGCATTTGTCATATATCCACCTTCTATTAAGACAGATGGAAATCCCCATTCGGAAGAACTGCCAATTTCGCTATTAGAACCAGTATTAGCCATAACACCTTTGTTTTCTAATTTCATATATTCGGCAACATTTTTTGTAAATATATTTGCAAAGCTTTGAGATTCAGTATCTCCAGAAGTATAATAAGCACTTACACCATTTGTACTAGTATCTTCACTACCATTAAAATGTATTCCTACATAAGCATCTACACCTTGGTCTTTAGCCAGTTGCATTCTTTCCCAATTTGGTTCTGAATATCCCACTTGTACAACACTAACTTCAGAAGAATAAGGTCCTAAATATTGTTCCACATAATCTGCTACCTTTTTCGTAATTTGATATTCTCTCCATGTTTCTCCTGATGGTGTTTGCCCAGAATTTCCTGTTGTATAATATTTTGTTTTATTAGCCACCTCTTCAGAAGTACCTGCATCTCTACTAATACCATGACCTGCAACAATAGCTACTTTGTGCTCTGCATTTGCATTTGTTCCACCAGCACTAGAACTACTAGTATCTATCATATCATAAATCATAGAAGACATTTCTTTAATATTATTTCTAGCTTCTGCTGTATTAGTAAGTTCATTAGACATTATAACAACTACATAAGGAGCACCTTCTTTATATACAATTGCTGCATCATTTTCTACTGTACTTAATTCTCCTGTCTTATTGGCTGTTTGAACTCCTGATGGAACTCCTGCAGGAATCTTACTTGTTAATGTTTGTGATTTTAAAATTTCAATCATTTCTTGAGAAGCACTCTCGCTAACACATCTACCTCTATACATCTCCTCTAACAATTTTCCTACATCTAAAACAGAAGTATAGTTATCTCCATTTTCGGTACCTTGTAGCATTTTTCTATGAATTTGAGTAGCTGTATACCCATGTGTACTAATATAATTATTAATTTTGTCAAAGCCCAATCTATCTATCATTCTATTAGCCGCATCATTATCACTTCTATTAATCATGATTCTAATATCATCTATAACTTCTGATTTATTTAATGTTCCTTTTTCTATTTCTTCATAAGCTGTTGCCATGATAAAGAGTTTTATCAAACTTGCAGATTGCATTTGTTTATTATTAATGTTTACTTTAATAGAGTTACTATCTAAATTCTTAGCATAAACACTCCAAACCCCTTCAGTTGCTGTTTCATCAATATATTCTTGAATTTCACTTTCATCACCAGTACTATTAGACATAACCTCTGAACTACCCGTAGATGTATTTTTTGCTTCTCCTATGTTTTTGTTTGGTGTAACACGTCTAATACGTATTGTTCCTTGAAATTCTCCTAAATTAACATTACTATAGGTACCATCAAAAATCCAAAAACCATCATAATGAGCATTGTCTAAAATAACATCTAAATCCCAAGTAGTTTTTTCTTTACTAGCATCTCCGGGATCATTGATAGATACCTTATCATTTTCGTCAATACCTGTTAATACAATAAAATGTCCAGTACCTGTAAATATTCCTGGTGCCATATAAGCTATAATAGGTGAACCATTACGCAAAGCGTCTCTAACTTCATCTTTATCATTTTTGGTTGCTGTTTGAACATCCCCAACATCCCATTCTGCTGCTGCTGCTGCAAATAATGGACCATCAACTCCACTACCATTAAAATATGTATCTCCTCCCCAGTCTACTACTTCTTCTACTGTAACTTCTGAACCTGTTAAATAGGAAAGTACCATAGCTGTGCACACAAATCCACATCCATAATCCGCAACTGTACCACCTTTAGAGAATGTAATATGAGCATAGTTACCTTGATATAATTTAGGAACTTCTGCATATCCAGATTCACTCTCTTCATCAGCTGGAGTAAAAGTACCTTGGAATTGTTCATAATATACATTTGCCCAGTGAATTCTATTTTCCATCATTGGAGTTCCTGGTCTTTCAAATGCCTCGGAAAAAATACGAGCCGCCTCCTCTGGTGAAGAAGCATTTTTCCATTGTTCATAGCTAGATGCCGGTATAAATTGAAAACTAGCATACTGAGAACCACCTGGTGTCATTTCCATCAATAAAAAATCTAATTGTACATCTACATCTGTCCAATGCTTTCCCATCGCTATTGCATAATTTTCTAGCTGGGTTCTTCTTCCATATGACCATTGAATTAAACCAATTCCTTCTCCTGAACCCCCATTTTCTACAATAGATGGATTAAAGCCACCTGATTCTTGATGAATATTTCCCATTAAACCAGCCACTGCAATTTCTGAAAATCCTTGTCCAATTAAGAAATTCCATGTTTTCTCTGCAATAGTATCTCCTGTATATCCAGAAGCACTACCACCACTACCACCTCCAGATACGGATCCTTTTAATAAAGGAAATTGATTTACTACTTCTGCTTTTATCATTTTCTTTAATAAATCTAGTGTAATAGATTTACTACCTTCTCTTTTTAATTTTTTTACCAATTCTGCTAATTTTTCATCTGCACCTTCTACAAAATCATAATAAAAGCCTTCTTTATCATCTCCTTTTATTTCAATAAAATCTAACAAACTATCTACTTCTAATTCATCATATATGGTTTGTGCCATTCCTTTAGCATGTTGTTTTTGTAAATCAAATGTTTCAAGAGAAAAGAATAATAATATAAAAATTAATATCAAAATAAGTATTGTACTTAATATGATTCTTGTTTTTATTCCTATTCTTCCTTTTATCGTTTTTTTCATTCTAGCTTTTGCATATCTACCTAAATCTTTTGCTCTTTCCTCTGGTGGTTGTCTATCCATTCCATTTTCTGTCTTCAAGGTACTCACCTCTTTTCTGTTTCATTATTTCATTTATGCTATCTTTATTTCTATTTCCATTTTTCCTTTTTCTGCATCTTCTTGGTGTAACGCTTGATCTAAGATAATATCTGAAAAACCTAAAGAAATAATCCTTTTTTCTCCGTTAAATGTATTATTAAATTTTATACTTATTGTTTTAGATTCTCCTGCTGGTACTCTTAACTCTTCATCTGTATTTTCATATAATAGTGCTTGTATTTTTAAGCCATCACTATTTTTTACATATACAGAATTATCTTTTTCTCTTGTATCTAAAATAATTTCTTTTGAACTATCATTTGTTACTTCTATTTCATAAATTTCATAGTCTAAATAAGTTTCTACATTATTAACTTTAAACTGAATTTTATTTGATTCTGCTGTTTTCCTAATATTGTCTGCTTTTATGAAATTATGAATATTAACTTTATATACATCACCTTTTTTTAATACTGTAATATAGTCTTCTAAATAATGATTTGTAAAATCCAAACCAGCTGAAAGCATATTATTATAAAATCTTACTTGATATACATACGTACTATCCGTAGAAGACCATGATTGAAAATCATAAATTTTATGATATAAATCTTGACAATATTTTTGTTCAAAACCTTCTAAAGTAGGATATAATATTTCCTTACAATCCTCTGTTAACAATCCATAAGCTTGCTCTATCTGTTCATTCGTCACATATTGAATAAATTGTTCTAACACACCTTGTACTTCATCTCTAATATCTCTATCTACTGCTCCTCCTGCAGTTATGGATTGTGCTGCCTCATTATAATTTACTACTTCTGATGGATTTTCTTTTTCTTCTTCTATCGTTATTTGATTAGCTGCTTTTTCTGCCAGTTTTCTACTTTGCTCCATATAAGCATATTGTACTAGGTTAATAATAGCAACACAAAATATTGCTATTATCAACCATATCCAAATTATTTTTCTATTTCTATTATATAATCTAACAATTTTTAACATATCTACTTCCAATTCTTGATATTTTTATCTGATTTTTTTTCTTCTTTTATGTTTTTATTAGTTTCATCAAGTCCTTTTTGAGCTCTCATAACATCTCTTATTGCTGATTTAATTACCTTGTCGTTTTTAAGTCCAGCTTCTTTAAATTCTTTTGCTATTTCTTGCTGTTTATCAATATCTTTTTCTAAATTAGGATATTTTTCAGCCATTCTAGCTACCAATTTCATTTTATCTTCTGACCAATTTTCTTTTTGTGCTATTTGAGCAGTATTTTTAATAATATCTTTGTTGGATACACCATCTTTTACTAAAACTTTTACATTATTGTTGTATGTTGTATCTCCGAATTTCATCAAGCTATCAGCCGCTGAAGAACCTACGTGTGCTCCACCTAAAGTACCTGCCAATAACATTTTATTATCTGCTGTTAAACCTGCAGTAAAAGCACCTGTAGCAAGTCCTGCCATGGCACCTGCAGCTCCACCTAAACCTTTATTAATCATTTCTTTTACATCTTTTCCTGCATCATTTTTAGTTATACTTTTTATGGTTTTTTCTCTCATTTCTGCCTTATCATTTTCAGATTCTGTAACATTTGTTTTGTTATTTGTTACATTATTTGTCACAGTATTCGTTCCAGTATTCGTTTCAGAACTTCCTGTTGTTCCATTTACATCAGATGTATCTCTTCCTATTGAAATACCCTGTTGATCAATATTACTATTAGTTTCATTTGGCACTACAACATCATTACCATCATCTAATTGTACTATAGTCTCATATCCATCTTCCACTGTATTCATATTTTTTGCCAGATTGTTATTAATTTCATTTGTAGCTCTTCTTCTATTTCTTTCCTCTTCTTCCGCTTGCTCTCGATGTTGATTTAAATTTTCATCTGCTACCTTATTACGATAATCATTTATATCGCCATATATATTATTTGTATTAGTCGTATTATTTGTATTAGTTGTTGTCTCCTCCGTAGATTGATTTACCGTATCTTCTACTGTATCCCCTTTACTTTTACCAACAGCATTTTTAATTCCTTTAGCTACATCAGCAGCCCCTCTAACTGGAGAAAATATAGCAGAATCATATATCCCTGAACCTAAAGCTTTTACTCCACCATCTCGTACTGCTCCCACAGTTGTTCCGACACCTTTAACAACACCTGTAGCTATATTTTTTCCCATTCCAAAAATAGTTCCTAGAACAGCAACATCACCTAATGACGTAGCACTTAATGGTGCTTTATCCATCTTAAACATTCTCTTAATCCAATTTTCTGCTGTTGGCATAAATAACAATACTACAATTCCATAAACTGGATTTGCTATTGCTAGTGACATCGTAGAACCTACTAAAACAGTAAATAATAACAAATGCATTGGTTGAAGAATAGCATTAATAAAATATTCTTTTATCCAAATATTAAATGCTTGTGCTTCACTATCTTTTATTTTATCCAATGGATAAGTAAGTGCAACCATTGGTGCTATTACTGTAAAGAAAGCTAAATATAAAGCCCTTTTTAAATAAATAAATGTATACCTAATAGTAATACCTACTAGCACTAAGTACATTAAGCTATATCCTACTCCTACTTTCCAATTATTTGCTTGTGCATAAAATCTAATATATCCCGTAAATGTTGTTCTAAATATACAACCATCATCAACAGCAATAATAATTCCTGTATTTGCACTATTACCCACTAAATCTATTATTTTTTCAGAAATCATCATAATTCCTGCCATTATAAAATGCATAAAGAATATCATACATAATGCCACGAACCAATCTTGTAATCTCTCTTTATATTTTGCTTTTTCAGATACAGTACCTATAACAATTCTAATACCTATATATACTAATACGGACAACAAACCAACAATAGCAATATTTCTAAAAGCTCTATACCATGTAGCAACAGTAGGACTAATTGTTTCTGCTAAAGATTGTGGAGCCTCTTCTTCATTTTCACTAACACTAGTGTATTGATGCGGATTAATAAAATTAGCATCTAATGCTGCAATTTTATTTGCAAATATTTTTTCAGGACTATATAAAATATTAGGTACCTCATAATTATCAACAAATAAACCATCTTTTACAGCATCAGCTTCAACTAACATTAAAGCAGATCCTCTTTCAGTAGCTTTTCCCTCTGATAAAGAATCTCTATCGCTTACACCCGCATATAACCAAGAATCAGTTGGCTCTTTACCTGATGAACCTCCACCTAGATTATCATTTGTATTGCTAATCATCAAATCCGTCATATTTACATTAGTCATAAAACTTTGCAATACACCCATAATAATATCTCCAATTGCTACTGTAAAATCCATAAATTCTTCTAAAATATTTCCAGGAATTTCATCTATACCATCTTCTGTAGTTTCTGAAGCAACAAGTGCACCAACAGTAATTTTAGCACCTGTACCTACAGCATTAACTCCCGCAACAATTGCCGCACCTACACCATAAGCTCCACCAGTAGCAACTGTAAGACCTATAGTTGCAGCAACAGTTCCTAAAACTCCTATTCCTGTAATCAGAATATTTTTCCAATTCAAACTTCCGCCATCTTCAGATTTATCTGCATATACATAATTAGGCATAATACAATTCATAATTAGGTAAACTACTGTAATGACAATTATCATTTGTTTCAGAAATTTATTTTTCCAAATCTTCATCATTGCCTCCTTATTTTCCTTCTTCTTCTTTTCTTCGTCTCATTTCCATTAATTTATTAACATTTGTTTCTACGAATTCAAACTCTTTTGCAGTAGGCGTAATTTGAATAATTGCCGTATCTGAACCAACTTTCAGTAGACCCTCTCCTCTTGAACAAGTAATCAAAAAACCAGCTTCTCCTTCACTCAATTTGAACACTTCTTTTAAATACTCAATTTCAGATTTATCTTGTGCTAAAAACAATTTTGTATCTGAAGATGTAAGAACAGCTTGTGCTTCTGCTTTTTCATAAAAATCCTGAAACCTTTGAGAAATAATAGCTAAAGATACATTTCTCTTTCTGGCACGTCTAGCCATTGTATTTAAGAAATCTACTGCTTCTGGATATGGTAATAACATCCATGCCTCATCCACAATTACCCTTTTTTTGCTTGCTCTCGTTCTATCTTCACTATTTTTCTTAACATATTTTTCCCAAATCCAAGAAAGTAAAATTTGTTGTGCCAATGGTCTTGCAAATCTTTCTTCCAATTGTGAAATATCCAAATTGATAAAAGGTGCACCATCTAGTAACTCAAAAGTAGATTGTCCATCAAAATATGCCATTTGACCATTATATTCTCTTATGTATTGCTTCATAACTTTTAATAAATAACTATAATGAGAAGCATAATCTTTATTGGTATTTTCCGCAGCTTTTTGTTGCATCCTTTTATACCAACTACCAATGGTAGGCATTTCCTTTTTCTCATTATACAATTTATCACCTTTTTGTAATTCTCTACCCGGTTTATACAAACTACTTGGAGAATTCGTAATTCCGATTGCTGCATATTCTTCTGCCACAGCTTCTGCGATTAATTGCTTTGTAAGTTCGTTTACTTCTTCACTTCTTGTACTACCTCTTGCCATAGTAAGTAATGCCTGCGTTACATCCTCTACCTTATTTTCTACATTTAAAACTAATCTTTCTCTTCCTGTAATTTCATCTTTTACTTTTTCTGTTTCCAAATCAAATAAATTAATAATTGTAGGAGAATTTGGACTTAGTACAACATTAATTCCACCTAAACTTTCTGCCACAATGGTATACTCACCTTCAGCATCTAGAGCTAAACTTTCTATTCCCATTAAAACAGAAGACCTTGAAATTAATGTTTTCATCGTAACAGATTTACCAGCTCCTGATTTAGCAAAAATAACCATGTTATAATTTGTTAAAGAAGGATGAAAATTATCAAACAAAATTGGCGTTCCTGTTTGCTTATTAAATCCTAATGGTACTCCTGTACTATGTCCTACCTCTGACATGGTAAATGGAAATACAGTTCCCATAGAACGACTATCAAAAGAATGCGTCTTTTTTAATTGGTCTTGCATTAATGGCAAATTAGATTTAAAAGATTCTTCCTGCATTGCCCATGCATTTTTTACTTCTACCAATGTTTTTGCCATTTCTGTAGATAACATTTTTGTTAATCTATCTAACTCTTCTAGATTATAAGAAAATAAAGTAGAAATAACAGAAGCATCATACATCTTATTAAATCCTGCAGCAATTTCATCTCTTAATTGTTCTGCTTCATATCTTTTTTGTGCTAAAGTTCTCTCTCTATTGATATTTCCCTTATCTGCTGCTACAATTCTTTCTGTTTCCAATTCATTAATTGTTTTATTCAACTCACTTTGTGAAATAGATTCTGGTATAGGAGTAATATAGATACTAGTATTAATATCTCCGAAAAAGTATAAATCCCTAAATAAAGATGGGAAATTACACATACGTGGAAGACCTGATACGAAAAAGCTTCTAGCATATCTTTTCGTATTAGAAATTAACTCTAGCCTATCCGTATGGGAAGCATCAATTCCAGCAGGAGCAATCAATTCTTTAATCGTCTTTTTCTTTAACATTCCCAATCTATTTTCTTGAGGTGCTTGTTTTTGTACTTCCGCTTGTTTATTTTTCTTTTTCATGCTTTACTTCCCTCCTTTTTAGTTCTCCTTGTTCTTGTCGTTTTAGTTTTCTTTTCTTGTTCTTTTTTCTCTTCCTCTTCTAATTGTTTTTCTAATTCCCTAATAGCTTCTTGTGCCACTTCGTCTCCAATATAATCTTTATTTTCTTCTAATATCAATTTAGCCATTTGTTGTACCAAATCATCTTTCTCTTCTTCTTTCTTTTCTGCCATTTTTTGTAGTTTTGATTTTGCCTTTTCAATATTTTGATTTGCTAAGTCAATAGCTTCATCTTGAATTTGTTTATCTAGTAATTGTAATTTTTTCTCAAATACATCTGTAGAAACACTATACATTTCCATTAATCCTGCTCTAATTTCTTTTTCTAAATTATAGGTTTCTGCTTCATCTCTGTTATAAGCCATATATAATAATTCTGCTAATTCTAAAGAATTTAATATTCTACCTGTAACAGAACAAGATGAAAGTGTTCTAATCAAAGATTGTGCTTTCGTATATAATTCAGAAAAGGCCATTCCTCTTACTTCATCTTTATCATAATTGTTATTTCCTAGTTCATCTGCAGAATATGCAATTACAACATAATATTTCTTGTTTAAAACATTTTTATTTTTACTCATCTTTTCTGTATTTCGAATAATATCAATTCCATAATCCAATAAATTCTTTTGCCTTGTAATTTCTAACTCTACTTTTTGAATTTGCTCATCAGAATAATAATCAGCTTCTTTCATTTTCTTCAATTGATATTCCAAATCTTTATATTTATTTTCTATTTCTTTTACTCTAGCTTTATAAGTTTCGATACTACTTTCCAAATTAACAGTTCTAGTTTGGATATAAATTTGTATTGGATGCCTTAATGTATTTAAAAATTGTTGAAATCCTTCTTCTACAGAAACCTTTTCTACATTAGACATCAAATCATAATTAACACCCTGGCATTCTACTACCATAATAAACCTTCTACCATTTTTTTGTTCTATCATATTATCGATAATATCATCAAATTCCATAAAATCAAAAATAGATTGTTTTCCATACTCTGCAGTAGTTTGTTTGGTTTTATCTTTTGTCGTATCTGAAATTTCTTCAGATTTTGCTTGTGGTTCCTTTTTTTCTTTTTTATTTGCTTTACTTCTTAGAACAAAATAAACCACCAATAATATTACTAATATCACTATCATAAATGCTAATACTACTGAAAGCATTGTTGTTAATGTATTATTTTCCATTTTTCTTGCCCCCTTCTACTTCTTTTGTTGTTTTCGTTGCCTCTTTGGTATAAACATAATATTTATTTTTATTTCTTTTAAATTTAATAGCTCTTTTTATCACTTCATCAATTTGTTCTCCTGCTGCCAATCTAGCATCTTTTAAAAATGGCAAATCTGGCATTTTAAATGTTGCAATTCCAAAACCTATAAAACCAAATACACCTATAAAGATATAACCTAATATATCTAATCCTATTAAAGAGAATATAAAATTAAAAACAGCTCCTATTAATATTCCAACACCTGTATAAGCAATTGCTTTATATGAAAATATGTATAAAATCCTTCCTTCTCCTTTTACATTTCTTGGTATGTTATAACTCATTTGGAACCTCCTTAAAAAAACTCTATTATCCCTTATATTTAATTATAACAAAAAAATGCAAAAATTGTAACATTTTTGCATAAAAAACATAATTTTAATGGTTTTGTAATATCTTTGTAAAAAATAAAAGAACAATTTGTTGTAAATTGTTCTTTTATGTATACTTTTTTTATTATGTCCAACTTTGTCCTGCCATATTGAAGATAACTGTACAAATCGCACCAGCCCCAAATACAAACAAGGCTCCAATAAAATATGGAAGTAATGTTTTCTTATATTCTGCTTTTTCTTCTGCACTACCCATCATGTATTTAACACCTAATACAATTAAGATAATAACAGCAAGAATAGAAGCACCCATAGATACAATACCTAATATATTTTGTCCAAAATTTTGTACTTGTTGTGTTGCAGTTCCTTCACTTGCTTTAAATCCACTAGGATCAAATCCTGTTTGAGCAGCAAGTGATAATGTAGAACTCATCATTCCTGATATAGTAATACCAAGCATTGTTAATTTTCTCCATAATTTCTTCATACTCTTCTCCTCCTATATTTAAAAATATATTAATTTCCTGTTGGAATATTAAAAACAATCCATCATATTTATTATAACATAAAAAAACAATATTTGCAACTTTTTTACATATTTGTCATAAAAATGACACAATTTTATGACATATTTATCATTACCTTATAAATTACATTTAATAAATTAGTAATTCCAAATACCATCAAAGCACCTATAAAATAAGGTAGTAAAGTCTTTTTATATTCAGCCTTTTCTTCTACACTTCCCATCATATATTTAACACCTAATACAATTAAACAAATAACAGCTACTAAGGAACCAACTATTTGGACAACCGCTAAAATCTTTCCTACTTTATCTTGAAATATATCTGAACTACCTGTTATTTGTCCATAATTTTCTAAAGGACCTAAAGCACTTTGTGCATCATAAGCACTACTTATATTAGGAATATATAAGCTCATCAAAAAGACAATAACAAGAAATATTATTATATATCTTAATTTTTTACTTTGCATCTCCTTCACCTACCCAATTCGAATTATATACTTGATAGTATCGTAACTAATAATTTCCAAATTCCCAATGCTCCATATATTGCTGCACATCCTACCACATAAGGAACCAAAATCTTTTTTAATTCAGCCTTTTCTTCTACACTTCCTATCATATATTTCATTCCTAAAATAACCCCTACTACTACTGTAACAGCTGTAGCTGCTATCAATAAGATTGTATATAAGCTACTAGAAAAAGTAGATAATTTTCCTGGATCATCAACTTGAACAATATTCTGGTCTTCTATCTCTCTATTTTCAAAATCTTGGGCATCCATTATCATATCATCTAATCCATCTTTATCTGTATCACTGGAATTAACAGATGGTTCTTTGTATATAACATCTTTCGCACTTGATATAGTAGGTATCATAAAAATTAAGGCTATTATTAAAGAAAATATTAAGATTATTGTTATATTTTTCTTTTTCATTTTCATCACCTTTACCCCTATTATTTTAATTATAGCTTAATTTTCAACTTTTTTCAACTATTTTCCTCATTAATTTTTCGCAAAAAAAAATAATATAAAGCAAAATTTACTTCATATCATTTTATAAAAGATTTTATTAAATTAATTTTTTTCCAAATTTTCTTGAACTTCCTTTTGAAATTCAAGAAAAAATTTCTTTATATCTTCCCAATTATACGTGACAAAAGTATTAGGCAATATTTCATCTTCTGCATCTTCAAAATAACTTAATCCCATAATTATATTTACATAGTTTACATTATCTCCACACTTTTGCATTAATCCATTTACTAATTCGCTTGTAGCAATATTGCATTTTTCTATAATATTATATAAATCAAAAAAATCTTTTTTTGCTCCTCTTCCACCTATTGCTACTATTTTCATTACTGCAATATCTAATACACTTGCAATATTTAACTGTGGTATTTCTTCTGCTTTTGTAAAATCTGCTAATACTTTATTCGGATAATAGAAAAAACTTACTTGTACACCGTTTAGAAGAACATCACAAGTTCCTTTTTGATTTTGTATAACTTCTACATTTCCTATACTTTTTAATTCATCTAATAATATTTCATTATTAAATTCACTTTTTACGCAAAAATCAAAATCGTAAGACTCTCTTAATCCTAATTGTAATGATAGTGCTGTTCCTCCTACCATATAATAATCCTTTATACTAACTACTTCTGATATTTTTTTTAATAACTCATATCTATCTTTATCAAATATATTCCAATACATTAGTTATTCACTCTCCAATATTCATAGTTCATACCTTGTACTGCTCTATAATATGCCATTTCTTCTTTTTTTAAATCAAATTGCTGTCTTAAATAATTTGCAACTAATGGTTTTAAATCTCTACTTTTTATTGCTACTTCTTTTATATCTTCTTTGCTGTATGTTTTTTTTATCCATTTTATTGCTTTTAAATCCCCATAACAATATAATCTTGATATTATATATCTTTTATTTTTTTTTATATCTAATTCCTCGAATTTAGTATCCCAAAAATACTTTTTTAATTCTCCTGGCATTATTACACCTCTTACCTCTTTTTTATACATATATATTATATCAAAATCGTATTTATTTTACAATAAATATCGTAATTTTTAAAATCACGATATTTTGGCAATATATATCTTATCTTAATTCATGTTATTTTATCTCTTTTCATGTATGAAAAATGTTTAATTTTTTATTTTAGTCAAAAAAAATGATATAAAATAAAAATTTACTTTATATCATTTTTTGGCGGAGATGAGAGGGTTCGAACCTCCGCGCCCCTTTCGGGACCTAACTGTTTAGCAAACAGTCCCCTTCACCACTTGGGTACATCTCCATTTGATAAATGAAAAGTTAGATATTTTTGTATGGATATCTAACCTTCATTGTTTGGCGGAGAGGGTGGGATTCGAACCCACGGTACGCTATTAACGCACGCCAATTTTCAAGACTGGTGCCATAAACCAACTCGACCACCTCTCCATATCATAACGACAGTACTAATATTAGCATATTTTCCTGTCATCTGTCAATACATTTTAACCAATTTTCGAAGTTTTATTCCAATTTTATAATTTTACTAGAATTAACTCGGGTTTTAAACACTTTTTCATAAGCAAAAATTCTGTAAGCATTAAAAATGCTTAATTTTTTTGTCAATTTTTTT
>CALXCD010000052.1 GCA_944386715.1 uncultured Clostridia bacterium
TAAAAATATTCTATCAAATCGGTATCTCTTATTCAATTTTTTTATTAAATTTTCCCTACTAAAAGTTTATACTAACAAGTAAATATCATAATTCCAATAGATTGAATAATGAATAAATTCAAAACATTAGAAGTTAGTAAATTATTTGTTGCTTCTACTACCCCCAAGATATCATCTACTTTTTGTGTTTTATAATGTTTTTGTGCTTCGAAAAAGGTAATTAATTCTGGTACACTTGTAATAAATCCTAATAAAATTCCAATAATAAATTGCGGAATACCAAATCTATCACATAAATTTTCCAATGTTTTTCCCAATACATCTCCTATTATAAATAATAATATTCCCGTTATCATTAAATATAACACATATCTCATTGTTTTCTTTTTATTTTCCTTTTCCTTTTTTTCCTCTTCTTCTATTTGCTTTTCCAATACTATTTCTTGTTCTTTCAAATACAGTTTATGTGCATGATGGTTAAAAAATCGAAATATAAAATATAAAATCACAAAAATAGGAACTACTACAATATTTATCTCCCAATCTAATAAGATAAATACTATTGGTATTACAATTGTAATTCCCACCAATAATAAATCTATTTTTATAGCTTTATTTTGAAAGCTTTTCTGATTTTTATTCCCATAGATAGATGCCAAATACTGTATGAAATTAATAATATTAGAACTCAAGATATTAACAATACTAGCCCCCATCAATCCATTAAAACTAGAAGCCGTTACAGTTAATAATTCTGGCATAGAAGTAGCTAATCCTGCCACATTTCCTACTGTTTTAGGTTTCAAATTCAAATTTTCTGCTAGTTTTCGTAAAGTCGTAACTAAAATATATTTAGAAATGACAACAATTAAGCCAGAATACACTAAAAATTTTATTACTTCCACTATCATCTTTTATGATTCCTCCAAGCAATTTCATTAGAATAAATTTTTTTACATTCACAGTTGATATATTAATATTTGTAGACAAAGACCCTGATTGTAATTTCACTCATAGTAAATAAATTAATAATTGACAAAAGCCTGCTCTATAGATATTTGAAAATCAAGACCCGGATTGTTACGCCCCAGCTATGTTTTGATTTAAAATATCTATAGAACAGGCTTTTCTAATATGATATAAAACAGCTGTGAATTATAACAAATTTTAATATATTACTATTTTTATTTTACCCAATTTATTGCCATTTATTAGAAAATATTGTATAATAGCTCTATCTTAAATATTAAAGGAGATGTTAAAAAATGATAGATATTAAATTTTTAAGAGAAAACCCTGAAATAGTAAAAGAAAACATAAAAAGAAAATTTCAAGACCATAAATTAATTTTAGTAGATGAAATCATAAGTCTTGACCAAAAAAACAGAGAAGCCAAATTAAATGGAGATAATTTAAGAGCTCAAAGAAAAACGTTAAGTAGTCAAATCGGTAACTTAATGCAATCTGGAAAAAAAGAAGAAGCTGAAAATATCAAAAAACAAGTACAAGAAATTAATGAAAAATTATCCAAAAATGAAGCTCTTGAAATGCAATATGCTGAAGAAATCAAAACAAGAATGATGAAAATTCCAAATATCATGCATGAATCTGTACCTATTGGAAAAGATGACAGCGAAAATGTAGAAAACCAAAAGTTTGGAGAACCTATTGTTCCTGACTATGAAATTCCTTTCCATGGTGAAATTTTAGAATCTCTAGGCGGATTAGATTTAGACAGTGCAAGACGTGTCAGTGGAAATGGTTTTTATTATCTAATGGGTGATGTAGCCAGATTACATTCTGCAGTTTTAACTTATGCTAGAGATTTTATGATTAATAAAGGATTTACTTATTGTATTCCCCCATTTATGATAAGAAGTGACGTTGTTACTGGTGTTATGAGTTTTGAAGAAATGGATGCCATGATGTATAAAATTGAAGGAGAAGACTTATATTTAATTGGTACAAGTGAACACTCTATGATTGGCAAATTCAAAGACCAAATTCTAAAAAAAGAAGAAATGCCATATACAATGACATCTTATTCTCCTTGTTTTAGAAAAGAAAAAGGTGCACATGGTATAGAAGAACGTGGAGTATATAGAATTCACCAATTTGAAAAACAAGAAATGATAGTAGTTTGCGAACCAGAAGATAGCTGGAATTGGTATGAAAAAATGTGGTCATACACTGTTGAATTTTTTAGAAGTATGAATATTCCTGTTAGGACTTTAGAATGTTGCAGTGGTGATTTAGCTGATTTAAAAGCCAAATCTTGTGATGTAGAAGCATGGAGTCCTAGACAACAAAAATATTTTGAAGTAGGAAGTTGTTCTAATTTAACAGATGCACAAGCAAGAAGGCTTGGAATTCGAATAAAAGGAGAAAATGGAAACTATTTTGCACATACTCTAAATAATACTGTTGTTGCTCCACCTCGTATGCTAATTTCCATTGTAGAAAATAATTATCAACCAGATGGTAGTGTTATTATCCCTGAAGTTTTAAGACCTTATATGGGTGGACTAGAAAAAATTATGCCACATTAAGAAGATTTTTATTGGAAAGTTTTTATAACATTTATGCTAATAATACCTATCCTTATTTATAGGTATTATTTTTCTTGCTTTTTTTATGTTTCCATGTTGTACTCTTTTTTGTAAGTTTTTATGGTAACTCATTATAAATAAGTATTTCTTATATTCAAAAGGAGTGTACATGATGGACAAATGTGTAACAGTTATTGTAGGAACAAAATGGGGCGATGAAGGTAAAGGCAAAATCGCTGCAAGAGAAGCAAAAGATGCTAACCTTGTCATTCGGGCCACAGGCGGAGCCAATGCAGGTCATACCGTAATATACAAAGGTACAAAATTAGCTTTACATTTGGTTCCTGGTGGTATCGTTTACTCGCAGACTACATGTATCATTGGACCTGGTACTGTTGTTGACCCTGATGTACTATGTTCTGAAATAACAATGCTGGAAAACTGTGGTATTCCAGATGTTAAGAACAGACTTAAAATTAGTGGTCGAACTCATGTGATTCTTCCTTATCACAAAGATTTAGATGAATTACATGAGAAAATGAAGGAACACCCTGTTGGTACAACCAAACGTGGTATTGGTCCCTGTTATTCTGACAAAGATAACAGAATTGGCATCAGAATGTATGACCTTCTTTTTCCTAAAGCTGAGCTTAAAAAGAAGATTACAGAAGCTACTAAACTTCATAATCAGGCATTTCAGAAAAATGGAATGAACGAATGCATTGTAGATGTTAACAATTTGGCAAATCATTGTCAGTCCATTGGTTTGAAACTTAAACCATGCATCACAGACATTGCACCAATTATTACCGACAATATCCTAAATAGGAAAAAAATTGTCGTCGAAGGAGCACAGGCTTTTAGACTGGATTTAGACCATGGAGATTATCCTATGGTTACAAGTTCAAATCCAGTCACAGCTGGAACTCTCTGCGGTGCTGCTTTGCCACCACAGGCATTAAAAACTGTTATTGGTATTGATAAAGCTTATAACAGCCGTGTCGGAAATGGTCCATTCCCAACAGAACTTCCTGTATCTATCGATAGCAATGGAAATGTTATGGAATACACTAAACCTTTAGAAGGTGACATTATTCGTGAACTTGGTCATGAATATGGTACAACAACAAAAAGACCCCGTAGATGTGGATGGATGGATGCAGTTATTTTGCGTTCAGCAAAATATACCTGTGGAATTGACTACTTATGTATCAATCATCTGGATACATTAGGAGAAATTGGCAATCGTATTGGATATGTAAAAATCTGTGTCGGATACTCTTATCAGGGAAATATCATTCATTTTTATCCTGACAACATTGAGCTCACTCATGAAGTTCCTAAACCTATTTACAAAACTTTAAATGGTGGTTGGACCATTGATTCTTCTTGTAAAACTTATGATGACTTGCCGGAATTGGCTAAGAAATTCGTAAAAATTATAGAAGAAACTTCAAACATACCAGTTAAGTATTTAGGGACAGGACCTGCCAATGATGACCTCATTGTAAGAGAAGATGTATAAAATTGAAACTGTTACCATTAAACTTACAAATTGAGTTACAAAAAAGGGAGTTTTTCGCATGAAATAACTCCCTTTTCATTAATCCATATGCGTTAGTATAAACTTTTAGTAGGGAAAATTTGATAAAAAAATTGAATAAGAGATACCAATTTGATAGAATATTTTTAT